>JAMDBZ010000035.1 GCA_023488945.1 Deltaproteobacteria bacterium
GCTTTGCGCGGATGGCATTCGATGCACCGTGCCGCCGCTCCCGCTCCCGATGCTCTTCCCGCCCCGTTGTCGAGCGCGCTCTCGACGGCCAGGGCCGGCGGTTTCCCTTTGTAGATCAGGAGCCAGAAATCGAACTTTTCCTTGGGGTAGCAGGCGACGCACGCCTCCCCGAGGATGTTGTGGGGCGGCTCGTGAGATGTGATGATCTTCGTGCCCGAGGGGCTCCGGATGACCGTCTCCCCGGCAACGGGGCCGGGAATGAGGGCCGCCAGCGCGGCCAGGAACGCCACGACCAGGAGCAATGCGGACAGGATCCTTTCAAAAAGTCACGCCGATGGTGCCGGTGGAACTTCCGGATGCCCCTCCGCCCCCGCCGCCGAAACCGGTCGCGACACCGACAACGGCCGCCCCGATCAGCCCCCAGAACCACCAATTATAGTACCACGGCCGATCCCCTCTCCCCGGTTCGTTTTCCGCAACCGGCCATCCCGACGCCGCGAGCATGCCGGACACTCCGCGGGCCGCCTCGCGGATCCCCTCCTCTCCGCCCCCCCACGTCAGCTCTCCGGCCTTGAAGAGGGCGGGATCCCCCCGCTTCCAGGCCAGGACCCGGACCAGTATTCCGCCGTCCTTCTTTTCCAGGACGACGACCGCGGCCCGTGCCGCTCCGGACATCCCCGCCAGCTCGGACACCGGAGCGCCCGCATTGCGGCCGTCCGGCGAGGCGGCCAGGACCTCGCCGATCGCTGCGGACCGATCGGGAGGCAGGACGATGTCGAGAACCTCCGCGTCACCCGGCAGCCACTGGCCGGTCCTGGACACCGGACGGTACCCGGGGCGTTCGACGCGGATCGTGACGGGCCCGTCACCCGGGAGGCGGACCCGGGCCGGCGTTTTCCCTCGCGCGGCGCCATCGATCCGGATCTCCGCTGCGGCAGGAACCGTCGAGACGACGACTTCCGCGGCCGGGGGGCGGCGCTCCAGCGCCCTGTTCCACGATTCCCGGATTTGCGGCGGGAACAGGGCAGGGTCGGGAACGAAATCCGGGCGGAGCAACCGGGATCGGGCGAACATCGCTTCCGCCTCTTCGCGCTTCCCGTCCCACAGGAGCAGGGCGCCGCGCCACAGGAAGATGTCCGCGAGGAGAGGCTTCGTCGTCTCCGACAGGCGGTACCTCCGGGCCTCCCCCTCGGCCTCCTGGAGGCGCCGAACCGCGTCCTTCGTGTCCATCCGGCCGGCAAGGCGCCTGGCCTCGTCGAGGATCCCCGCGATCCTCGCCAGCGCGGGACCGTCCGCGGCGGGATACCGGTCCTTCCCCTGGTCCGGCGTTTCGTCGACCTGCGGCGGCCGGACCCATCGCACCCTCAGCGTCCCGGCGAGGAGGTCCGGGAGGCGCGCCGACCAGACCCGCGCCTCGGCGTCAGGGACGGATGGCGCCGCGTAGCGAAGGAGCAGGGCCGGTTCGGGCGGCGGAATGGCCGCGGCCGGCAGCGGGAAGGCGCCGGTTCCCCACTCCCAGGCGGAAAGCAACGCCAGGTACGCGGCCAGCCGCCTAAGCCCGCTTGACGAAAATTTCATCCGTGATGTCCCGGTCCAGGGCGATGGTCGTCTCGCCGATCTGGAGGACGTGGGACGGGTTCCTCTGGAGGAGGCGCAGGCGGCTTCCCGGGACGATCCCCAGGGAAGAGAGCTTCTCAAGCCGCCGGCGGGATTTCGGCGTGATGAACACGATCCGGACGGGGTCGCCGAGTCCCGCGTCCGAGAGCCGCGTCACGAGCGGCTGGATCTCGGTCCGGATCCGGTCGCAGCACTCTCCCCGCGGGATCGGCTTCCCGTGAGGGCAGACCGGCGGGTGACCCAGGAAGGTGCAGACGCTCTCCGTGACCGCGTTCGAGAGGATGTGCTCGAACTTGCAGGCGTCCATCTCGATCTGCGAGCGGTCGAGGTCGAAGAGGTTGTGGAGCAGGACCTCGGCGAGCCGGTGGCGCCTGATGATCCCGCGCGCCCGCTCCTCTCCCGCCCGCGTCAGGAGAATCTCGTCCCGTGACGACTCGACGAGACCCCCCGCACGGAGCTCTTCGAGAACGGCGTCCGGCCGCTCCTCCTCCGTGCTCCGGAGGATCTGCGCCCGCGTGGCGCGCCCATCCTCCCGGAGCGTCCAGACCAGTTCGAGGATCTCGTCCTGGGCATACTCGGTCATTTGTCCTTTCCTTTCGGCAGGAGCGTTCTGACGAAGTTCACGATCTTCGACTCCGGCAGCGGGAACGAGTAGCGGCATCGCGGGCAGCAGACGAGGGAGCAGCTCTTCCCCATCGGGCAGCCGGTGCGGCATCCCCGGTCCGACGCGTCGATCTCATATTGACAAAGGGGGCATCGGATTATCAAGAAGCAATCCCTCCGTCAAAACCGGACACCGAGTGCGCGGGCGGCCGCGTTGACCGCCGCCCCCACCAGGATCGCGAACGGGAAGATGAAGGCGGCCATCCCGGCGGCCACCTTCGCCCCGTGTTCCTTGACGATCACGAGAAAGTTGGCCAGGCACGGAATGAACAGCGTGATCGTCACGAGGCTGACCACGACCTGGAGGTGCGTGAGGAGCCCGGCCCGCGCCATGTCGAACAGCCCCGCGGCGCCGTAGTCGCGCCTCAGGAACCCGATCAGGAACGCCTCGGTTGTCTTCGGGGGAAGGTCGAGCGCTCCCACGATCAGCGGCTCCGCCACGCGCTCGACCCACCGGAGCAAGCCGAAACGGTCCGCGAAGAACAGCACGAGGGTGCCGAGCAGGAAGAGGGGGACCGCCTCGCGGAGATACCACTCGATCCGGGCCATCGTCTTGATCCCCAGGTTCCCGATCTGGGGAAAGCGGATGGGGGGGATCTCCAGGATGAAGTCGGACGACTCCCCGGGGAGGACCTTCGAGGCGAGGTACCCGACCGCCACGATGACGCCCGCCACGACGGCGACCCAGGTCGCCGCTGCGGCGGGACCGACGCCTCCCAGCATCCCCAGGATAACGCCCAATTGGGCCGAGCACGGGATCCCCAGCGCCAGGAGGAGCGTCACGATGATCCGCTCCTTGCGGGTCTCCAGGATCCGCGTCGTCAGGGTCGCCATCGTGTCGCAGCCGAGCCCCAGGATCATCGGGAGCACCGCCTTCCCGTTGCAGCCGATCTTCTTGAAGAGCCGGTCCACCATGACCGCGAGCCGCGGGAGGTATCCCGAGTCCTCCAGGATCCCGAACCCGATGAAGAAGGTCCCGACGATCGGGAGCACGATGGCGATCGCGTACGACAGGGCCATCGAGATCATCCCGTAAGGGCCGACGAGGAAATCCCTGGCGACCGGCCATGGGATCGTTCTCTCGACGAGCCAGGTCGCGGCGGGGATGACCCCCTTCCCGAACACGCCCTGCTCGAGCAGGTCGACGAGGAACTTCGCCCCGAACACCCCGACGAACTCGTATGCCAGGAACAGGACGGCCGCAAGGATCGGGATCCCGTACAGGGGGTCCATCGCATACCGCCCGAAGATCCGGGCCCAGTCGGTCCCCTTCCGTTCCGGCCCCTCCTCGGCGAGCCCCGCCAGGACGGAATCGATCCATTGCAGCCGGATCTGGTTGACCCGATAAGCGACGCCCCCGCCCGTCGCCTCTTCGAGCGCGTTCCGGACCGCGTTCATCTCGCGGATCTTCTCTCCCGCGGAATGCTCCGCCAGCCACGGCGAGAGGGAGTCGTCCCCGCAGAGGAGCATGAGGGCGATGGCCCGCTTCCCGACGGGAAGCGTCTCCGGCAGGAGACGCTCCATCCGGGCGATGGCCTCCTCGATCCGGTCGCCGTACGGGATCCGGAGGGCGGGCGCCTCCGCGGCCAGCGCGAGGTGGAGGAGCCGCTCCACCCCCTTCTTCCGGACGGCCACCGTGGGAACTGCCGGCACCCCGACGATCCTCTCGAGATCTTCGACCCGCGGCATCACGCCGAGGTCGCGCGCCTCGTCGGCCATGTTCACCGCGAGGACGACGGGGACACCCATCTCCGCCAGTTGGAGGGTGATCAACAGGGAGCGCCGCATGTTCTTCGCGTCGCACACCTGGACGACGCGGGCCTCACGCTCGCTCATCAGGATGTCCCGGGTGACTCGTTCATCCTCGGACATCGGGAGGAGGGAGTAGACGCCGGGGGTGTCGATGATCTCGTGGACCGCACCCCGGTCCCGGGCCTCCCCCCGCGTCACTTCGACCGTCGTGCCGGGGTAGTTGGACACGGTGACGTACCGCCCGGTCAGGTACCCGAAGACGACGCTCTTCCCGACATTCGGGTTGCCGACCAGGACGATGCGCCCCCCCGCCGCCCGGGTGTCCGTCGCGGCCTTCATCCGCACCCGTTCCCGCCGGAAGGCCGGCAATTCCCGCAATACCCGTAAATCTCCAGTCTGTGCCGGGTCGCGACGAACCCGTGCCGACGGGCCACTTCATCCTGGAGTTCCTCGATGTCCGGCTGCTCGAACTCGGAGACGGCGCCGCACGTCATGCAGACGAGGTGATCGTGGTGCGCCGCGAGGCTGCTTTCGTACCTCCGCATCCCTTCCCCGAAATCAACCTCCCGGGCGTATCCCAGACGTGCCAGGAGCTTCAACGTCCTGTACACCGTCGCCCCGCCGGTCCCCCGGTGCGTCTCCCGCACGATCCGCGTCAACCCCTCCACGGTGACGTGGCTCTTCATCCGGAAGAACGCCTCGATGATCCGTTCGCGGCTCTTGCTCCGCTTGCCGCCGAGGGCCGTGATTTCGGAATCGATCTGCCGCAGGAGACGCTGCATGGCGGGGGACTCACGTCCTTATCGTGATCATGAATGTCGCTTTCATATTATTGGCAACCAAGGGAACGGTCAAGGGATATCTCAATTCCGCATTTCTCACCAGGGTTCGTCGCGAAGCAGTGGAGACGGGTGTGGATACAAGGCGCGCGACCGAGGGCCCCGGAGGCGTATTTGACAGTACGCCGAGGAGCTCGACCGAGCGCAACGCAGGAGACATGCCCGTATCCGCCGCCGCAGCAGAAGCCTGGGGAGAAATGCGGGCTATAACCGGATATAAAAAAGGCGACCCCCCGTGGGGCCGCCCAGGTTTCCCGTCGCCGCGATCGGGACGGATCGGCCTATTCCGCTTCTTCGCCCTCCTCGGTCTTCGGCTTCCTTTTCGGTCTCGGTCCGGGCTTCGCATGAGCTTTGCCCCGGGCGGCGGCATTCTTGTCGGGAGTCGCCTTCTTCCGCCTCTTCTTCGTCCCGGCCTTCTTCTCCTCCGCGGGCAGGTACTCTATGATCGCCATCTCCGACCCGTCGCCGGGCCGGAAGTCGGTTCGGATGATCCGGGTATACCCGCCGGCACGCCCCGCGAACCGGGCGGCCAGCCCCGCGAACACCTTCTCCGTGTTGGCCTTGTCGCTCAGCATGGAGAAGACCCGGCGCCTCGCGTGGGTCGTGTCCCTCTTCCCGAGGGTGATGATCCGGTCGGCGAGCCGCCGGAGTTCCTTGGCCTTGGCGACCGTCGTCTCGATCCGCTCCGAGCGGACGAGGGCGTTCATCAGATTCCGCAGGAGGGCCTTCCGGTGCCCCGGGCTCCGGCGCAGTTTTCTGTGGTCGACGGCGTGACGCATGGCGTGTCCTCGTGTCGCGTTAAGTGTTAATCCTCTTCCCGGGGCGGGCTGTATTTGTCGGGCGAGAACCCTTCCACATTCATCCCGAGGGACAGTCCCATCTCCTGGAGGACCTCCTTGATCTCGTTGAGGCTTTTCTTGCCGAAATTCTTCGTCTTGAGCATCTCCTGCTCCGTCTTCTGCACGAGCTCGCCGATGTACTTGATGTCGGCGTTCTTCAGGCAGTTGTAGGCCCGCACGGAGAGTTCGAGCTCCTCCACCGGCTTGTAGAGGTTCTCGTTCGCCGCAATCTCGTCGCGGGACGGCGGCTCCTCGGGCATCTCCATCTCCTCATCGAAGTTGATGAAGACGGTCAACTGGTCCTTCAGGATCTTCGCGGCGTAGGCCAAGGCGTCGGCCGGGAGGATCGAGCCGTCCGTCCACACCTCGAGGATCAGGCGGTCGAAGTCGGTCTGTTGTCCCACACGGGCGTTGGTCACGGTGAAGTTGACCTTTCGAACGGGAGAGAAGATCGCGTCGATGGGGATGGTCCCGATCGGGGCTCCCTCCTCGAGGTTGCGCTCGGCGGAGACGTATCCCTTCCCCATCCGTGCGGACAGCTCCATCTTGAGCGTGGCGTTCTCCGAGAGCTCCGCGATATGGTGGTCGCGGTTCAGGATTTCCACCATCGGATCGGTCTGGATATCCCCTGCCTTCACCCGCCTGGGTCCCTTCGCCGACAGGGTGATCGTACGCGGCTCCGGCGCGTGCATCCGGATGCGCACCTCTTTGAGATTCAGGACGATGTCGGTGACGTCCTCGACGACGCCGACGATCGTGGAGTATTCGTGCTGGACCCCCTCGATCCGGACGGAGGTGATCGCCGCCCCCTGGAGGGAGGAGAGGAGCACGCGGCGGAGGGCGTTCCCCAGCGTGGTCCCGAATCCCCGCTCAAGCGGCTCCGCGACGAACTTCCCGTAATCGGCCGTCGCCGAATCGGCCTGGATCTCGATCCGGCGCGGCCTGATCAGTTGCTTCCAGTTTCGCTGGTACATGCTGCCCCCTTCGTCAACGACCCGGTTTTACTTCGAGTAGAGCTCGACGATCAGATGCTCCTGGATCGGCTCCGTGATGTCCGTCCGCGCGGGGATCTCCTTGACCTGTCCGCGGAAGTTTTCCCGGTCCAGCTCGAGCCACGCCGGGATCCCCTTGCGGACGACGGCATCGAGCGCGTCGTTGAGGGCCTTGAGCGACCGGCTCTTCTCGCGCAGCTCGATCGTTTCCCCGGCCCGGACATGGTACGAGGGAATGTTCACCTTCCGGCCTCCGATCAGGAAGTGGCCGTGGCGGACGAGCTGGCGGCTCTCCCGGCGCGTCGTCGCGAAGCCGAGACGGTAGGCGACGTTGTCGAGGCGCCGCTCGAGGAGGATCAGGAGGTTGTCGCCGGTCTTTCCCTTCATTCGGTCGGCTTTCTGGAAGTAGTTCCGGAACTGGCGCTCCAGGAGGCCATAGATCCTCTTGGCCTTCTGCTTCTCGCGCAGCTGGACGCCGTAGTCGCTGTGCTTGGGCCTGCGCTGGCCGTGCTGCCCGGGGGGGTATCCCCGCCGCTTGATCGCGCACTTGTCCGTGAAGCACCGGTCGCCCTTGAGGAACAGTTCGATCCCCTCCCGGCGGCACAGGCGGCAAACCGCTTCTCGATACCTTGCCAAGGACTGCCTCCTCTATCGTCTGTCTGTCCGGCTCACACGCGCCGCCGCTTCGGCGGGCGGCACCCGTTGTGCGGGATCGGCGTGACGTCCCGGATGTAGTTGATCCTCAGCCCCGCGGCCTGCAGGGTGCGCAGCGCCGCCTCGCGCCCGGAGCCCGGGCCCTTGATCTCGACGGAGACCGTGCTCACGCCCATCTCCAGCGCCTTCTTCGCCACCTCCTCGGCGGCGATCGTCGCCGCGAAGGGGGTTCCCTTCCGGGATCCCTTGAACCCCTTCGAACCGGAGCTGCTCCAGGCGAGCGTGTTGCCGTCGGGATCCGTGATCGTGATCTGCGTGTTGTTGAAGGTCGCCTTGATGTGGGCGACGCCCACCGGCACGTTCCTCCGGACCTTCCTCTTCCCTTTCCTCTTCGGCGTTGCCATCACTCCTCCGTGCTCCCGCGCGCCGCGCGGGAGCTCATTCCGGCGTTATTTCTTCGGCGCTTCCTTCTTCCTTGCGACGGCGCCCTTGCGGGGGCCCTTCCGCGTCCGGGCGTTCGTGTGGGTCCTCTGCCCCCGGACCGGGAGCCCCTTCCGGTGGCGCAGCCCCCGGTACGACCCGAGATCCATGAGGCGCTTGATGTTCATCGCCGTTTCCTTGCGGAGGTCTCCCTCCACGCGGTAATGGGCGTCGATGACGTCCCGGATCCGGGCGACCTGGTCCTCGGTCAGCGTGTGCGTCCGCGCGTCCGGCGAGACGTTCGCCTCCGCAAGGATCCTCGCCGCGGACGTCGAGCCGATCCCGTAGATGTAGGTCAACGCCGTCCCGATCTTCTTGTTCTTCGGAATGTCGACTCCGGCTATGCGTGCCAAACGGTTCTCCTCCCTGACGCGCGCGGGCCCCTCGACCGGCCTATCCCTGGCGCTGCTTGTGTTTCGGGTTCTCGCAGATGACCCGGACCACGCCCTTCCTCCGGACCACCTTGCACTTGACGCAGAGCTTGCGGACCGACGGCCTGACCTTCATCGCGCGCCTCTCTCACTTCGTTCGGTAAATGATCCGCCCGCGCGTCAGGTCGTACGGCGTCATCTGCACCGTGACCCGGTCGCCGGGCAGGATCTTGATGTAGTGCATCCTCATCTTGCCCGAGATGTGGGCGAGGATCGTCATCTTGTTGTCCAGCTGCACCCGGAACATCGCGTTCGGGAGCGGCTCGATGACCGTCCCCTCGACCTCTACGCCCTCTTCCTTCGCCATGCCTCCCTCTGCTCCGACCTTCCCCCCTCGCCTCACGGGAGAGTCAGTATCCTGCATCCGTCCCGGGAAATCGTCACCATGTGCTCGAAATGGGCCGATCTCCGGCGGTCCCGGGTGACGACCGTCCACCCGTCGGCAAGGACCTCCACCGCGTGGCCGCCCTCGTTCACCATCGGCTCGATCGCCAGGACCATTCCTTCGGACAGCTTCGGCCCCGTGCCGCGATTGCCGAAGTTCGGCACTTGCGGCTCCTCGTGCATGCTCCGCCCGATCCCGTGCCCCACGAAGTCCCGGACGACGGAGAACCCGGCCTCTTCGACCGTTTCCTGGATCGCGGCGGAGATGTCTCCCACCCGGTTCCCGGGGACGGTCGCGGCGATCGCCGATTCAAGGGCCCTCTCCGTGACCGCCATGAGTCTGGCGGATGAATCGGGGATCGTTCCGACCGCATACGTTTTCGCCGCGTCCCCGTAAAACCCGTCCCGGACCACCCCGAAGTCGAGGCTCAGGATGTCTCCGTCCCGGAGGGTCCGTTTCCGGGAGGGGATGCCGTGCACGACCTCCTCGTTGATCGAGGTGCACAGGTTCGCGGGGAACCCCATGTACCCCTTGAATGCCCCCCGCAGCCCCTGGCGGGCGAGGAACGCGGCCGCGAAGTCCTCCAGGTCCTGCGTGGTCATCCCCGGGGCGATCAGCCCCTTCACCTCTTCAAAGAACCGCCCCACGACGGCGCCCGAGCGCCGCATCGCCTCGATTTCCTGAGGCGACTTGACGATGATCATGCCTGCCGCAGGATCTTCACGATGCCGGAGTAGATCGCGTCGATGTCCCCCGAGGCCGTGACGGTCCGAAGCGTCCCGGCCTTCCCGTAATACGCGATCAACGGCTCGGTGGACTTCTTGTAGTTCGCGAGGCGCGTCCGGATCGTCTCCTCCTTGTCGTCCTCCCGTTGGATCAGGGCCGTGCCGCACTTGTCGCAGACCCCCTCCGTCTTCGGGGGGTTGAATTTCACGTGGTACATGGCACCGCAGCCGGTGCAGGTCCGGCGCCCGCACATCCGCTCCATCAGCGCCTTTCCGTCGACATCGAGGGAGACGACCGTCCCGATCGGCTTGCCGAGCTCCCCGGCCACCCGGTCGAGCGCTTCCGCCTGGGGGATTGTCCGCGGAAAGCCGTCCAGGATGAACCCCTTGTCGCAGTCCTTCGCGCCGAGCCGTTCCCGGACGATCCCGATGACCACGTCGTCGGGGACCAGCCCGCCGGCGTCCATGTGGGTCTTCGCCATCTTCCCCAGCTCCGTCCCGTTCTTCACGGCTTCGCGGAGCATGTCCCCCGTCGAAATCTGCGGGATGCCGAAGGCCGACGAAAGCTTCTTGGCCTGCGTTCCCTTGCCGGCGCCCGGCGGGCCCAACATGATGATCCCCATCATGGCTCCTACGCCCTCCTCCCTTTGATCTGTCCCTTCTTGAGGAACCCCTCGTAGTGGCGCGTGATCAGGTGCGTCTCGATTTGCTGGAGCGTGTCCATGGCGACGCCCACGACGATCAGCAGGCCCGTCCCCCCGAAGTAGAAGGGCACGTTGAACCTGGCGATGAGGATGCTCGGCAGGACGCAGACCGCCGCCACGTAAAGGGCCCCTCCGAGGGTGATCCGCGTGAGGATCCGGTCGATGTACTCGGCGGTCTTCTTCCCCGGCCGGATCCCCGGGACGAAACCGCCGTACTTCCGCATGTTGTCGGCCACGTCGACCGGGTTGAAGCTCACGGCCGTGTAGAAATAGCAGAAGAAGATGATGAACGCGACGTAGAGCGTCTCGTAGGCGACGCTCCCCGGTGTCAGGGCCGATGAGATCGACTGGGTGATCGGGTGCTTGATGAAGTTGGCCACCGTCGCCGGGAAGAGCAGGATCGAGGACGCGAAGATCGGCGGGATGACGCCCGCCGTGTTGACCTTGAGCGGCAGGTGGGTGCTCTGGCCGCCGTAGACCCGCCGTCCCACGATCCGCCGGGCGTACTGGACCGGGATCCGCCGCTGCGCCCGCTCGAAGTAGATGATCACCCCCACCACGACGACCATGAGGGCCAGAAGAAGCAGGGCCGTGAAGATCCCCATCTCCCCCGTCCGGACGAGCTGGACGGTCCGGACCATGCCGCTCGGAAAGCGGGCCACGATCCCGGCGAAGATGATGAGCGAGATCCCGTTCCCGATCCCCCGCTCCGTGATCTGCTCGCCGAGCCACATGAGGAAGGCCGTTCCCGAGGTCAGCGTGATGATCGTCATGAGCCGGAAGCTCCAGCCCGGGTTGTAGACGATCGACGCCCCCTGGCCGGCGCCGACGCCCTCAAGGCCCACGGCGATCCCGAACCCCTGGATGATCGAGAGGACGATCGTGCCGTACCGGGTGTACTGGGTGATCTTCCGGCGGCCGAGCTCGCCCTCCTTCGACAGCTTCTCGAGCCGGGGGATGACGACGGTCAGCAGCTGCAGGATGATGGACGAGCTGATGTACGGCATGATCCCGAGGGTGAAGATCGAGAAGCGGCTGAGCGCCCCCCCGGAGAACATGTCGATGAGCCCGAACAGCGTCCCGGACTGGCTCTGGAACAGGTTGTTCAGCGCGGCGTTGTCGATCCCCGGGGTCGGGATGTAGATGCCGACCCGGTAGACGATCAGGAGAAGGGCCGTGACCAACAGCCGCTTCTTGAGCTCGGGGATGCGGGTGATGTTCTGGAGGCCGCTCAGCAAGTTTCACGGACCTCCAGCGTCCCGCCCGCGGCGGCGATCTTTTCCGCCGCAGCGCGGCTGGCCCGGTCGACCTTGACCGTCAGAGGCCGGTTCACCTTGCCGTTCGCCAGGAGCTTCACGCCGTCCCGCACGTTCTTGACCAGTCCGGCCTCCACCAGAGCTTCCCGATCGACGACCGACCCGGGCTGGAACCGGTTCAGATCCTTGATGTTGACGACCGCGAGCTCCTTCCGGAAGGGGTTGACGAACCCGCGTTTCGGGAGGCGTCTCTGGAGGGGCATCTGGCCCCCTTCGTACCCGCGCGGCGTGCCCCCGCCGCTTCGGGCCCGCAGTCCCTTGTGCCCGCGTCCGGACGTCTTCCCGAGACCCGAGCCCGTGCCGCGTCCCACGCGCTTCTTGGCGCTCTTGGCCCCGCTCGCGGGCCGAAGGTCAGTGAGCTTCATTTTGCCTCTCCCGCCTCCTCCACCCGGAGGAGGACCTTGGCCTTTTCCACCATCCCGCGGATCTGCGGCGTGTCCTCGCGCTCGACGGTCCGGTGGAGCCTCGTGAGCCCCAGTCCCCGGACCACGCGCCGGAGGGATTCGCGCCGGCCGCTCAAACCCTTGACGAGCGTGATGCGAAGGCGGCCGCTCATGCCGTCGCCTCCTCCTCTTTCTGCCCCCGCATCTCCGTGATCTCCTGCGGGGTCCGCAGCTGGGCGAGCGCGCCGATCGCCGCCTTGACGAGATTGTGCGGGTTGTTGCTGCCGAGGGACTTCGTGAGGATGTTCGTGATCCCCGCCGACTCGACGACCGCGCGCACGCCGCCGCCGGCGATGACCCCGGTTCCGGGCGAGGCCGGGCGGCAGACGACCTTGCTCGCGCCGAACTCGCCCACCACTCCGTAGGGGATCGTCCCGTTCACCATGGGCACCTCGATGAGGGCGCGCTTGGCGTTCTGGACGGCCTTCCGGATCGCGTCGGGAACCTCGTTCGCCTTGCCGAGACCCGTCCCGACGCGGCCCTGGCCGTCGCCGACCACGACCACCGCGCTGAACGAGAACCGTCGGCCGCCCTTGACCACCTTGGCCACGCGGCTGATGTGAACGACCCGGTCCTTCAGTTCCAGCCCTTCAGGATTGATCCTCTTCAACCCGCCCTCCTGTCGCGGCGATCCCGCCGTAATCGTCAGAATTCGAGTCCCGACTCCCGGGCGCCTTCCGCCAGGGCCTTGATCCGCCCGTGGTAGAGGAACCCGTTCCGGTCGAAGACCACCCGCCGGATGTTCCGCTCGATGGCCTTCTTCCCGAGCAACTCGCCCACCTTCCTGGCCGCGACACACTTCTCCGCCTCCCGGAGCTCGACGCGAATCTCCGGGGAGAGGGTCGACGCCGACAGGATCGTGGACCCCGTGGAATCGACGACCAGCTGCGCGTAGATGTGCTTGGCGCTCCGGAATACGGACAGGCGGGGGCGCTGTTCCGTCCCGAAGAGTTTCTTCCGGATTCTCCGCTTCCGTTTCTGCCGCCCGATCTCGCGAATATTCTTCTGGCCCATGGCTCCACCGACTCCGTCTGGTTGTTCCGTGTTCGCCCGCGCGCTACTTCCCCGCGGCTTTTCCCACCTTCTTCAGGAGGCGCTCGCCCCGGTACCGGATCCCCTTCAGCTTGTAGACGTCCGGCTTCCGCAGGGC
The DNA here is from genome assembly GCA_023488945.1 of Deltaproteobacteria bacterium. The sequence goes on from JAMDBZ010000035.1 coordinate 12,991, forward strand.
CCGGATCCTGGCCGCCGTCCGGCCGACGAGCTCCTTGTCCATCCCGCTCACCTTGATCACCGTGGCTGCCTCCACGTCCGCCGTGATCCCCTTCGGAAGCGGGAACACGACGGGATGCGAGTATCCGAGCGCCAGATGGAGGGTTCCCGGCTTCGCCTCGGCCTTGTACCCGACCCCGACGATCTCCAGGGTTTCCGTGAACCCTTCCGTCACTCCCCTGACCATGTTGGCCAAAAGGGTCCGGTAGAGCCCGTGGAGATTTCCGCCGTCCCCGCCTTCGAGCGTCACGAGGGCCTTGTCCCCGGCGACCTCGACCCGGATCTTCTCGTGGAGAGGGCGCGTCAGCGACCCCTTCCTGCCCGTCACGGTGACCCCCTCCGGCCCGACCGAGACCTTCACGCCCGCGGGGATGGGCACCGGCATCTTTCCGATCCTGGACATTGACGACACCTCCGAACGGGAACCGCCTGCCGCGTCTACCACACCTCGCAGAGCAGCTCCCCGCCGATCGCGAGTTTTTTGGCCTTCTCCCCGGTCATCACCCCCCGGGACGTCGAGATGATGGCGACCCCGAAGCCGTTCTTGACGGTCGGGACATCGTCCTTGCCCACGTAAACACGCCGGCTCGGGCGGCTCACCCGGCGGATCCCTTTGATGGCGTACCCGGCCTCCGGGTGGCTCTTGAGGATGATCCGGAGCGTCGGCTGCTTCGGGTCGTGCAGGACGCGGTAATTCTTGATGAACCCCTCCTCCTTGAGGATCTGGGCGATGTTCGCCAGGATCCGGGTGGACGGCAGCGCGACATGGTCGAACCGGGCGACCTGGGCGTTCCGGATGCGCGTCAGCATGTTCGAGATATGGTCGTTGATCGCCATCGTCGCCTCCTACCAGCTCGCCTTGATGACGCCGGGCAGATCGCCCTTGAGCGCCAGTTCCCGGAGGCAGATCCGGCAGAGCCGGAACTTCCGGTAAAAAGCGCGGGGGCGGCCGCAGCGCGGGCACCGGTTGTACTTCCGGACCTTGAACTTGGGGGTCCGTTTCGCCTTGGCGATGATCGATTTCTTGGCCAACTCGGTCTCCTCCCGATCCACCTATTGGGCGCGGAACGGCATCCCGAGGAGCTTGAGCAGTTCCAGCCCCTCCTCATCCGTGCGGGCCGTGGTGCAGATCGTGACGTTCATGCCCTTGATTTTATCTATTTTATCGTAATTTATCTCAGAGAATATAATCTGTTCCTTTATGCCAATCGTGTAGTTTCCCCGACCGTCGAACCCTTTCGGCGAGACCCCTTTGAAATCCCTGACACGGGGGAGCGCCACCGACATCAGCTTGTCGAGGAAGTGGTACATCCGGTCCCGGCGCAACGTCACCTTGATCCCGATCGGATAGCCTTCCCTCAGCTTGAAATTCGAAATGCTCTTGCGCGCCTTCATCACCACGGGCTTCTGCCCGCTGATCAGCGCGAGTTCCTCCGCCGCCGAGTCCAGGATCTTGATGTTATCGATCGCTTCGCCCAGTCCCATGTTGATGACCACCTTCCGGACCTTCGGCACCTGCATGGGGTTCATGTACCGAAACTTTTCCATCAGCTTGGGGACAATCTCTTTCTTGTAGATCTCGTTCAGTCTCGCCATCCCGTTCTCTCCCGTCCGCCGCGCGGCCCGTTACCGTTTCTTCTTCTCGAGAACGGATCCGCACCGCCTGCAGGTCCGGCTCCGCTCTCCCGACTCGTCCGCCGCCATCGCGACCCGCGTCGGCTTGTTGCACTTGTCGCACATGATGAGGACATTCGAGTAGGCGATGGGCGCCTCCTTCTCGACGATCCCGCCCTGGGGGTTGGTCTTCCCCGGCTTGGCGTGACGCTTCACCATGTTGATCTTCTCGATGAGCACCCGTCCCTTCTCCCGGTCCACCTTGAGCACGCGCCCGACCTTCCCCTTCTCCCTGCCCACCATGACCTTCACGATGTCGTTCCTGCGGATGCGCAGCGTCGCCTCGTTCATCGTCCTTGTCCCTCCCCGCCTACAGGACTTCCGGCGCCAGGGAAATGATCTTCATGAACTTCTTGGCCCGGAGCTCCCGGGCGACCGGACCGAAGATGCGGGTCCCGATCGGCTCTCCCTGGGGGTTGATGAGGACGGCCGAGTTCTGGTCGAACCGGAGGTAGCTCCCGTCGGGACGGCCGACCTCCTTCGTCGTCCGGACGACGACCGCCTTGTAGACGTCCCCCTTCTTGACCTTCGCGTGGGGGATCGCCTCCTTGACGCTCACCACGATGATGTCCCCGACGCCCGCGTAGCGCCGCTTGCTCCCCCCGAGCACCTTGATGCAGGAGAGGCGTTTGGCTCCGGAGTTGTCGGCCGCATCGAGCATTGTCTGCATCTGGATCATGATCGCTTACGCTCCGTCTGCGTATTAACGGACGGCGGGCCGCTCGATCAGCCGGAACACGCGCCACCGCTTGTCCTTGCTCAGGGGCCGCGTCTCGATGATCTCCACCCGGTCGCCGACACGGCACTCGTTCTTCTCGTCGTGCGCCTTGTACCGGGCCCGGCGCTTCGTGTATTTCTTGTACACGGAGTGCATCACGAGCCGTTCCACCCGCACGACGACCGTCTTGTCCATCTTGTCGCTGACGACGGTTCCCACCTTGACCTTCCGGATCCCACGGCTTCCGGTCGCGTTGTCCGAAATCATCTCTGCCTGGCCTCTCCTTTCGCCTTCTCGGTGAGGAGGGTCAGCACGCGCGCGAGGTCCCTCCGCCTGTTGCGGATCAGCATCCTGTTCTCAAGCGCCGTGGCCGACCGTTTCATCTTCAGGCGGAAGATCTCGTCCCGGATCTCCGCCTCCCGATGGCGCAGCTCCTCCGCGCCGAGGTCGCGCAGCTCCTTACGTTTCATGGGACCTCACCCCTCCCTCGAGACGAACCTGGTCTGGATCGGGAGCTTGTGCGTCGCCAGCCGGAACGCTTCGCGCGCCGTCGCCTCGTCGACCCCCTCGATTTCGTAGAGCACAAGACCCGGCCGGACCACGCAGACCCACTCCTCGGGCGCCCCCTTGCCCTTCCCCATCCGGGTCTCGGCCGGCTTCTTCGTGATCGGCTTGTCGGGGAAGATCCGGATCCAGATCTTGCCGCCGCGCTTGATGAACCGCGTCATGGCGACCCGGGCGGCCTCGATCTCGCGGGAGGTGATCCACCCGGCGCCGGCGGCCTTCACGCCGTAGTCGCCGAAATTGAGGGTGTTCCCCGCCGTGGCGACGCCGCGCCGGCGCCCTTTCTGCGACTTGCGGTACTTGACCCGTTTTGGGGCGAGCATCGGAGCCGTTCTCCTATTCGGTTTTCGAGGCGGCGGAGGCGCTCTGCGGGAGGACCTCCCCTTTGTAGATCCACACCTTGACGCCGATCGCCCCGTACGTGGTCCGCGCGATGGCGTAGCCGTAGTCGATGTCGGCGCGCAGGGTGTGGAGGGGGACCCGCCCCTCGCGGTACCACTCGGTCCGGGACATCTCGGCCCCGCCGAGGCGTCCGGACACCTGGATCTTGATCCCCTTGGCCCCCAGCTTGACGGAGGAGAGGACGGTCTTCTTCATGGCGCGCCGGAAGGCGATGCGGCGCTCGAGCTGGAGGGCGACGTTCTCGGCCGTGAGCTGGGCGTCCGTCTCGGGGCGCCGGATCTCCTGGATCGAGATGGTCACCTCACGGTCCGTGAACTTCTGGAGATCCTTCCGCAGGTTCTCGATCTCGGCCCCCTTCTTGCCGATCACGATCCCGGGACGGGCCGTGTGGACGATCACGTGGACCCGGTTCGACTTGCGCTCGATCCCGACGGACGAGACGCCGGCGTGGCTCAGCCGTTCCTTGACGTACTTCCGGAGCTTGAGGTCCTGCTGGAGGTTCGCCGCGTACTCCTTCTCGGCGTACCACCGGGACCGCCAGTCCTTGATGATCCCCAGTCGAAACCCGTACGGATGTACCTTCTGTCCCAAACCCGCCTCCCTTCTAATTAACCGACAATGCCCGGCATGACATGGCCCGCTTCGAACACAGGGCAAGTACCGAGAGCGCCGACGCGCCACCGCGATAACCCAGGACAAGCGGCCATTCCGTGCACGGAGACGGGCTCGAATCCCGGCATACTGACGAAACGGGCCATATCATGCCTCATCCACGACGATCGTGATGTGGCTCGTCCGACGGCGATACCGGTGGGCCCGTCCCATCGGCGCCGGGCGGAACCGCCTCTGGGATGCGGCGCCGTCCACGGACGCCTGCTTGACGTAGAGAGCGTCCACGTCGATCACGCCGGTCTGCCCCGCGTTGGCCACGGCCGATTCGAGCACCTTCTTCACGAGCTTCGCCGACGCTTTCTTCGCCAGGCCGAGGATCGTCCGGGCCTGCCCGATCTTCTTCCCCCGGATGAGTGCGACCACCAAACGCGCCTTCCTGGGGGCCACCCGGACGTATCGTGCCGTCGCTCTCGCTTCCATCGTCTCCTTCCCTCCCTTAAGGGGCCTACTTCTTCACCTTCGCCTTGCGGTCCCCGGAGTGGCCGTGGAACGTACGCGTGGGGGAGAACTCGCCGAGCTTGTGGCCGACCATGTTCTCCGTGACGAAGACGGGCATGAACTTCCGCCCGTTGTGCACGGCGAACGTGTACCCGACCATGCCGGGCGTGATGGTCGACCGCCGCGACCAGGTCTTGACCACCTTCTTGTCTCCCGTCTCGATGGCCTTGCGCAGCTTCCTCGCCAGGCCCTCCTCGACGTACGGTCCCTTCTTGATCGATCGCGCCACTGGCCCAATGCCCCTTTCCGGCTACTTCCGCCGCTTGACGATATAGCGGTCGGTTGCCTGGTTCTTCCGCGTCTTGTATCCTTTCGTCGGCTTTCCCCACGGCGTGCACGGGTGCCGGCCGCCGGAGGACTTCCCCTCGCCGCCTCCCATCGGGTGGTCGACGGGGTTCATCACGACGCCCCGGGTCGTGGGACGGACCCCGAGCCACCGGCTCCGACCGGCCTTCCCGAGCGACACCTTTTCGTGGTCGAGGTTCCCGACCTGCCCGACCGTGGCCATGCAATCGAGGTGGACGAGACGGACCTCGCCCGACGCCAGCCGGAGGTGGGCGTACTGCCCCTCCTTCGCCAGGATCTGGACCACGGTCCCCGCGGAACGGGCCAGCTGCCCGCCCTTGCCGATCTTGAGTTCCACGTTGTGGACGAACGTCCCCACCGGGATGTTCCGGATCGGCAGCGCGTTGCCGGGCTTGATGTCCGCGTCCTGTCCCGCGATCACCGTGTCCCCGACCGACAGGCCGACCGGCGCCAGGATGTACCGCTTCTCCCCGTCGGCGTAGTGGAGGAGCGCGATCCGCGCGGACCGGTTCGGGTCGTATTCGAGGGACGCCACCTTGGCCGGGATGTTCCGCTTGTCCCTCCGGAAGTCGACGACCCGGTAGAGCTTCTTGTGCCCGCCCCCGTGGTGGCGGCAGGTGATGCGCCCCTGGTTGTTCCGGCCGCCCGTGCTTTTCGTCGACTCCGTGAGCCCCCGCTCGGGCCGGGCCGCCGTCAGCTCCTCGTTCGTCAGGACCGTCATCCCCCGGACGCCCGGGGAGGTCGGCTTCAGTTTCCGGATGGCCATGTGTTCGGCTCCTCGTCTTCCCGCGCCGTCAGACGCCTTCGAAAAACTCGATCTTGCCGCCCGGCTTGAGCGTCACGATCGCCTTCTTCCACCCCGCCCGCCGGCCGGCGACCGCCCCCCGGCGCTTGGGCTTGCCGGGGACGTTCATCGTCTTGACGTCCTCGACCTTCACCTTGAACATCTTCTCGACGGCGTCCCGGATCTGTTTCTTCGTGGCGCGCCGGTCCACCTCGAAGGCCACGGCATTCCCGGTCTCCCGGGCCAGGGACGCCTTCTCGGTGATCAGGGGCCGCTTGAGGATCTCGGCGGTGTTCATGTCCCCAGCACCTCGGTGATTTTGTCGAACGCCGGCCGGGAGAAGACGAGCTGATCGTAGGACAGGATGTCGTACACGTTGAGGGCCTTGACCGGGAGGACCTTGAACGACCTGAGGTTGCGGGCACCGAGGGAGAGGTTCGCCGAGGGCCCTTCCGTCACGAGCAAGGCGTCCACGAGCCCCAGCGTCCCCGCGACCTTGAGGAACGCCTTCGTCTTCGGCTCGGCGATCTCGAGGTCGTCGACGAGGATCAGCTTGTTCTCCAGCGCCTTGGCGCTCAGGGCGCTCCGCAGGGCCCCCTTCATCTCCTTCCGGTTGACCTTCGTCGCATAGCTGCGCGGATGGGGCCCGAACACCGTCCCGCCGCCGCGCAACAGCGGAGAGCGGGTGCTCCCCATCCGGGCACGCCCGGTCCCCTTCTGTCGAAACGGCTTCTTCCCGCCGCCCGAGACGTCCGCCCGCGTCTTCGTGTCGGCCGTCCCCGACCGGCGCGCCGCGAGCTGCGCCACCACGACGTGATGGAGGAGGTGGGTCTTCACGGGAACGCCGAAGACGGCCTCGGGGAGATCCACCGTCCCCTTCACCTGTCTCTCCTTGTCGACCATCTCCACGGTTGGCATCGCTTGGCTCCTTCAGTTCCCTTTCTTGACGGCTTTCCGGACGAATACGAGGCTGTTCTTCGCCCCCGGCACGGCACCCCTGAGGAGCAGCAGGTTCTTGTCCGGCTGAACGCTCACCACCTTCAGGTTGAGGACCGTGACCCGCTCGTTGCCGTAATGCCCGCCCATCTTCATGTTCTTGAACACGCGCGAGGGGTAGGAGGAGCCGCCGATCGACCCCGGCGCCCTGTGGAACATCGAGCCGTGGGTCGCCCGCCCCCCGCGGAAGTTCCACCGCCGGACGACGCCGGTAAACCCGCGTCCCTTCGTGCGGCCCGTCACGTCCACGAAGTCGCCTTCCTTGAAGATGTCCACGCGGATCTCCTGGCCGATCTCGACCGCGGCGTCCTTCTCGCCCAGGCGGAGCTCCTGGAGCGTCCGGAACGTCCCCTTTCCCGCCTTCCGGAAGTGGCCCGCCGTCGGCCTGTCGACCCGGTGGGCGGGGACGGCATCGAACCCGATCTGGACGGCGTCGTAGCCGTCGGTCCGGGCGGTCTTCCTCTGGATCACGGTGCACGGCCCCGCCTCGATCACCGTGACGGGGATCGCCTTCCCTTCACCGTCGAAGATCTGCGACATGCCCAATTTTTTTCCCAGTATGCCGGTCGTCATGGCTTGCACCCTGTCGTGTCGTTCGGGGTTTCGCTCTCCCGCTTCGAGCCGTTACAGCTTGATCTCGACCTCGACCCCCGCCGGAAGGTCCAGCTTCATGAGGGCGTCGATCGTCGCCGCGGGAGGCTCGTGGATGTCGAGCAGCCGCTTGTGCGTGCGGATCTCGAACTGCTCGCGGCTCTTCTTGTCGACGTGAGGGGACCGGTTCACCGTGAACCGCTCGATCCTGGTGGGGAGCGGGATGGGCCCCGCCACCTTCGCGCCGGTCTGCTTCGCCTTCTCCACGATCTCGCCGGTCGCCTTGTCCAGGAGCCTGTAGTCGAAAGCCTTCAGGCGGATCCGGATCTTCTGATGCTCGATGGCCACGGGATATCCCCCTTCTCCTCGTCCGTTACTCGACGATCTCCGAGACGACGCCGGCGCCCACCGTGCGTCCCCCCTCCCGGATCGCGAACCGAAGCTCCTTCTCCATCGCCACCGGCGTGATCAGATCCACCGACAGCGCCACGTTGTCCCCCGGCATCACCATCTCCACCCCGTCGGGCAAGGACGCCACCCCCGTCACGTCCGTCGTCCGGAAATAGAACTGCGGACGGTACCCGTTGAAAAACGGCGTGTGGCGGCCCCCCTCCTCCTTCGTCAGGATGTACACCGAGGCCTTGAACTTCCGGTGCGGAGTGATGCTCCCCGGCTTCGCCAGCACCTGGCCCCGCTCCACCTCGTCCTTCTTCGTCCCCCGCAGCAACACCCCGATGTTGTCCCCCGCCTGACCCTGATCCAACAGCTTCCGGAACATCTCCACGCCCGTCGCCACCGTCTTCTGCGTCGGCCGCAACCCCAGGATCTCCACCTCGTCGCCCACCTTGATCACCCCGCGCTCCACGCGGCCCGTCACCACCGTCCCGCGGCCCGATATCGAAAAGACGTCCTCGACCGCCATCAGGAACGGCTTGTCGATCTCACGCGCCGGCGTCGGAATGAACGAGTCCACCGCCCCCATCAGATCGAACACGCACTTGCAGGAAGCGCACCCCTCCTTCCCGCATCCGCACTCCAGAGCCTTGAGCGCACTCCCCCGCACGATCGGCGTCTTGTCCCCGGGAAACCCGTACTTGCTCAACAACTCCCGGACCTCCAGATCCACCAGGTCCAACAGCTCCGGATCGTCCACCATGTCCACCTTGTTCATGAACACCACGATCTGCGGAACCCCCACCTGCCGCGCCAACAAAATGTGCTCCCGCGTCTGGGGCATCGGACCGTCCGCCGCCGAAACCACCAGGATCGCACCGTCCATCTGCGCCGCGCCCGTGATCATGTTCTTGATGTAGTCCGCGTGACCCGGACAGTCCACGTGCGCATAGTGCCGCACCGCCGTCTGGTACTCCACGTGCGCCGTCGCAATCGTGATCCCCCGCTCCCGCTCCTCCGGAGCCTTGTCGATCTGATCGAACGGCACGAACTCCGCAAACCCCCGGTTCGCCAAAACCTTCGTGATCGCCGCCGTCAAGGTCGTCTTCCCGTGATCGACGTGACCGATCGTCCCCACGTTCACGTGCGGCTTCGTTCGCTCGAACCTCTGCTTGGACATGTGAGACTCCT
>JAMDBZ010000058.1:0-14825 GCA_023488945.1 Deltaproteobacteria bacterium
GGGAGGGCGTCAGCGCGGCGGGGCGCCCCTTTTGGCCGTCCCTTTCCGGACCCGCTCCTTGAGCCGGCAGAAGGAGCATACTTCGGTGAAGGTCGGGGCGCCGCACGAGGCGCACGGCCTCGCGGTTCCGCCTCCGGCCTCCTCCTCCCCGCCCTCGCTGCCGGGCAGGAACTCCTCGTTGTCCGCCGCGCCAGGTACCGGGCGGGGAAGCGCCTTGCCCTTGAGGAAGCCGAAGTAGAAGGCGCCGCGGGTCCCCGGCATCTTCTCCTCGACGAGGGAAAGCGCCTCCTTGTAGACAAGCGAGGTCGCGTCGAAGCTCAAAGGGCACTCTTCCGTCACGTAGTCGATCCCCTTGAGGAAGCCGTAAGACGCCGTCTCCAGCTCGCTCACCCGCCACAGCGGCTTGACCTTCCGGACCAGCCCGTCTTCCGAAGCCGGCAGGAGGGGGTGCTGGCGCGCGAGGTGTCCTTTCTGCCAGTGGAGGAGGTTCCCCAAAAGACGCGCCGCCTCGTCGTCGAGGTTGTGCCCCGTGGCGACGACCGTGAATCCGCGCTCGGCCGCCACCCGGTTGAAGAAGTAGCGCTTGACCGTCCCGCAGACGGAGCATTCCTCCTTCCGCGCGAACCGGGAGGCCTCGGGGATCGGGACTCCTTCCTTGCGGAGATCCACGACGATCGGGGTCTTGCCGCGGGGGGCGGCGTAGGCCAGGACCTTCTCCTTCGACCGGTCGGAGTACCCCTCGATCCCGAGGTCGATGTACAGCCCTTCCGTCTCGTAGCCGAGCTCCATCAGGATATCCCACAGGACGAGACTGTCCTTCCCGCCGGATACGCACACGAGGATCCGGTCGGACCGGGAGAGGAGCGACAGCGACCGGATCCCCTCCTCGACCTGGCCGCGGAAGAAGAGGAAGAAGCACTCCGGGCAGAAGGCGGCGTGATGGCTGGGGAGGTCGACCGCGGCCTGGGCGGCGCGGCACCGCTTGCACTTCACGGCCGGTCACCCCCCCGAGACGACGGAGAGGATCTCCACCGTCTCCCCGTCCTCCACCCGCATGTCCTTCGTGAGCAGCCGCTTCCCCTGCGTCACGATGACGGTGGCCGGGCGGACCCCCGCGGCGGCGAGGATGTCCATTACCCGTTTGGGCCCCGGGATCTCCAGCGCCCTGTTTTTCTGGGGAATCCGGACCTTGATCATGCGGTCATTATATCGAAAAGTGTTGAGATGCCGCGCGCGGGGTCGTAGAATGGCCAGGTCATTCATCCCATTTGTTCCCAAGGAGGGTGTCTCCGATGCGCGTGCGCGGCGGCGTGGTGCTTTCCGTTCTCCTGGTGGCCATCATGATGGTCGTATCGGGCTGCGCCAAGTCCGAGCCCCCCAAGCCGGCGGCTCCCCCTCATGATGGTCGTATCGGGCTGCGCCAAGTCCGAGCCCCCCAAGCCGGCGGCTCCCCCGGCGGCTCCCACGGCGGCGCAGGAAGGCAAGACGCTCTTCGAGCAGAAGTGCGGCGTCTGCCACGACCTTGCCCGGGCGACGGCGCGGCAGGAGACGAAGGAGAGGTGGACCGAGATCGTGAAGTCGATGCAGGGCAAGAAGGCGGACTGGATCTCGGACCAGGACGCCGCGAAGATCGTCGAGTTCCTCGCGACGGAGCACGGGAAGAAGTAGTCCGACATCTTCTTTCGGAGGTGCGACCATGTTGAAGAGAGGAATCACGGCGGTCCTCGCCGCCGGCCTGCTGCTCCTCGGCGGAGCGGCCGTGTCCGCGGCGGAGAAGGGGGGCGGGAAGGCGAACGGTCCCGCCGACAAGGCCAAGGCGCTCTTCGAGAAGAAGTGCTCCATCTGCCACCCCACGAGCCGCGCCCTGGGCCGGAACAAGAACGCGGCGGGCTGGACCGCGACCGTCAAGCGGATGCAGAAGGTCAACGGCTGCCCCATCACGGACGAGGAGGCGAAGGAGATCGCCGCCTACCTCACGCGGATCCGCGGGGAGAAACGGCTGCAGTAAATCAGGCGCTCCCGGGTCCTCGGCGGCCCGGAGGTTGAACGGAAGCCGCGGCGGCCCCATCCCGGGGCCGCCGTTTTGTTAACCCGCATGTCTCGCCGGGGTTCGTCGCGAGACGGTGGAGACGGGCGTGGACACAAGGCGCGCGAACTTCGGGCACCGCAGGCGTAGTGGACACTCCGTCGAGGAGCACGAAGGAGCGCAACGCAGGAGACATGCCCGTATCCGCCGTCGCAGCAGAAGCCTGGTGAGAAATGCGGGTTAAGGAGCCCCGTGGACATCCTCGTTGCCGTCCTCCCGGTCTTTCTCGTCGTGGCGATCGGCGCCGCCGCGCGCCGGTACCGCTTCCTCGGCGAGCCGTTCATCGACACGGCCAACGGCCTCGTCTATTACCTCCTCCTGCCGGCGCTCCTCTTCCACGAGATCTCCGGCTCCGCCTTCGGCGAGGCGTTCAACGGAACGCTGGTCGTCGGCGGCTACTTCGCGACGGTCGCGGTCTTCCTCCTCGCCTTCTTCGTCTCGGGGCGGATGGCGATGACGCCGGCGGAGCGGGGGGCGTTCGTCCAGGGGGCGTTCCGGGCCAACCTCGCGTACGTCGGGCTTCCCATCGTCCTCAACGTGGCGGGGAGGGCGGGGCTTGCGAAGGCGAGCATCCTGCTGGGGTTCATCGTTCCCCTGCTCAACGGGCTGGCGGTGGTTGCGCTCCTCCTCCCCCACGGGGCGGACCGGTCCGTGTCGGAGAACGCCCGCCGGATCGGGCGCCAGCTCGTCTCGAACCCGATCATCCTCTCCTCGGCCCTGGGGATCGCCTGGAGCTTCTTCCGGATCCCGGTTCCTCCCCTCGCGGGGAAGACGCTCGGGATCCTGTCGTCGGCCACGTTGCCCCTGTCCTTGTTGTGCCTGGGCGGATCGTTTTCCTTCGGTCGGGCGCGCGCGGGGTTCGGGAAGGCGGCGATCGCGGCGGCGATGAAGACCGTCCTGCTGACGGCGATCGGGATCGGGGCCTACCGGCTGATGGGCCTCTCGGGAGAGGACCTGCGCATCGGGTCGATCATGATGGGGTGCCCCACCGCCGTGGTCACCTACGTGATGGCGTCGCAGCTCGAGGGGGACGCGGCGCTGGCCGGGACGATCGTCATCCTGTCGACCGCCGCCTCGGCGGCCACCATCATCGGCTGGCTCTTCCTGCTGCGCGCTCTCGGCTGGTGAGGGGAATCCCCCGTCCCCGCTCTCAAAAAGGGCAGAGCAGCGTGATGACCTTCCGCGGCCCGTGCGCTCCGACGGTGAGCGTCTGCTCGATGTCGGCGGTCTTGCTGGGACCCGTGATGAAGGAGATGTTGCGGGGTGGGGCGGCTGATGACCTTCCGCGGCCCGTGCGCTCCGACGGTGAGCGTCTGCTCGATGTCGGCGGTCTTGCTGGGACCCGTGATGAAGGAGATGTTGCGGGGTGGGGCGGCGGCGAGCGCCTCCAGGCACTCGTCCATCCGCTCCACGAAGAGGCCGGGCGACAGCAGCGCCACGTGGATGTCGGTCAGAAGCCCCGGCAGGAGCGTCCTCCCGTCGCGGCTCGTCTGGACGACGGTGCCCGTCTCGGCGATCGCGAACTCGGCGGACTGGATCCCGGCCGAGACGGGAGGGGCCGCCTGCCGGATCTCCGCGGGGGGGACGATCGCGAACGGCCCGAACGGAGCCAACCCTTCCGCGACGGCTCGGGCGGCCGGGTCGTCCCCGGGCACCAGGAGCGCCGTCACGTTCTCCGTCCGCAGCGCCTCGGCAAGCGCCGGGAGCAGCGGCTCGAGGGCGGGACCGGAGAGGAAGGTCCCCCCGGCCGCCTCGAACTCCGCCCGAAAGGCCGAAACGGTTTCCTCCGCATTCGTCCCGCCGCCGCCGGTCTCCGGCGGCGCGCCGCGGCCGGATGCCGCCGGCGGGGCATCGTCTCGGCGGAGGGCGACGCGGATCCGTTCGAGCAGCTCCCTCGCCGGGTCGTTCCGCGTCACGGCCTGATCCCCCGTTCCTTCTTCCAGAGCGCCCGGAACGGCTGCGGCGCGGGGGCTGGGAAGTCCCGCTTCGCGGTCCATCTCGAGAACGGGAACGGCATCCATGAAATCCTCCGGTCCTTCCAGAGCAGCCGCGAGACGACGCCGAGGAACCGCTGGACCGCCTCGATGATCCCCGCGCGGCTCATCAGGGCGGCGTACGCCTTGGCGCCCAGGACCTCGGGCGGGCTTTTGAGCCCCTGCGCCCGCTCGTCGCCGCGCAGCTCCAGGAGCATGTCCGGCAAGGGGATCTTGACGGGGCACACCTCCCCGCATGCGCCGCACAGCGTGCTCGCGTTCGGGAGCGGCGCGGCGCCGGGGAGCCCCGTGAGGAGCGGCGTCAGGACGGAGCCCATCGGGCCGGAGTAGACCCAGCCGTAGGCGTGCCCGCCCACGTTCCGGTAGACGGGGCAGGCGTTGAGGCAGGCGCCGCAGCGGATGCACTTGAGGATGCCGCGGTACTTCCCGTTGAGGATCGCGGACCGGCCGTTGTCGACGAGGATGACGTGAAGCCGCTCGGGCCCCTCGGCGTCGCCGGGGCGCTTCGTCCCCGCCAGGATCGAGACGTAGGACGAAAGCACCTGGCCGGAGGCGCTCCGGGGGAGGACGCGCAGGAAGTCCGGGAGGTCACGGATCGACGGGATGACCTTCTCGATCCCCGCCACGGCGAGGTGGACCCGCGGCAGGATCGTCCCCATGCGGGCGTTCCCCTCGTTCGTCACCAGGACGATCGAGCCGGTGTCGGCACACAGGAAGTTGGCGCCGCTGATCCCCATCCCGGCGGCCAGGAACTTCGCCCGCAGGTGGCGGCGGGCCGCCCGCACGAGCTCGGGGATTTCGGCGGTGATCGGCTCGCCGAGCTTCTCGTGGAACATGCGGGAGATCTGGTCGCGCGTCTTGTGGATCGCCGGGGCGATGATGTGGGAGGGCGGCTCCCCGGCGAGCTGGATGATGAACTCGCCGAGGTCCGACTCCGCGACGGAGACGCCCGCCGCCTCGAGCGCCTCATTGAGCTCGACCTCCTCCGCGAGCATCGACTTCGACTTGACCGCCTCGGCGATTCCCTCCTCGCGCGCGACGCGGGCGGCGATTCCCCTGGCCTCGGCGGCGTCCCGCGCGCCGTGGACGACCGCGCCCCGGTTTTCCGCCTCGGCGATGAAGCGCTCGAGGAGCCGGTCGAGGCTCGCGAGCGCCTCCTCCTTGATCCGTGACGCGTTCTCCCGGGCCGCCGCGAATCCCGGGAAGGCGGCGACGGCGTCGTCGCGCGCCCCGAGGAACTTCCCGGTCGTGCGGGAGAGCGCGGCCTGGAGGGTCGTGTCGAAGAGCGCCTTCTCGGCGCTGCGTGCGAAGGCGTGCGACCGCGGCTCCATCAGCGCATCACTCCGTCCGCGGTTCCGGCAAGGATCTCCGCGATGTGGATCGCTTTCACGGGGTAACCCGAGCGGGAGACGAGCCCCGCGATGTTGAAGAGGCACCCCAGGTCCCCGGACGTGACGTACTGCGCGCCGGTTTCGAGGATCCGCTCGATCTTCTGCTCGACCATCCGGCAGGAGACGGGGCCGTACTTGACGGAGAAGACCCCCCCGAACCCGCAGCAGCGGTCGCTCTCCGCCATCTCGACGAGCTCGACGCCGGGGATCGCCCGCAAGAGCGCCCGCGGCGGCTCGATAACGCCCAGCCCCCGGCGGAGGTGGCACGAGTCGTGGTAGGTGACCTTCCCCTTGAAGGGCGACCCGGGGTCGGTGACGCCCAGGACCTCCACGAGGAACTGGGTGAGCTCGAAGACCCGCTCCGCGACGCGGTAGGCCAGGGCGAGCATCTTCGGCTCGTCGCGGAACAGGACGGGGTACATGTGGCGGACCATCGCCGCGCAGGAGCCCGACGGCGTCACGATGTATCCGTCGCCGTCGAAGGCGGACAGGAAGCGCGCCGCCATGGCGCGCGCCTCCTTCCGGTTTCCCGAGTTGAAGGCCGGCTGGCCGCAGCAGGTCTGCGAGAGGGGGACGCGCACCCGCGCCCCGAACCGCTCGAGGACCGCGACGGTGGCGAAGGCGACCTGCGGCGCGAAGGCGTCGGCGAGGCAGGTGAAGAAGAGCGAGACGGGGACCGGCTTCCGGAGGGCCATTTTGAAAGTATACCCCACGGGCCGGTCCCTCCGGCCCCGGAACTTTCCCCGTTTGACGGCCCCGGGGGCCGAGTCTATAATTTCAACCATATGCGGATGATGATGGCCGCCCGTCGGTCCGGCCGGCCGGTTATCTGAGGTCATGGACATCAATTCCCTCTACAGCCGGGCCAAGCGGTTCCTTCTCGGCACCCCCCGGGACCTCTTCGACCCGAAGGTTTTCCAGCACATCGCCCTGATCGCCTTCTTCGCGTGGGTCGGCCTGGGCGCGGACGGGATCTCCTCGTCCGCCTACGGCCCGGAGGAGGCGTACCTGGCGCTCGGGGAACACACGGTCCTGGCGATCTTCGTGGCGATCGCCACGGTGGTCACCGTCTTCATCATCTCGGGGAGCTATTCCCAGATCATCGAGGCGTTCCCCTCGGGCGGCGGCGGGTACATCGTCGCCTCCAAGCTGCTCGGGGAGAAAGCGGGGGTCGTCTCGGGCTCGGCCCTCGTCATCGACTACGTCCTGACCGTGACGATCTCCGTGGCGGCCGGCGTGGACGCCATTTACAGCTTCCTGCCGCCGGCCTGGCATGCCCACAAGATCGGCTTCATCGCCTTCGTCATCCTGGTCCTGATCTGGCTCAACCTCCGGGGGGTCAAGGAGTCGGTGGTGGCGCTCACCCCCATCTTCATGGCCTTCATGCTCTCCCACATCCCCCTGGTCCTCTACGCCGTTTTCCGGCATGCCTCCGACGTGCCCGCGCTCGCGTCGCGCGTCTCCTCGGACCTCTCCGCGGCGACGGCGCAGATGGGGTGGGCCGGGGTGGGGATGCTGCTGATGCGCGCCTACTCGATGGGGGCAGGGACCTACACGGGGATCGAGGCGGTGAGCAACTCGATGCAGACGCTCCGGGAGCCGCGGGTGCACACGGGCAAGAAGGCGATGCTCTACATGGCCTGCTCGCTCTCCTTCATCGCGGGGGGGATCATCCTGGGATACGTGCTGAACGACGTGCGGCCGGTGCCGGGGAAGACGCTCAACGCGGTCCTCATCGAGAGGATGGTCGGGGCGTTCGTCGGCGCCGGAAGCGGGAACCTGCTGGTCATGTTCATCCTGGCGACGGAGGCGGTCCTGTTGTTCGTGGCCGCGCAGACCGGCTTCATCGACGGGCCGCAGGTCCTGTCGAACATGGCGGTGGACCTCTACATGCCGCACCGGTTCGCCCACCTCTCCGAGCGGCTGGTGCGCAAGTACGGCGTCGTCTTCATGGGGGCGATGGCGTTCCTGATGCTCCTGATCACCGGGGGCTCGGTGAAGTACCTGGTGGTCATGTACTCGATCAACGTCTTCCTGACGTTCACCCTCTCCCAGTTCGGGATGTGCGTCCACTGGTGGAAGGACCGGCACAAGGAGAAAGGGTGGAGGCACAGGCTGGCGATGAACGGCGTCGGGTTTTTTCTGACCGCTTCGATTCTCGCCGTGACGATCTGGATCAAGTTCCCGGAGGGGGGATGGGTCACGCTCCTCATCACGGGGACGTTCATCGCGCTCGCCTTCCTGATCCGGCGGCACTACCGGCAGACCCAGGGCCAGCTCAAGCGGCTCGACGAGTTGCTGACACAGCTACCCCCCGTCACGGTCGCCCAGGAGCCGACGCTTCGCCGGCAAGCCCCGACGGCGGCCATCCTGGTTTCCGGGTACAACGGGATGGGGATGCACGTCCTCTTCTCCGTGATCCGCTCGTTTCCGGGAATGTTCCGGAACTTCCTCTTCCTCTCCGTCGGCGTGATCGACACGAGCCGGTTCAAGGGGGCGGAGGAGGTCGTGAACCTGAAAGAGGATGTCGGGGAGCAGCTCCGGAATTACGTCGAATTCGCCAAGGGACACGGTTTCTACGCGGAGGCGCGCTACGACGTCGGCACGGACATCATCCACACCGTGGAGCAGCTGGCCGCGGAGGCGGCGAAGGATTTCCCCAACATCATGTTCTTCGCGGGGCAACTCGTCTTTGAAGAGGAAAACTTCGTCACGCGGCTGCTCCACAACCAGACGGCCTTCCTCGCGCAGAAGCGGCTCGTCTTCGACGGGCTGCCGATGATCGTGATGCCGATTAGGGCCCTGTGAGCATCTCTTCCCTTCCTGCCTGCGGCCCGTATCCTCCGGAGTTCAACTTCCTTGGGGGAATGTCGCGGGGGTTGAACGAAGGAAGACCGAGCCATCTGACGCCGGGTTCTTCGTCAGCCCGTCGGCGGGCGGTCCGACGTCGTGCGTACGCGTCCTGCCTGATGCGTTTGCGGCCCGTTTGTGCGAACATATCGGTTGAGCGGTCGCGCTCGGGAGGATGGAGATGTCGAAGAGATTGACCGCAGTCATCCGCAAGGAAGGAAAATGGTATGTCGCCCTTTGCGTCGAGCTGGGCGTCGTGAGCCAGGGGAGAAGCATCGAAGAGGCGAAGGCCAATCTGAAGGAGGCCGTGGAACTCTACCTGGAAAGCTTCGGAACCGAGGATCTCCCGGAGGGCACCGAAGAGATCGTCCTGTCTCCCCTCGAGGTGGCGGCGGGTGGGTAAACTACCCGCTCTCTCGGGCGCGTCCCTCGTCTCGATTCTCCAATAAGACGGTTTCCAGGTTGTCCGAACCAGGGGGAGCCACGTCAGTTTGCGAAAAGGAACGCATTGTACGGTTGTTCCTCTCCACGATGAGCTTGCGAAAGGCACATTGCTCGGGATTTTGAGACAGACCGGTCTTTCGCGGGACGACCTGGACCGCCTCATTCGCAAGGAGAGGCTTCCTCTGCGAAGTCTGTCTGCCCCGGGGGCGGCGCCGCGGCCGGGAGGGGTCTCGACGCGCGGCGCCCCCGGGGAGCGGGGCGGACCGTGAGGGGGTGGTTACAGCGCCTCGCGCCCCCGCTCGCCCGTCCGGATGCGGACGGTTTCCTCGATTTCGGACACGAAGATCTTCCCGTCGCCGATCTTTCCGGTCCGTGCGCTGGTCACGATCCGCTCGACCACCGCGGCGACCGTCTCGGCGGGCACGGCCACCTCGATCTTGACCTTGGGCACAAAGTCCACGACGTACTCCGCCCCCCGGTAGATCTCGGTGTGTCCTTTCTGCCGGCCGAAACCCCTGACCTCGGTGACGGTCATGCCGTTCACCCCGGCCTCGTGGAGCGCCTTCTTGACGTCCTCGACCTTGAACGGCTTGATGATGGCCTCAATTTTCTTCATAGGACGGCTCCTTGACGATCGAGGGCTGGCTGGCGTGCGCGAGCCCCTCGGCGGGCGGCGGCGGGATCGTCCGGATCGGGAGGTTCCGGATATTGAAGTCCGGGTAGGCGGCGACCGCCACCTCCGCCTGGTCGAGCCCTTCCCGCTCCACGTCCTCGGGGACGCGGAGGCCGATCGTCTTCTTCAGGATCACGAAGAAGGCCAGGGAGACCAGCCCGACGTAGACGAAATTGGTCAGGGTGCCGAAGATCTGCGCGGCGAACTGGGAAGTGTCCCCGTAGAGCAGGCCCCTCACGGTGCCCGGGACGCCGTTCCACCCGTCACCGTAGGTGCCGTCGGCGAAGAGGCCGAGCGCGATGACGCCCCAGGCGCCGTTGACGCCGTGAACGGAGAACGCGCCCACCGGGTCGTCCACCTTGAGGGTCCGCTCGACGAAGAAGACCGAGAGGCACACCAGGACCCCGGCGATGACGCCGATCAGGACGGCGGACGGCGCCGTGACAAACGCGCAGGGGGCGGTGATGGCGACCAGGCCCGCCAGCATCCCGTTGCACGCCATGCTGATGTCCGGTTTCCCGTACCGGATCCACATGAAGATCGCCGATGAGAACGCCCCCGCCGCGCTGGCGAGCATCGTGTTGGTCGCGATGACGCCGATCCGCAGGTCGGTCCCCGCGAGCGAGGAGCCGGCGTTGAACCCGAACCAGCCGAACGCCAGGATGAACGTGCCCACCACCGCCATCGGGATGTGGTGGCCCGGGATCGCGACCGGCTTGCCGTCCTTGGTGTACTTGCCGAGGCGCGGACCGAGGACCCACGCTCCGACGAGCGCGGTCACGCCGCCCGTCATGTGGACCACCGACGAGCCGGCGAAGTCGACGTGCCCGTGCCCGAGACCGAAGTTCCTGCCCAGGGCCGCCAGCCATCCGCCGCCCCACACCCAGTTCGCATACAGGGGATAAAGGATCATCCCCACGAAAAAGCCGTAGACGACAAAGGATTTGAAGTTCCACCGCTCCGCCATCGAGCCGGTCGGGATCGTGGCGGTCGTGTCCATGAAGACCATCTGGAACAGGAACAGGGTGAACACGGCCGCGTCGTAGGTCGTGCCGGCGAGGAGGAAGCCCTTCGTGCCGAAGAGGCCGAAATCCTTCCCGAAGAGCCGGATCGTGAACTCGGAGTCGAGCACGCCCGCGCCGCCGAGCGACGCGACGCCGCCGACCCCGCCCATCTGGAGGGCGAAGCCGCAGAGCCAGTAGCCGAGCATTCCGAGGCCGTAGATCATGAAGTTCATCGCCATCGTGTGACCGGCGTTCTTCGCCCGGACGAACCCGGTCTCCACCATCGCGAACCCGGCCTGCATGAACATGACGAGGAACCCGGCGACCAGGGTCCAGACGATGTTGATGGCGATCCGGTTGTGCCCGACGGTGTCCGCCACCTTGGCGGCCAGCGGCTCCTTTTCGGCCATGGCCTTGATGTCGTCCGCCGTCGGGGCGCCCGCGGAGGCGCCGATGATGTCGTTGATCCCGCCCGTGTTGGCCCCGCTCGGGTCGGGCTTCGGGGCGTCGCCCGCGAGGACGGGCGTCGCGACCGCGGCCAGGAAGAGCGCGATCAGGGCCGCCGCGATCCATCCTGTCATACGAATATGTCTGCTCATCGGTGTTCTCCTTTTCTCGGTCGATGCGCCTGATGCGAGCCGCTGTGGTCGCACCGCTTAACCGGAAGTTGATGTCGAGCTGGACCGTCCACTTCCACTTGCCGTTGATCCCCTCGTCGTTGAACCACACGGGACCGGTCAACAGGTCGATATTCTTGGTGAAGTAGTAGTAAAGGCCCACGCCGCCGCCGCCGAAGGAGTTTTTCCCCGAAGCGTAATCGGCGGCCAGCACGACGCGGTTGTACTCGCTGCCGTCCTTCTCCTTCTTGGGAAGAAAGCCATGATCGAAGCCCACCATGACCCCGTGGTTGTCCGTCTCGCCCTTCGAGTTCTTGAGCACGGTGGCGTTTCCCACGTAGTACCCGGCGAACAGGCGGCCCAGCACCGGGATCGTCTTGCCGAACATGATGTGGCCGATGTTCTGATCCGTACGGGTCTTGTCCTTTGAGGTCTGAGTCCCGACGTTGAAAATCCCGACGTTGATCGCCGGCGATCCGGGGAAGAGGGCGCCTTCGGGCGTGCCGATCTTCGCGTTGAAGAAGAGGGGATCATCGCTCGGCTCCAGCAGGTCGACTCCGACCTCCATCTGGAGCTTCTCAAAGGGAAGCACCCCGACCGTCAGGCCGACGTCCGTCGGAAAATCGCCGGCGCCCTTGTCGGCCTTCCGGAAGACCGTGAAATAGCTGTCGTAGGTGATGTGCCAGACGCCGTACGGCTGGATGTCCGTCGTCGCGGGCGTCCAGTAGGTTGTGGACGGCGTTGCGTGCGCCGTGGCCGCGAAAACGCCCGCCGACAGGATCGCAGCCGCCGCGGCAAGGCAGGCTTTCCTTGCGAGCTGTGCGATTCGCTTCATGGGTGCCTCCTGGAAGATAGGAATTCGGCGACGTTGAACGGATGAGCAGAAGGCGTGCCACGGCCGGAGCGGCGGGGGAGGAGGCGCCGGGAAACCGTTGCGGGACGCGGGCCGGCGGGGATCGGGGAGCGCGGGGCGGGAGGAGGGGCCGCTCCCGCAGGGCGCGACAATTATGTCTGGATCATGACAATCTGCGTTTCTTTATGCGGGGCACCGCGAGCGGCGGGGGAGGAGGCGCCGGGAAACCGTTGCGGGACGCGGGCCGGCGGGGATCGGGAAGGACGGGGCGGGAGGAGGGGCCGCTCCCGCGGGGCGCGTCAATTATGTCGGAATCATGACAATCTGCGTTTCTTTATGCGGGGCACCGCGGCTTCCGGAGGGAGGCGGGCTCGTGCCGGCCTGTTGCCGGCGTCGCTGTTGCCCCGTGCCGCTGTTGAGGGCCGGCTGTGCATCGGCGTGGGGCAGGGGATCGCCGTGGTGGTGGAGAAGGTCTGAGAAGCTCCGGGGAGGAGAAGGACCGGGCGGTCCGGGAATCCGGTCCGGGAGGGGGCTACGGGGGGCCGGTTCGTCTCCACGGGGAGGCGAGCCCGTGCTTCTTCATCTTGTAGGCGACCTGGCGCGGCGTCCAGCCGAGGAGCCGGGCGGCGCGGGCGATGACCCACCCGGCGTTCTCGAGCGCCTTCCGGAGTTCCTCGCGCTCGATGACCTTGAGGTATTCGGCGCGCGAAGGGGCCGCGGATGAGCCGGCGGCGGCAAGCGGCGTCCCCGGATGCGCCTCCCCCGCAACGCCCCCTCCGGCCGGGGAGGCCGACTGCGACGCCGGAGCTTCGGGAGGGGGGACCCGGAGGGAGCGCGGCAGGTCCTGGGCTCTCACGACGGCGGTCTTCGCCATGACGACGGTCCGCTCGACGAGGTTCTCCAGCTCCCGGACGTTGCCGGGCCACCGGGACTCGATCAGCAGGTCGAGCGCGTCGGGGGCGAACGAGACGTTCTTGCGGTGCTCCCGGTTGAACTTTTCGAGGAAATGCTCCGTGAGGGGGATGATGTCGTCCCGCCGATCCCGCAACGGCGGGAGAAAGATCGGGATCACGTTGAGCCGGTAGAAGAGGTCCTCCCGGAAACGCCCCTGCTCGACCATCGTCTCGAGGTCCGCGTTGGTTGCCGCGATGACCCGGACGTCCACGGCCACCGGACGGTTTTCTCCGAGCCGCTCGAACGTTCTCTCCTGCAGGACGCGCAGGAGCTTGACCTGGGTGGGGAGCGGGATGTCGCCGATCTCGTCGAGGAAGATCGTCCCTCCCGCCGCCTCCTCGAACCGCCCCTTGCGCTCGTCGACGGCGCCGGTGAAGGCCCCCCGCTTGTGGCCGAAGAGCTCCGATTCCAGGAGCGTCTCCGGGAGCGCGGCGCAGTTGACCGCGACGAAGGGCCGGCCGGCGCGTTGTCCCTGGTGGTGGATCGCCCGCGCGATCATCTCCTTCCCGGTCCCGCTCTCGCCGCGCAGCAGGACCGTCGCGCGCGAGGGGGCGACGCTGACGATCGAGGCGAACACGTCCTGCATCCGCTTGCTCCGCCCGATGATGTTCCCGATCTGGTAGGTTTTGCGGATCGTCTTCTCGAACGCCTGGCGCTGCTTCTGGAATTCCTCCTGGAGACGGCCGATGGCGGCGTGGAGCTTGAGCGCCTGCCCGATGAGGCAGCCGATGATGGTCAGGGTGCGGGCGTCCCGCTCGAGCGCCTGGGTCCGCGCGCGGCCGACCCGCTCCGCGGTCAGCACGCCGAGGACCTCGTTCCCGATCTTGATGGGGACGGCGAGGTAGGAGAGCGGCCTCTCGTTGTTCCTCGCGTGCGCCTGCGTCTTGTCGAGGAACGACGGCTCCTTCGCGGCGTCGGGGATGGCGACGGGGCTCCCGGACTTCATCGTTTTCCCCACGATCCCCTCTCCCCAGACGTACCGCGCGCGGCCGCGCTGCTCCGGGGTGTACCCCACCGCCGTCTCCATCCGGATCTCCCGCGTCTCCGCGTCGGGCAGAAGGATCGCGGCCCGGTCGAATCCGAGGAGACTCTGGAGCGTGCGCAGGGATGTGCCGAGGGAGCGCGGGAGGTTCTGGGTGGCGGCGAGGATCTTCCCCACCTCGTAGATCGCGGAGAGCTCCGCCCGTTCTGAGGAGTGGTTGTCCGGCACGCCTCAATTATAGCGCGCACGTGTATAATGCGGACATTCTCGTCTTCCCGGGGAAAAATCGGACAGGCGGAGCGAGGAGGGTACCGTCCCATGGCGAAGGCGTCGCGGTTCCTGAGAGGGCAGAGGATCCTGCCGCCGGCGGTTTCGAAGGACGCGTCCGCCGCCGACCTGATCGACCGGACGTTCCTGGCGTACAACGCCGGGCGGCTTCGGGAGGCGGGGCGGCTGCTCGCGGAGAAGATGCTCCGGCCCGGCGTGACCGTCGGGCTGTCGCTGTCGGGGGCGCTCACGCCCGCGGGGCTGGGCGTCTCGTGCGTGGTCCCGCTCATCAAGGTCGGGTTCGTCGACTGGATCGTGTCGACGGGGGCGAACCTTTACCACGACGCCCATTTCGGCCTGGGGATGCGGATGCATGCCGGCTCCCCCTTCCTGGACGACCGGGCGCTGCGCGAGGAGGGAGTCGTCCGGATCTACGACATCCTGTTTTCCTACGATGTCCTTCTCGACACGGACGCCTTCTTCCGCCGGGTCCTCGAGGCCGGGGAGTTCCAGGCCGGGATGGGGACGGCGGAGTTCCATCACCGCCTCGGCCGGTACGTCGCGGAGCGGGAGCGGGCGCTGGGGCTCGGGGAGGTGAGCGTCCTTTCCGCCGCCCACCGGTACGGCGTGCCGGTGTACACCTCATCCCCCGGCGATTCCTCCATCGGGATGAACGTGGCCGCGATGCAGCTCGACGGGCCGGGGGTCCG
>JAMDBZ010000058.1:14863-21743 GCA_023488945.1 Deltaproteobacteria bacterium
TCGTCTACGACGCCAAGATTCGGGGTGAGAAGAGCGGCGTCTGGATCTTCGGCGGCGGCTCCCCCAAGAACTTCATGCTCCAGACGGAGCCGCAGATCCAGGAGGTCCTGGGGCTTCCGGACCACGGGCACGATTACTTCCTCCAGGTCACCGATGCCCGGCCCGACACGGGAGGGCTCTCCGGGGCGACGCCGTCGGAGGCGGTCTCGTGGGGGAAGGTCGACCCCGCCAGGCTCCCGGACGCCGTCGTGTGCTACCTCGACTCCACGGTGGCGATGCCGCTGTTGACGTCCTACGTCCTCGCCCGCGCGAAGAGGCGGCCGCTGGCGCGCCTGTACCGGAGGCGGGAGGAGATCCTCGAAAAGATGCGGCGGGATTACCTGAAGCGACGGAAGCGGCAGGGCGCGGCCCGGCGGCGGCCGTTGTCTCGCCCGCGATGAAAATGCGAAGGGCCGGGGAGTCGCCTCCCCGGCCCTTCGCGCTGCGATTTCCCCACTGGGGAAGACGGGTTCTATTTCAGGTAGGCCACTCCCAGGAACCCGCGCCATTGCGGGGCGCCGATCCCCTTGTTGAACCCTCGCCCGCCGCCGAGCTGCATCGTCCAGCCCGGCTTGACCTCCGCCCGGTAGCCGAGGAGCCACTCGATGGGGGTCACGATCTGGTTGCTGAACGGCTTGTCCATGATCGTTTCTCCGTTGACTTCCCCGACGAGCGCCTGCTTCCTTGGACCCGGGAGGGCGTAGGTCGCGCCGACGCCGAACGGGATCCACGCGCTGTAATGATCGGGACTCTTGCCGTCCCTCGTCCATCCGGTGACAAGTTCCACTCCCGCGTTGGCCAGGAGGGTGAGCTTCCCGGTGGCGGCATAGTGCCCGGCCAGCTTCGCCCCGTAGGAGAACTTCTTCTGGGTCAGGAAGACCTCGTCCTCCCCGGTGGGGAAGACCGCGAAGGGGACGAGCGCCAGCCCGGCCCCCGGCTTCGTGAAGAACCGCCATTTCCCGTTCACGCGGATGTCGCCGAGGTTGTGGTCCGTGATGTCCGTGCCGTTGGCGTCTTTCCCGCTCTGGACCAGGTTGTAGGGGATGTCGAATCCCAGCTCGAGGTCCGGGGTCAGCCCGTAGGCGCCCTCGAGATCGAAGGTCAGCAGGTTGTGGACCCGGTCTTCCTGGATCGTCAAGGTCGAAACGTTCCCCTTGTTGAGCGGGCGCTTGACGTAGTTCGCCGCGAGGAGGAAGTTCATCTCCCCCTGGCCGATCGTCTGGCCGGAGTCCACCGTGAACGCCCCCAGCCCGTCGGTCGTCAGGTGAAGGCGCTGGGTCTTCGGCGAGATCTGCCCCGCGTCGGCCCCCGAGGCGATCAGAAGGGCCGCGGCGGCGAGAAGGAGGAAGAGGCCGAACAGGCCGGCGCCT
Organism: Deltaproteobacteria bacterium; assembly: GCA_023488945.1. Next base: position 16,273 of record JAMDBZ010000058.1, read on the forward strand.
CCTCGAACCCCCCTCCGGGTGTGGAGGCGTTTCAGGAGCCCCACCGGGGCCACGATCAGGGCGAGCCAGATCGCCAGGCCGCCGGCCATCGAAGCGAGCCCGCCTCCGGACCGGTTTCCGCCGGGCGCGACGCTGCACCCGCCGTTCCCGAGGGCGTTCAGGGAGAGGTCGAAGGCGGTCGGTCCAGGCCCCCCTTCCGCGGCGCGCTGGGACCGGAAGCCGTCGAGGTACACGTGGCCGGCATGGCCGCCGTAACGGCATCCGGACGCGGAGGCCTCGATGCGAATGATATCGCCGACAGCCACGTTGTCCGTGATATCAAGGTCGACTTCCTGCCAGTCAAGCCAATACCAGTTGTAATCGGACGTGTTGTCCGTCCTCCATGTGATCCCGGGTTGGTTGGAGTAGTAAAATTTCGAGTAGAGCGTCGTATTGTCCGTTACGTTCTTCAAAGAGACATGGAAGTACGACTGGCCGGCCGGCTCGTGAGCGGACTCCGTGACCGCTGCCCATGCGAAACGGATGTGGAAACGGCCGTCCGTCGGATCCCGGTCCGATTCGGCGAGGGGGTTTTCCTGGTAAATCCGCGTGGCCCTGTAAGAATTCCCGAAGGTAGTCCCTTGCCCCGAATAGTTGACGACGGCGGAATGTTGGCCATACTTCACCGTCGGGAGGAGGAAGGCCACATTGTCCGTCCCGGTTCCGGATGTGATGTTGTCGAAGGTGTGTACGTTGTCCCACCCCCCGGGTTGCCAACTGACCGTTTCCGCCACCGGTTCACCGGTCACGGGATCCAGTTGGAGACCACCGGAATTAGAGCCGTGCTCTACCGTCCAACTCGCGAACGTCCCGTCCTCGAACCCCCCGTTCGTGAACAGCGCGTAGACAGTCGTTACCGTGAGGGCAACGGAGAGCACTGCCCCGATCAAGACGGTTTTCCTTTTCATCTCTTCCCCCCCCGGTCTTGGTCCGATGTCTTCGGGCCGGCACCGATTTTTTTTTACTTAATTGCTCACGCCTTCGGGAAAAGAATGATATCGCCAAAACTATGCCAATGTTGAGGAGGCCTTCAAACCGAAATTCTTCAACAAAATCAGATGGGATTAATTCAATTCCCCCCGGAGGGCGGGGCGCCTTTGGCATTTGTGGGTAAATATTTGCCTACATGAAAGATTGTTTTTTCGCGGGGAGCGGGGTTGTCGGGAAGGAATCGCCGTCGGGACGGAAGATCGTTGCTTACGCCATGGAAGGAGCGGAGGGCCTCAGACCGTTCACCCTCCTGCCCGGGCGGGTCAGGGAAGGGAAAGACGGATCAAGACCTTCCCTGCGGCCCAGGCGTCTGCCGCCGCCCGGTGGAAGGCGGCCTCGATCCCGAGCTCCCGGCAGATGGACGCAAGCGAGTGATCGCGGAACCGGCCCGTCCTTCGGGCGAGCGGCAGGGTGTCGATCACCGGATTGCGCGGCCACGCCCCGCCGGCCAGGCGCGCCTCCACCCGCAGGAAGGAGAGGTCGAACGGGGCGTTGTGGAACACGAGGGGGTCTTCGCCGATGAACTCCACGATCCGGGGGAGGAGGTCGGTGAAGGACGGGGCGTCCGCCACCATGGCGTCGGTGATCCCGTTGACCGCGGACGCGCCGGGAGAGATGGGGCGCATCGGGTTGACGAACGAGACGAGCGAGTCGATCACGTCTCCGCGGAGGAACCGGAGCAACGCAACCTCGCAGACCCGGTGGCCCTCCGCCGGGTCGAGCCCCGTCGTCTCGACGTCGATTGCGACGAAGGGGACCTCGATGAGTCGCCACGCGGCGTTCGCGTCCATCCCTCTCATATGGAATCCCTCTTCGCGCGGTGTTCCGCGGAAGGGCTCCTGTTTTCCTGCCCGCGGCGCGCGCCGTTCGTGTTATAAGGACGCAAACCGGTCCGGGAGAGGTTCGCGGCGATGAAGAAATGGAAATGCACCGTCTGCGGCTACATCCACACGGGCGACGAACCGCCCGAGAAGTGCCCCGTCTGCGGCGCGCCCCGGGAGATGTTCGAAGAGGTGACATGAGCCGAGCGGCCGATCCGGTCGCCCTCGTCACGGGCGGCGGCCGGCGGATCGGGGCCGCCATCGCGCGGCGTCTCGCCGCGGCCGGGTTCCGCGTGATCGTCACCTACCGCGACTCCCGAAGCGCGGCGGAAACGCTCGCCCGCCGGATCGGGGGGAGAGCGTGGCGGCTCGACCTCGCGCGCCCGGAGACCTTTTCCCGGTTCGCCGGCCGCGTCGGGGGGGAGTTCGGCCGGCTCGACCTGCTCGTCCACAACGCGGCGATCTTCCCGAGGACCCCCTTGGGCGCCGTCTCGGCCCGCGACTTCGATGCCGTCTTCGCGGTGAACCTGCGGGCCCCCGTTCTCCTGACCGGGAAATTGCTGCCCCTCCTGCGCCGCTCTTCCGGCCGCCCGGCGGTGGTCCTGATCGGCGACGCCGGCGCCGGGCGCCTGTGGCCGTCCTACCTCCCATATTGCCTCTCCAAGATCGCGCTGGAACGGTTGGGCCGTGCCTGGCGGAAGGCGCTCGCGCCCGGGATCCGCGTCGGGGTCGTCCGGCCGGGGCTCGCGCTGCGGCCGCCGGGATTTTCGCAGAAAGCGTGGGGGGCGCTCCGCGCGCGGCGGGGGGGCGGTCGGCTCGATTCGCCGGAGAAAATCGCCACCGCCGTCTTGCGGTTCTTCCGGCGCGGCGGATATAATTTTTTGTAATTCCGAACCTCCCGGAGGAGACCGGATGGCCAAATGGTGCTGCATCGTGTGCGGCTACGTCTATGATCCCGCCGCCGGCGATCCGGACGGCGGCGTCGACCCCGGGACGCCGTTCGAGAGCATTCCCGACGACTGGGTCTGCCCCCTGTGCGGCGTCTCGAAGGACCAGTTCGAGATGGTCGAGGAGTAACGGGAGGATCCGATGGCGCCCGTTGCGCTCGCGAAGGACGTCTACTGGGTGGGGGCGAAGGACCCCGACCTGACCGTCTTCGACATCGTCGTTCCCACCGACTACGGGACCACCTACAACGCCTATCTCGTCCGGGGGGGCGCGAAGACGGCGCTCATCGACTGCGTCAAGCGTCCCTTCGCCGGCGAGCTGTTCCGGAACCTCGAGCCGGTCGTCCCCGCCGAACGGCTCGACTACGTGGTGGTCAACCATTCCGAGCCGGACCACGCCGGGGCGCTCGTCGACCTCCTGGAGCGGAACCCGAAGGTGACGGTCCTTCTGTCCCGGCCCGCCAAGACGTTCGTCGACAACCTCGTCAACGCCGGCTTCCCCTTCCGGATCGTCTCCGACGGCGAGGAGCTGCCGCTCGGGGGGAAGACGCTCCGCTTCTTCAACGCTCCGTTCCTCCACTGGCCGGACACGATCCTCACCTACCTCGTGGAGGACCGGATCCTGTTTCCGTGCGACTTCTTGGGCGCCCACTACTCGAGCCCCGAGTTCTTCAACGACGAGCTCCCCGAGCCGGCGGCGGCGCGCAAGGCGTTCGAGTTCTACTACAGCACGATCATGCGGCCGTACCGGGAGCACGTCCTGAAGGCGTGCGAGAAGCTGAAGGCCGTCCCGATCGCGATGATCGCGCCGTCCCACGGGCCGATCCTGCGGAAAGAACCCCTCTCCTACCTCGCCTGGTACGAGGAGCGGGCGTCGGTCCTTTCGCGTGTCACGGAGAAGAAGGTGGCCATCGTCTACGCCTCGGCCTACGGGAACACGGCCGCGATGGCGGAGGCGGTGGCGGACGGCGTCCGGGCGGGAGGCGCCACGCCGGTCCTGATGAACAGCGTGGCGGTCCCGATGGACGGGATCATCGATGCGATCGAGGAGTCCGCCGGCGTCCTCATCGGCACGGCGACGCTCAACAGCAACGTCCCCGGGCCGATCCTCCAGGTCATCGCCAACCTGGTCGTCCTGAACATGAAGGGGAAGCCGGCGTCGGTGTTCGGCTCCTACGGCTGGAGCGGGGAGGCGATCGGGACGGTCCGGGACATCCTGGCGTCGATGCGGCTCAAGGTCGCACCCGAGCCGGTCAAGGTCCGGATGACGCCCTCGGCGGCCGAGCTCAAGGCCTGCTACGAATTCGGGAAGCAGTTCGCGGGGATCGTGACGGCGGCGTAGCACAGCGGCTGCGCTTCCCCGGATGGGATACTCCGGCCGCCCGCCCGAGGAGCGCTGCGCCGTCGGGGCGTCCCCCGCGCGGTCAGGCCGCGGCTCCCCGACTCCGCCCGTCGATCGTGCCGTGCGCTCCTCTCCCAGGGGCCGGGCCACCGGCATCGGTCCGCGCGAGCTGATTCCCGGCAGAATGGGGGGCTCCGCCGGTTCCGCGCTTACGGCCTTCCGCGCAGGGGAGCCCGCTCCGGCTTGCGCGCCCTGTCCGGGCGGCCGACCGTTCGCTGCCGACCTCTGTCGGCTGCGCGGCCTCGGGGGGACGCTACCGGGATTTCGGGTCCACGCCTTCCTTGCGGAACTCGCGCTCGGCGTCCTTCCTGATCTCCTTGCGCTTGTCCAGCGCCTCGCCCCGGATGATCGCCTTGCACTTGTCGCAGATCATCCCGTCCTGGGCTTCCGCGATCCCGCACACCGTGCACCGCTTGCGGACCTTGTCCATCGCTGCCCTCCCGTATTGGCATGCGGCCCCTTCCCCATTATTCTAACAGCCGGGGAAAAATCCGGTCGGGAATTGCATCCAACCAGGCGGGAGGGCGGCAAATGGCCGGAAAGCGGGCCCGGATCCCCGAGAAACCGCGCCGGGGGCTCGTCCTCGTGCTCACGGGCGACGGGAAGGGGAAGACGACCTCGTGCCTTGGGATCGCGGTCCGCGCCGTGGGCTACGGGATGCGGGTCGCGATGGTCCAGTTCATCAAGGGGTCGCTCCATTACGGCGAGCTGGACGGGGCGAAGCGCCTCGCCCCCGAGTTCGAGCTCACGCCGATGGGAAAAGGGTTCGTCGGCATCATGGAGGACGCGCTGCCGTTCGAGGAGCACGCGGCGGCGGCGCGGAAAGGCTTTGCGGCGGCCCGCAGGAAATTGCTCTCGGGCCGGTACGACGTCGTCATCCTCGACGAGGTGAACGTGGCGATTCACCTGGGGCTCCTCCCGCTCGACGACGTCCTGTCCCTCGTCCGGGAGAAGCCGGGAGATGTCCACCTGATCCTCTCGGGGAGGAACGCCCGCCCCGAGGTGGTCGAGGCGGCCGACCTGGTGACCGAGATGCGGTGCGTCAAGCATCCGTTCCAGCGCGGGATCGAGGCGCAGAAGGGGATCGACTACTGAGCCCCTTCGATCCCACGATCGACAGCGGGCCGTAAAGCGCCCCCTCCGTTCGGAGCTTCTACGATTCGAGGGAAGCCAGGATCCCTCTCGTGGCCTCGGCAAGCGGCGCCAGGTCTTCGCGGATCGTTTCCCAGACGATCTCGATGTCCACGCCGAAATATTCGTGTGTGATCTTGT
>JAMDBZ010000077.1 GCA_023488945.1 Deltaproteobacteria bacterium
TCCCCACGCTCATGGATTCGATCACGAACCTCCTTTCCTTCCGGAAGGATTACCAGGAGACGGTGGGAGAGCTGTACGTGCAGAAAGCCCGGCTGGAAGCGGCCGTTGGGAAAGAGCTGAATTAGAAAGAGAGTCCGCAAGTCGAATAAGGTCCACACGGAGACAGGGGATGAGCGAAGAAAAAAATGAAGAGATGCACCGGGGAACCGGGAACGCGCCGATGTCGCGAGAGGTGGTAGAGGCGGCACGGCAAGCACCGTCTGAAACTTCACCGCCGTCTCCTCCGGAAGCTTCCACCGAGGCGACGAAGAAGAAATCCCGCGCGATGAAGGTCGGTGTGGCTGTCCTGGCTCTGCTTGGTGCCGGGCCCGTGGCCTATTTCAAGGTGCCCGCGGTTCACTCCCTGCTGCACCCAAACCCGGCGGACAACACCGCGAAGGTCACACAGGGGGCGGCGAAGTACACCTGCGGCATGCACCCCTTCATCATCTCCGACAAGCCCGGGAAATGCCCCATCTGCGGCATGACGCTTACCAAGATTGAAGATTCCGGGCCGGCCGCCGCGACCGGGAGCGCCGCCGCTCCTGGCGGCGCCGCCGGGAAGGGCGAACGGAAGATCCTTTTCTACCGCAATCCGATGAACCCGGGCGTCACCTCTCCCGTTCCGGCCAAGGACGAGATGGGCATGGATTACGTCCCGGTCTACGAGGATGAAGTCGGAAGCGGAGGGGGCGCCGTCGACGGGTACGCCACGATCAAGGTGGGCGCCGAGAGTCTCCGCCTGGCCGGCGTCCAAACCGCCCCCGCGGTGCGCGAGAAGATCAGCCGCTCGGTCCGGGCGGTGGGAAACGTCGTGCCCGACGAGAGGCGCGTCCGGCGCGTGCAGACCAAGATCGAGGGTTGGATCGAAAAGCTTCACGTCAGCTTCACCGGACAGGTGGTGGCGAAGGGCCAGCCGCTCCTGGACATCTACTCGCCCGAGCTGGTGGCCAGCCAGCGGGAGTACCTGCTCGCCATCGGGATGTACGACCGGATGAAGGAGAACCCCTATCCCGAGGAGAGGGAGATGGCGGCAAAGCTCGTCCAGTCGTCCCGCCGGCGGCTCGAGCTCTTCGATGTGCCGCAAAGCTTCATCGCCGAGCTCGAGAGGACAAAGCAGCCCCGGCGCACCGTGACGCTCGACGCCCCGGTGTCGGGCTACGTCACTGCGAAGGAAGTTTTCGAAGGAATGAAGGTAATGCCGGGCATGGAACTCTTCACGGTGACCGACCTGTCCCGGATCTGGATCGAGGCGGACCTCTATGAGTACGAGGCCAGGGCGGTGCGCCAGGGGCAGGAAGCGATCCTCGCTCCCGCCTACGACTCCGGTCTTCGGCTGAAGGGAAGGGTCGCCTACGTCTATCCCACCCTTTCGCCCGAGAGCCGCACACTCAAGGTGCGCTTCGAGTTTCCGAATCCCGGGCTCCGTTTGAAGCCCGGGATGTATGCCGACGTTTCCCTCGATTTCGACGCCGCGTCCGGCGTGGTGGTCCCCGACTCGGCCCTCATGTATACGGGTGTCCGCCAGCTCGTGTTCGTGGACCTCGGGGGAGGGCGCCTCGAGCCCCGGGAAGTGAAGGTGGGCGTCCGAGGCGAAGGGAAGGCACAGATCCTGTCCGGCGTCAAAGAGGGCGAGCGGGTCGCGGTGCAGGCGAACTTCCTCCTCGACTCCGAATCGAGGCTCAGGGCCACCCTCACCGGGATTACGGGCGGCGGAACGCCTCCGTCCCGGTCTCAGAGCCAGTCCCCGTCCCAGGGCCATGCCGGTCACGAGGGCGGGCGATGATGCCACAGGACGCCGGAGCCTCCGGCGAACGCGGAAAGGAAACCTTCATCCAGCGGGTCATCGGGTTCTGCGCGGCCAACCGCTACCTCACCTTGGCGGCCGTGGCGGCAGCCTGCGTGCTCGCGGTGTACACGCTCAAGGAGATCCGCCTTGACGCCCTCCCCGATCTCTCGGACACCCAGGTGATCGTCTATTCGAGGTGGGACCGGTCTCCCGACATCATCGAGGACCAGGTCACCTACCCGATCGTGACGGCACTCCTGGGCGCTCCGAACGTCAAGGCCATCCGGGGGTTCTCGGACTTCGGCTTTTCCTACGTCTACGTGATCTTCCAGGACGGCACGGATCTTTACTGGGCACGCTCCCGCGTTCTGGAGTATCTGTCCAAGATCCAGCCTCGCCTCCCCAAGGGGGTCCAGACGGAACTCGGACCCGACGCCACGGGGGTGGGATGGGTCTTCCAGTACGCCCTGGTGGACCGCTCGGGCACCCATTCCCTGGACCAGCTCCGCTCGTACCAGGACTGGACCCTTCGCTATGCGATCCAGTCCGTTCCCGGCGTCGCCGAGGTGGCCTCCATCGGAGGGTTCCAGAAACAGTACCAGGTGACGGTGGACCCGAACCGGCTGGCGGCCTACGGAATCCCGCTCGACATGGTCGGCGAGGCCATCCGCAGGTCCAACAACGAGGTCGGCGGCCGGCTCATCGAGTTCTCCGGCGCGGAGTTCATGGTCCGGGGCCGGGGCTACATGAAAAGGCCGGAAGACCTCGAGAAGATCGTGGTTAAAACCGGTCCCGGAGGCGTTCCCGTGCTCCTCAAGGACATTGCTCGGGTGTCCTTGGGGCCGGAGATCCGCCGCGGCATCTCCGACCTGGACGGAATCGGGGATCATGTGGGCGGGATCGTGGTGATGCGCCACGGGGAGAACGCCTTGAACGTGATCAACCGGGTCAAGGAGAAGCTCAAGGAGCTTAAGCCCTCGCTTCCCGAGGGTGTCGAGTTCGTCACCACCTACGACCGATCGGACCTCATACACCGGGCGATCGAAACCCTCAAGCACGAGCTCACGGTGGAAATGGTCATCGTGTCCCTGGTGATCCTTGTTTTCCTCTGGCACGTTCCGTCGGCGTTCGTGTCGATCATCACGATCCCCGTCTCCGTGCTCCTCTCCTTCATCGCCCTCTACTACATGGGGGTCACGGTCAACATCATGAGCCTGGCCGGCATCGCGATCTCGATCGGCGTGCTGGTGGACGGGTCGATCATCGAAGTGGAGAACGCCTACAACAAGATCCATCGCTGGCAGTCCGAAGGCCGGAAAGGGGACTTCCACCAGGTGCGGCTTACGGCATTGAAGGAGGTGGGCCCCTCGGTCTTCTTTTCGCTCCTCGTCATCGCCGTGGCCTTCCTCCCGGTCTTTGCGCTGGTGGACCAGGAAGGAAGGCTGTTCAAGCCGCTGGCCTACTCCAAGAACCTGGCCATGGCGCTTGCCGCGGTCCTGGCGGTCACCCTGAACCCGGCCACGCGCATGATGTTCGCGCGGATCGAGCCGTTCACCTTCCGGCCGAAGTTCCTGGCCAAGCTCGCCACGCACGCTTTCGTGGGCAAGTACTATGCAGAGGAGAAGCACCCGATCACCCTCGCGATCCTGAAGGTGTACGAGCCGGCCTGCCGGTTCGTGCTGCGCCGCCCGAAGACCGTCATCGCGACCGCCGTGGGCCTGGTGGCCTTGAGCATCCCCATCTACCTGACGCTCGGGAGCGAGTTCATGCCGCCCTTGAACGAGGGCACCATGCTCTACATGCCCACGACCCTCCCGGGACTCTCCGTGGCCCAGGCCCAGGACCTGATGGAGCGGCAGGACAGGGTCTTAAAGAGTTTTCCCGAGGTCGAGCGGGTCTTCGGCAAGGCGGGGCGCGCCGACACCTCCACCGACCCGGCGCCCTTCTCCATGATGGAGACCACGGTGGTCCTGAAGCCGGAGAGACTATGGAGTCCGAAGGAGCGCTGGTACTCGTCCTGGGCTCCGGGCTGGCTCAAGCCCCTTTTCCGGCCGATCTGGCCCGACCATATCTCCTGGGACGAGCTCGTGGCCAGGATGGACGGCGCCGTGCGGTTCCCCGGCGTCACGAACGCGTGGACCATGCCCATCAAGGCAAGGATCGACATGCTCACGACCGGGGTGCGCACGCCTATCGGGATCAAGATCTACGGGAGCGATCTCGGGGAGATCCAGCGAATCGGGGAGCAGCTGGAACACGTCCTCAAGGACATCCGGGGCACCCGGAGCGTCTTCGCCGAACGGGTGACGGGCGGCTACTTCGTGGACTTCGAGCCGAAGCGCGACCAGCTCGCCCGCTACGGGCTCACGATCGAGAAGGTCCAGGACGTGATCATGAGCGCCATCGGGGGCGAGAACATCACCACCACCGTCGAGGGCCGGGAGCGCTACCCCGTGAACCTGCGCTACCCCCGGGAGCTCAGGGAGGACGTCGACCGCCTGGGGCGGGTGCTGGTCCCCGTTCCCTCCCCGATGGGGGCCCAGGTTCCCCTCGCCCAGCTCGCGGACATCAAGCTCGTCCAGGGTCCCGCCATGATCCGGGACGAGAACGGGTTCCTGGCCGGGTACGTGTACGTGGATCTAGCCGGCCGGGATGTGGGAGGCTACGTGGAGGAGGCCAAGGCGGCCGTGGAGAAGAAGGTCCCGCTCAAGACCGGCTACGTGCTCCAGTGGAGCGGCCAGTACGAGAACATGCTCCGGGTGCGGGAACGGCTGAAGCTCGTCGTGCCGGTGACCTTGGCCCTGATCTTCGTGCTCCTCTACATGAATACGCGCAGCGCCTTCAAGGCCTCGGTCGTCATGCTCGCCGTCCCCTTCTCGGCCATCGGCGCCGTCTGGCTCTTCTATTTTCTTGACTACAACGTGTCCATCGCCGCCTGGGTGGGGATGATCGCCCTCCTGGGCCTGGACGCCGAGACCGGGGTCTTCATGCTCCTTTTCCTGGACCTTTCCCATGAAGAGGCGAAGAAGAAGGGACTCCTCCGGAACATCGCGGAGCTGGACGAGTCCATTATCCATGGGGCCGTCAAGCGCGCCCGGCCGAAGTTCATGACGGTCGCGGCGGCGTTCATGGGGCTGTTGCCCATCATGTGGTCCACGTCGGCGGGAGCGGACGTCATGAAACGGATCGCCGCTCCCATGCTGGGAGGCCTGGTCACGTCGTTCATCCTGGAGCTCCTTGTGTACCCGGCGATCTACAAGCTCTGGAAGGCGCGGGAGCTCAAGCTGAACACGCTCCCGGCGAAGGGGTGAGAGAAAAGGGCAAGAAGCACGATCGGCGACGTTCAACTTCAACAGGGAGGAGAGAGAAATGGACAGGAAGCGTTTTTCGGTGTGTGCGGTCATTTTGGCAATTCTGGCCTTTCCGCCGGCGGGAATCGCCGGGGAGAAAGGGCACGATTCGATGCCCGGGATGAAGGCCGGGGAAATGGGACACGGCTCGATGCCCGGAATGACGATGGAAGAACACGGCAAGATGGGCGACAGGATTTTCGGCGGGAAGATCGGGCCGTGGCAAGGCGAGGTGCGCCTGATGGACATGAAGGCCAACATGGAGAAGGCCAAGACCTCAGGGATGAAGATGGAGGGGATGGAAGGGATGATGAACAAGACCCACCACATCGCCATCCACCTGACGGATCCCAGGACGAGGAAGCCGATCGACGTGACCGGGGGGAAAGGAACAGTGACGGTCATCGGGCCGGATAAGAGGGAAGAGACGTCGAACTTCATGGTGATGGAAGGACATCTCGGGGCGGACGTCAACCTGCCCAAGCCTGGGAAATACACGTTCAAGACGGAGATCGAGTCCGGCGGCAAGAAAGGCTCGGCAACCTTTTCGTACACGGTGAAATAGCGAGGACGTCCCGCTGTAAGACGGCAAGGGCCGCCCGGCGCGGTCCTTGCCGTCTCCGGTTCGATAGAACGACTGCCGAACCGATTCCGGGGCAGGGAAAATTCAGGGCACGGCAGGAGGGGAAGAGAAATGAGAATCCAGGAGATACGCGCCCTCGCGAAAAAGAGGGGGATCAATTCCGGACGCATGGGGAAAGCCGACCTCATCCGAGCCATCCAGCGCGATGAGGGGAACTTCGAATGCTACGGAACGGCCGTTGACGGCTACTGCGATCAGGGCGGATGTGCCTGGCGCAGGGACTGCCACTCCGAGTCGGCGACGCTTCGGTGAAACGGATTGGCACGGGGAGATGCCGGAATGAGCCTCGCGGAAGAAGCCCGGGGATCCGAGCGGGACGGCAAAGAGGAATCCAGTGCGCAGTTCTGGAGCTGGTCTTGCCGGAAAAGGATGGGGCTGATCGCCGCCTTGACCGCCCTTATAGCGATCCTTCACTTTACGACCCCGGCCGGCCCCCACGGCCTGCATTGGCTCCACCTCCTTTTGCAGAAATCCTTCTACGTTCCCATTCTGATGGCGGCGGCCTGGTTCGGCATGCGGGGGACGTTGGCAACCGTCCTGGCCGTGAGCCTCCTTTTCCTCGTCCATATCCTGTGGAGCTGGCAAGGGAGGCCGATGCTGCAGGCCGACCAGTTCGGCGAGATCGGCAGTCTCTGGATCATCGCCTTGATGTCCTCGCTCCTTTTCGGCCGGGTGAAACGGTCATTGGCTGAGGTGGCCACGGCGAATGCGGAAACGTTGGCGGCCCTGGCCTCCTCCCTGGACCTGCGAGAGCACAAGACTGCGCTTCATTCCCGCCGCGTCCAGGAATACACCCTTCTGCTCGCGCGCCGGATGGGAGTCAAGGGCGGGACAGCTTTGATGAACTTCGGCATGGGAGCGCTCCTCCACGATGTCGGGAAGATCGGCGTGCCGGACTCTATTCTTCTCAAGCAAGGGGGGCTGACCGAAATGGAGTGGCGGGAGATGCGGCGGCACTCGGACTACGGCGCGTCTCTCATCGGAGAGATCCGGTTCCTGGAGGGCGCCCGGGATATCGTGGCGTCCCATCACGAGAAATTCGACGGGACAGGATATCCAAAAGGTCTCGCCGGCCGGAGTATCCCCTTGGGTGCCCGGATCTTCGCCGTGGTCGACGTCTTCGACGCGCTGACGGCGGATCGGCCTTATCGTGTTCCCCTGTCGTGCCGCGAGGCCGCCGACCAAATCGCGATGCAACGTGGGCTCCATTTCGATCCCGAGGTGGTCGACGCGTTTCTCTCCATTCCGTTCAGCGAACTGGCTGACGTGGCTTCGCGCAATGGTGTTATCCTCAGGGAGGCGTGAGCCATCGCGGTCGCTGGAGGCTCTCCTGCTTGCCCGCAGGAAGGGATTGAAGGATGAGACGACTCTTACGAATATAGCGATCGAGGCGTTCCTTGCCGTCCTTGTCCGCACCACCTTTGGGTGTGCTCCTTCGCATGGCCTTGCGGACGCATCAGCAGGGCCATGCAAAGAAACACTCGCCATTCGAACAACATCATATTCCAGGAAATAAAAATCTATTAAAGTTAAGCATATCCTCCTTGAACAGGGGGCATTGAGATGACCGGCAAGAAGATCTGCCTTCAAGTCGTTGTCATGCTGGCTGCGTTCGCCATAGGCGGTACGGGGATGTACCTGTGGTTCACACGGGGAGGGGTTCACCCCGTCCCGGGAACGAAAGAAGGAGCCGCGAAAGAGACGGCGAAGGGGAAGGTCATCCTGTACTGGAAGTCCTCGATGATCCCCGGATACCGGAGCGAAAAGCCCGGCAAGGATCCGATGGGGATGGATCTGACCCCGGTGTACGAGGGGGAAGCGGAAGCGCCCGGCACGATCCGGGTGGACCCCAGGACGCTTCAGTCGATAGGGGTGCGCACCGCGCGGTTGCGTATCGGCGTCCTGAAAAAAACGATCCGGACGGTGGGGCGGCTCGCGTACGATGAGGCGCGGATCGCCTCGGTGAACGCGAAGATCGACGGCTGGATCGAGCGGCTCTACGTGAACGCCACCGGGCAGGAAGTCGTCAAGGGGGCTCCGCTCCTGGAGATCTATTCGCCCGACCTGGTCTCCAGCCAGAAGGATTACCTGATCGCCCGGAAGTATTTCCTGCAGATGAAGGACAACCCGGACCCGGACGTGGTGAAGAACGCCCGCGGCCTCCTGGACGCGGCGAGGGCCCGCCTTTCCTACTGGGACATCTCCGCGGGCCAGATCGATCGGCTGGAAAAGACCGGTGAGGTACGCAAGACCCTCGTGCTGTATTCGCCGTTTCACGGTGCCGTGGTATCCAAAGCGGCCTTCAACGGGATGAAGGTGGACGCGGGGATGGAGCTCTTCAGGATCGCGGACCTCTCCCGGATCTGGGTGCTGGCGGATGTGTACGAATACGAGCTTCCCTGGATCAAGCCGGGCGTCTCCGCGGAAATCACCCTCGACTACCTTCCGGGGAAAAAGTACCGTGCCGTAGCGACGTACGTTTACCCCTACCTGGAAGGGAAGACGAGGACAGCCACCGTGCGGCTCGAACTTCCCAACCCCGGCATCGTTCTCAAGCCCGACATGTATGCCCATGTGACCCTGGAGCCGTTGGTGGGGGGGAAAACGGTCCTCGTTCCCTCCGATGCCGTCATCAGAGGGGGGGTCCGCAACGTCGTTTTTCTTGCCCTGGGAGGAGGCGCCTTCGAACCCCGGGATGTCACCCTCGGCGTGGAAGGGGAGGGCGGGGAAGTCCAGGTCCTCTCGGGACTGAAGGGGGACGAGACGGTCGTGGTTTCCGCCCAGTTCCTCCTCGATTCGGAGAGCAGCCTGCGGGAGGCGCTGCTCAAGTTCCAGGCTCCGGCCGGAGGTGCCGCCGCGCCGCCTGCCCCGTCCGGCGCTCCTTCGGGCAAGGCTCCGGAAGCGATGCCCCCGATGAAGGGGATGGAAATGCCCGCGCCGAAGAAGGGGGCGAAGGAGAAAGCCCCTCCGAAGAAGGAGGCGATGCCTCCCATGAAGGGGATGGAAGGGATGGAGATGTCTTCGGAACACCCGAAGGAGCACTGACCGGTGTTGGGGAAGGTCATCGAGCGTTCCCTGGGGAACCGGTTCCTCGTGATCCTGGCCGTCTTCTTTCTGGCGGCGTGGGGGATCTGGGCGATGAGCCGCATCCCCCTGGATGCGATTCCGGACCTTTCCGACGTCCAGGTCATCGTGTTCACGCAGTATCCCGGGCAGAGTCCCCGCATCGTGGAGGACCAGGTCACCTATCCGCTTACCACCGCGATGCTTTCTGTTCCCAGGGCAAAGGTCGTGCGCGGCTTCTCCTCCTTCGGCTATTCCTTCGTTTACATCATCTTCGAGGACGGCACCGACATCTATTGGGCAAGAAGCAGGGTGCTCGAATACCTGAACTACGTGTCGAGCAAACTCCCCGCCGGCGTGACCCCGACGCTGGGGCCGGATGCGACCGGCGTCGGGTGGGTCTACGAGTATGCCCTCGTCGATCGAACGGGGAAACACGACCTGGCCCAGTTGCGCTCCCTGCAGGACTGGTTCATCCGGTACGAACTGCGCGCGGTGAAGGGAGTCGCGGAGGTCGCCTCCATCGGGGGATTCGTCAAGCAATACCAGGTCGTCGTGGACCCCAGGAAGCTCTCCGCCTACGGGATTCCGATCCAGCGGATCAAGGCGGCGATTCAACAGAGCAACAACGACGTGGGCGGAAGCGTCGTGGAGATGGCGGAAACGGAGTTCATGGTCCGCGGCCTGGGCTACATCAAGACCCTGGACGACATCCGCAATATTCCACTGACGAGCGAGAAGGGGACGCCGGTATTCGTGCGGGACGTGGCGCAGGTGCGGCTGGGGCCCGAGATGCGCCGGGGAGTGGCCGACCTGAACGGAGAAGGGGACGCGGCCGGGGGGATCGTCGTCATGCGGTTCGGCGAGAACGCCCTGGAGACGATCCGCGCCGTGAAGGCGAAGCTGGAGCAGATCAAGTCCAGCCTCCCGGAAGGAGTGGAGATCGTCCCCGTCTACGACCGGTCGGGACTGATCGAACGGTCCATTGCCACCCTCAAGGAGAAGCTCCTGGAGGAGTCGGCGGTGGTGGCTCTCGTCTGCGTAATCTTCCTTTTCCACTTCCGCAGCGCCCTCGTGGCGATTCTCACCCTGCCCATCGCGGTCCTGATGGCTTTCATCGTCATGTATTACCAGGGTCTGAACGCCAACATCATGTCCCTCTCCGGCATCGCCATCGCCATCGGGGCGATGGTGGACGCCGCGATCATCATGATCGAGAACATGCACAAGCACATAGAACACGACGAGGGAAAATCGGATCACTGGGCTCTGGTGCGGAAGGCTTCGGTGGAAGTGGGCCCCACGCTTTTCTACTCCCTCCTCGTGATCACCGTCTCCTTCCTGCCGGTCTTCACCCTGCAGGCGCAGGAAGGGAGGCTCTTCAAGCCCCTGGCCTTCACCAAGACGTACTCGATGGCGGCGGCGGCCCTCCTCTCCGTCACCATCGTTCCGATCTGGATGGGGTACTTCATCCGCGGGAAGATCGTTCCCGAAGAAAGGAACCCGATCAACCGGTTCCTCATCCGGGTCTACCATCCCGTCCTGGCGTGGGCGCTCAAGTACAAGAAGGCCGTTCTCATCGGAGCCGTCACGCTGATCGCGGTCACTGCCTGGCCGGTCCTGAAGCTCGGCTCGGAGTTCATGCCGCCTCTCTATGAAGGAGACCTGCTCTACATGCCGACGACCTTCCCGGGCATCTCGGTGACGAAGGCGAAGGAGCTGCTCCAGCAGACCGACCGGATCATCCGGACATTCCCCGAGGTCCGGAGCGTCTTCGGGAAGATCGGGCGGGCGGAAACGGCCACCGACCCCGCTTCTTTCTCCATGGTGGAGACCATGATCCGGTTGAAGCCGGAGGAAGAGTGGCCCAAGGGAATGACCCACGAAAGGCTCGTGGAGGAGCTGGATGCCGCCATCCGGTTCCCGGGCGTGGCCAACGCGTGGACGATGCCGATCAAGACCCGCACCGACATGCTCTCCACCGGGATCAAGACCCCTGTGGGGATCAAAGTGATGGGGAACGATCTCGACACCCTGGTCCGGATCGGGGAACAGGTCCAGTCCGTGGTCTCGACGGTGCCGGGGACGGTGTCGGCCTTCGCGGAACGGACGACCGGCGCCAACTATTTCGATTACGACATCCGCCGGAAGGAAGCGGCGCGGTACGGGCTTACCGTCGCCGACATGCAGGATGTGATCGCCTCCGCCCTGGGGGGGATGAACGTGACCCAGACGGTGGAGGGGCTGGAGCGGTACCCGGTGAACATCCGCTACCCGGACGACTTCAGGGAAAGCGTGGAGGCGATGAAGCGGGTTCTGGTCCCCACCCCCGGCGGGGCGCAGGTCCCTCTGGCGCAGCTTGCGGACATCTCCATCCACAAGGGGCCGGACATGTACAAGAGCGAGAACGCCCGCCGGACCGTGTGGATCTACGTCGACATCCGGGGGATCGACGTGGGGACCTACGTGAAGAACGCCCAGGCGGCGGTGCGGAAGAACGTGAAGCTCCCCGCGGGATACACCCTCGTATGGAGCGGGGAATTCGAGTACATGGTGCGGGCGCAGAAGCGCCTGATGATCGTCGTCCCCCTGACCCTGTTCATCGTGTTTCTCATCATCTACATGAACACGCGATCGGTGAAGAAAACGGCCGTGGTGCTTTTGGCGGTTCCCTTCTCCCTCGTAGGAGCGTTCTGGCTGATCTATCTGCTGGGCTACAACCTGTCCGTGGCCGTGTGGGTCGGGATCATCGCCTTGGCCGGCCTGGACGCGGAGACGGGCGTCGTCATGCTCCTCTATCTCGACGTCGCGTACGAGAACATGAAGCGGAAGAACCTGATGAACACGATGGGAGACCTCAAGGAGGCGATCTTCGACGGGGCGGTGAAGAGAATCCGCCCGAAGATCATGACCGTCTCGGTCATCATCGCGGGGCTTATCCCCATCATGTGGAGCACCGGTACGGGATCGGACGTGATGAAGCGGATCGCCGCCCCGATGGTGGGCGGAGTCGTCACCTCCGCGATCATGGAACTGGTGGTGTATCCCGTTATCTACGAATTCATGAAGCAAAAAGGGTTGCAGAAGACCGATGAGAGGACCTCGCTCGATGCGGCTCCCGCGCCCATTCCGGGAGAGGACGGGTAGCCTTGGAGGCGCGAAGGCCGGCAGTGAGGGTCAGGGAGCGCACGAGGCGGGGGCCGGGACGGCGGCGGTCTTTCCCGGTTGTGAAGGCGATGGCGGGCCGGCCGGGGACGCCGGCCTGCCCCCACACCGCAAGCAGGCGCGGCGCCCCGTTTCGAACGGAGAAAATACGTCCCCGGATTGAAGGGAGAAAGTGCATTGAGGGTCCAGGAGATACGCGCCATCGCGAGAAGGAAAGACGTCAACTCTGCCCCCATGGGGAAGGCAGACCTGATCCGGGCCATCCGGCGGGGCGAGGGGAATTTCCCTTGTTTCGGGTCCGCGTCGGACGGATATTGCGATCAGGCCGCCTGTCTTTGGCGGGAGGATTGCCTGCCCGCGGCGCCTCGGAACGGATCGGGGCGAAGAACGTCCGCAAGACGAGACGTCCCATCGGGTGGGTCGAGGAACGGAGAACGAAGGAGCGCGGCGATAACCTCATCGGCTTGCTGCGCCTGGCGAGGAGGAGCTACGGCACCTTGTCGGACGACGACCTCCACATCGCCGTCGACGGGAAGGAGGCCCGGTGTGCCTGGATCCGTTTTTGATTCGACCCGGGCGATGAGGAGCGGATGTCGATGAAGTCCGTCCCGGGGCGGCCCGATCGCGAGCGACCGGGAGAGAACCGGGCCTCCCCCGTCGAGACGAAGGACCTCGTGTGCGGCATGCGGGTGGATCCGGCGGCCGCGGCGTTCCGGCACGAGCACGGCGGAGTCGTCTACCTGTTCTGCAGTGACGGCTGCCTGCGGGAATTCCGAGCCGATCCCGGGAGATACGTTGCGGAGGGGAGGTCCGCGGCCCGTTCGCCGGAGCCCGCCGCCGCGCCGAAGAGGGACACGGGCCGGGTGTTCACCTGCCCGATGCACCCGGAGGTCCGCAGCGACGGCTTCGGGAGCTGCCCGAAGTGCGGGATGGCTCTGGAGCCGGTCGAGGCGGCCCCCGCGGCGCGCACGGAGTGGGTCTGCCCGATGCACCCGGAGATCGTTCGCGACGCGCCCGGCGACTGCCCGAAATGCGGGATGGCGCTGGAGCCGCGAGCGGCCGCCGCCGAAGAGGAGGAGAACCCCGAGCTCGTCGACATGAGGCGGCGCTTCGGGATCGGTCTCGCCCTCACGGCTCCCCTCGTGATCGTCGCCATGGGGGACTACCTGCCGGGGCGTCCGCTCGAGCGGATCGTCGGCATGAAGGCGCTCGGCTGGCTGGAGCTCGTCCTGGCCACGCCCGTCGTCCTCTGGGGCGGATGGCCCTTCTTCGTGCGCGGCTGGCGGTCGGTCGTCCACCGCAACCTCAACATGTTCACCCTGATCGGGCTGGGCGTCGCAGTCGCCTACCTCTACAGCCTGGTCGCGAAGCTGTTTCCCGGGATCTTCCCCCCCTCCTTTCGGGGGGCGGGGGGCGAGGTCGCCGTCTATTTCGAGGCCGCCGCGGTCATCGTCACCCTCGTCCTGCTCGGCCAGGTCCTGGAGCTCAAGGCGCGCAGCCGGACGGGGGCCGCCATCAAGGCTCTCCTCGGCCTGGTGCCGAAAACCGCCCGCCGGATCCGGGACGACGGGGACGAGGAGGACGTTCCGCTCGACCGTGTTCGCGCCGGGGACCGCCTGAGGGTGCGCCCGGGCGAGAAGGTGCCCGTGGACGGCGTCGTCCTCGAGGGGCGGAGCGCGGTGGACGAGTCGATGGTCACGGGGGAGCCGATCCCCGTCGAAAAGGGCGCCGGCGACCGGGTCATCGGCGCCACCGTCAACGGGACCGGCTCGCTCGTGGTGCGGGCGGAACGGGTGGGGAGCGAGACGCTGCTCGCCCGGATCGTCCACATGGTGGCGGAGGCGCAGCGAAGCCGCGCGCCCATCCAGAAGCTGGCGGACACGGTGGCGGGGTACTTCGTCCCGGCCGTGGTCGCCGTCGCCGTCGTCACGGCCTTCGCGTGGGGCTTCGTCGGCCCGGAGCCGCGGATGGCGCACGCGCTGGTGAACGCGGTCGCCGTCCTCATCATCGCCTGCCCCTGCGCACTGGGGCTTGCCACCCCGATGTCGATCATGGTCGCAATGGGGAAGGGCGCGACCGCAGGGGTCCTCTTCCGGAACGCCGAGGCCATCGAGGTCATGCGCAAAGTGGACACCCTCGTGGTCGACAAGACGGGAACCCTCACCGAGGGGAAACCGAGGCTGGTCGCGGTGGAGCCCGCGAAGGGGTGGGACGAGCCGGCGCTCCTGCGGCTCGCCTCCGGCCTGGAGCGGGGAAGCGAACACCCGCTGGCGACGGCCATCGTCGCGGGCGCCCGGGAACGGGGTGTCGAGCCCGTCAATGCGGAATCGTTCGAATCGGCGACGGGCAAGGGAGTCACGGGTCGCGTGGAGGGACGCCTCGTCGCGCTGGGGAACCGGAAACTCCTGGAAGGCCTGGGGATCGACCCGAAAGAACTGGCCGGAAGGGCCGAAGCGCTCCGCAAGGACGGCCAGACGGTGATGTTCGTGGCGGTGGACGGCGCGGTCGCGGGGTTGCTCGGCGTAGCCGACCCCGTGAAGGGAACCACCCCGGAGGCGATCCGCCGGCTCCACGGGGAAGGGATCCGGATCGTGATGCTCACGGGGGACAGCCGGACGACGGCCGAGGCCGTTGCGCGAAAGCTCGGCATCGACGAACTCCGGGCGGAGGTCCTTCCCGACCAGAAGGCCGACGCCGTGAAGGGCCTCCAGGCCAGCGGGCGGGTCGTCGCGATGGCGGGCGACGGGATCAACGACGCGCCGGCCCTGGCGCAGGCCCACGTGGGGATCGCGATGGGAACGGGCACCGACGTGGCGATGGAGAGCGCAGGCGTCACTCTCGTCAAGGGAGACCTGCGGGGGATCGTTCGCGCGCGGAAGCTGAGCCGGGCGACGATGCGGAACATCCGGCAAAACCTGTTCTTCGCCTTCGTCTACAACTCGCTGGGCGTTCCGGTGGCGGCGGGAGTCCTCTACCCGTTCTTCGGTGTCCTGCTCAGCCCGATCATCGCCGCGGCGGCCATGAGCTTCAGCTCCGTGTCGGTGGTCGGGAACGCCCTGAGGCTCCGGAGGGAGGATCTTTGAGCGGCCCGGGACGGCGGCGGCATGGGGCATATGATGGGAGCCATGACGCACGACATGATGCATGGCATGATGCGGGGAAAAGGAGCGGCGAACTCCTTCTGCGCGGGAAACGGTTCCAATCGCGGCGCGGGCGGTCACGGGATCGTGTGTCGTGATTCCGCGCCGCGGAATTGCCATGCATAGCGTGTCGGGGTCGATTATCCTGAGCGGGGCAAGGGCGGCCGGGGACTCCGCGCCGGCGGTTCCCCGGCTTCCTGCCCGGAACGCCCCGCCTCTGGAAGATGCGGGAGCTCAAGTCGGCATCATCGCAGGCGAAGGTGATCGGATGAAGGTCCGGCGGACGCGGCCGGTCAGTCCCTGAATGTCCGGTGGCAGGCGGCGCAGGTTTCCAGGACCTTTCCGTAAGCCGCGCCCGCCCGGGGCAGGTCGTTCGCCCGGATGGCCGCCCGCAGGTTCCCCGTCCTTTTCCCCAGCTCGACGTAAAGCCCGTGGAACTCCTTGCGGCGCGCCCGGTTCTTGTGGGGGACGTCCTTTTCGTGCCCCTGGATGCTCCGGGCCAGCTTTTCCGCGCCCTCGCCGGCGGTCTTCGCATCGCCGCGGATGATGGCGTCCGGGAGCAGTTCCATCGCCTCCTTGAAATGGCGCATCCGTTCGTGTTGCGCCGTCATCGCCTCCCCGCCGTGTCCCTCGATTTCCTTTCCACGGTCCTCCGCAGGTCCGTGTCCCCAGGCGAGGAGCGGAAGGGCGATGGCTGCGGCGCAGGTCAGCATCAGGCACTTTTTCAGGAGTCGCTGCATTGCGGTTTTCCTTTCGGAGGAGATCGGTTCATTTTAGCCTCTGCCGGAAATGTTCGGCACACCGAAACTTCCGAAATCTCCGGACATCGAAGATAAACATGGCGGCGCATCGCGCCGCCGGAACCGTCTGAAGGAGGTGCTGAGCATGAAGCGGCATTCCTTGTTGGTGCTGTTGATCGCAGGTGTCTTCGTCGTCGCGACGGCCGGCTTTGTTCTGGCGGATGAGACGGGCTGGAAGTCCGGCGTGTCCGGCACGGAGGAGATGAGCGCTCCCGCCCCGCCGTCCTCGAATTACGAGGGGCCCGTCGAGACGGGGAGCGTGGCGGAGCCTCCGGGCGAGAGCGCCGAGTGGCGCGGAGAGAGCCCCTCCTCCCCGGGGTACGCGCCCGTCCTGAGATCCGGCGGAGTCAAGTTCCGGGAGGGAATTGATACGGGTCCCTGAAGCCGCGCAACGGTTTCGGGTCGGATGACCGGCGGGGAACGCGTTTCCTTGCCGGTCTTTTTTTGGTGCGCCCGGTCGAGAGAAACCCGCGCCCCGCAAAACGGGGATTGCATGGTGTAAAATAGGAGGGGATTCGGGATCCCGTCGGGAGGCCTCATGCGCCGCCGCGCCGCTCCGCGCGGACACTTCATCGCACTGCGGGGGCTTCTTCCCCTCCTGCTGGCCTGGGCCGCGTTGTTCCCTCCCCGGCCGGCTCTTGCCCAACGTGGCGGCGACGCCGTCCCGCACGACAGGGCCGCGCACCGATCCGGGCATGGCCTCACTCCCCGTCCCGGGGAAAACGATCTTCTCGGGAAGACCCTCTTGAGACTCTCCGCCGAGGCGGACCGGGAGTTGACCGGCGGATCGCCCGGCATTTCGTCCGCCGAGAAAGAGCTGGACCGGTTGTCGGGTCGCGTCCTGGCGGCGACGGGGGGCGACCGGGAGCCTCGCCGGGTCGTGTCGGCGCTCAACAGGGTGCTGTTCGAGGAGGAGCGGTTCGCCTACGATCCCGTCGCCGGAAACCCGGACAACTTCCTGCTCAACCGGGTCCTCGCGCGGAAGCGGGGGAACTGCCTCGGCCTGACCGGGGTCTACCTGTGCCTGGCCGAGCGCATGGGCATCCCTCTGCGCGCGGTGTACGTCCCCTCCCACTGCTTCGTCCGGTACGAGGACGCCGCCGCCCGGATCAACATCGAGCCCGGGGACCGGGGCGGCGAGCGAAGCGACGAACGGTACGCGCGCGAGTTCGGCGTCGGCCGCAACAGGCCGTATCTCGGGACGCTCGGGGAGGCGGAGTTCCTCGGCGTGTTCCTGAAAAGCCTCGGCGCCGCCTACTCGCGCCGCGGGATGGAGGAAAAGGCGCTGGAGACGTACCGCCGGGCGGCGGAGGCCTACCCGGGGCTGCCGGATGCTTACTACAATGCCGGTGTCTCGTACCAGAAACTGGGACGGCTGGACGAGGCGATCGTCCAGTACCGCCGTGCCCTGGCCCTCGACCCGGAGATGGCGCCGGCCCACGACAACCTCGGGGTGGCGCTCGCCGGGATGGGGCGCTACAAGGAGGCGCTCGATGAGGCGCGGAAGGCCGTGGGTCTGGCCCCCCGGAACGCTCTGTCCCGGGGGAATCTCGCCGCCACGCTGTGCGCCTGCGGCGACATCGAGGGGGGGATCCGGGAATACCGAAAGGTGCTCGCGCTCGATCCCCGCAACGCGCGGGCGCTCGAAGGGCTGGCGAAGGCGTACTTCTCGCGGGGGATGTACCGGGAGGCAAGCTCCTACTGCGGCCGGGCGATGGACGCGGGATGCCGCTTCGACGCCGCGATGCTCGGCGCGCTCGAGCCGTACCGCGCCCCCCCGGAATCCACGGGGCCGTGACGGGCGCCCGTGACGGGACGTCGGGGAGTGCGATTCTTCCGTCCGTCGCCTATTTTGCCGTCAGCGCATTCAGGACCGCCGAGACGTCGTGTTCGCCGAATCCCCGTTCCCTCGCGATCGAGAAGAGCTGGTATGCGGCCGCCGTGACCGGCGTCGGGACGCCGACCTCGTCGCCGGCGAGGACCGCCAGCCGCATGTCCTTGTGCGCGTGCTTCAGGGGGAAATGCGGGGCGAAGACGCGATCGGCGAGCATGTCCTTCCCCTTGATCCGGATCGCCTGGCACCCTACGACGGAGCTCTGAACGACGTCGAGGATCTTCTCCGCCGGGATGCCGGCCGCCATCCCGGTCAGCCCCGCCTCCGCGAGGACGCACAAAAGCGTCCCCATCATCTGGTTGATGATGAGTTTCATGTGGGCGGCTTTGCCGACCTCTCCCATGTAGACCACCTTGTTCCCCATCGCGAGGAGGAGCGGCTCCATCCGCTCCGCCACCTTCGGGTCGCCGCCCGTCAGGATGACGAGGGTTCCCTCGGTCGCGGGCTTCCGGCTCCCCAGGACGGGCGCCTCGAGGAAGTCGGCGCCGGTCTTCCGGACCATCGCGGCGATCTCCCGCGAGGAGTCCGGCGAGACCGTGCTCATGTCGACGTACGTCTTTCCCGCCGTGAGGGCCGACAGGACCCCGGCCGTCTCGGCGACGACCTCCCAGACCGCCGCGGGGTCGGAGAGCATCGTGATGACGATTTCAGACCGTGCAACGAGATCCGCCACGGAAGCGGCGCCCGCGGCCCCGGCTTCGACCAGCGGGGTCATCTTCTCGCGCGACCGGTTGTAGACCGTCACCTCGTGCCCCTTCGCCAGGATGTTCCGGCACATCGGTTCTCCCATGATCCCGAGCCCGATAAACCCGACTTTCGCCATGTCAACCCTCCTCCCTCGGGAATGCCGCCTTGACCCCTGTCCGGATGCGGGAAAGAATAAGCCCATGATACAACCGCTCGCCGAGGCGCTCCACAAAACCCCGCTCTTCGGAAACCTCTCTCCCGAGGAGCTCAAGCGGGTCTCCGCGATCGCATCCCCGCGGCATTACGCGAGGAGGGAGACGGTCTTCCAGGAGGGGGACCGGGCGGACGGCTTCTACGTGGTGATCTCGGGACGGGTCAAGGTCTTCAAGCTGTCCGCGGACGGGAAGGAGCAGATCCTCCATCTCATCGGGCCCGGCCAATCGTTCGCCGAGGCGACCATCTTCGAGGGCGGGGTCTTCCCCGCGCATGCGGAGTCGCTCGCGGACAGCGACC
Organism: Deltaproteobacteria bacterium; assembly: GCA_023488945.1. The sequence goes on from JAMDBZ010000077.1 coordinate 19,084, forward strand.
TCGTCTTCCTCCCGAAGCGCCCGTTCACCGAGTTCCTGGAAAAAAATCCGAAGGTCGCCATCCGGATGCTGGCGTCGCTCTCCAGGTGGCTCAAGCGGATGATCGACCTCGTGGACAGCATCGCGCTGCGCGACGTGGAGACGCGGCTGGTCGGGTTCATCCAGGAGGACTTGTCGGGACAGGGGATTCCCCCGAGAGACGGGCTCGTCTACGAGCTCTCCGTGAGCAAGAACGTTCTGGCGGCCCGGCTCGGCACCGTCCCCGAGACCTTCTCGAGGACCTTGAAGAAGCTGCAGGAGGAGGGGAAGATCCGGGTCCGGGGCCGGCAGATCCGGATCCTCAAGTCGGACGCCCTGTTCGAGCCGTTGACCCGTTGAGGGGAGGGTTCGCCCCCGGTCGTTGACCCACGTCAATTCCGGAGCGATTTTTTCGGGGTATGTTTCCGTTGGCGGCAGGCGGCGGCACCCCCCTGTCCCAACATCCAGACCGGAGGAGGGCCATGGTGAAGAGAGGAATCGTGACGGCGGCACTGGCGATCCTGATGCTCTACGGAGGGGCGGCGACGGCGGCGGCCGTGAAGAAGGAGGTCGCGGTCCCCGAGGCGAGCCGCGTCTGCGTGGATTGCCACGTCAAGGAGAAGGTGGCGGCGACGGCGATCGAGGAGTGGAAGCACAGCACCCATGCGAAGGAGGGGGTCGGCTGCATCGATTGCCACGAGGCGAAAAAGGGCGAGCCTGACGCGTTCGAACATTATGGAAATCTGATCGCGACGATCGTCACCCCCAACGACTGCGCGAAGTGCCACGAGAAGGAGTCGAAGGAGTTCCAGGCGAGCCACCACGCCAAGGCGGGCGAGATCCTGGGCAGCCTCGACAACTTCCTGGGGGAGGTGGTCGAGGGACCCCCTGCGGCGATCTCGGGATGCAAGCAGTGCCACGGCGGCGCGGTCAGGGTGCTCCCCGGCGGCAGGATCGACCCGACCACCTGGCCGAACACCGGGATCGGCCGGCTCAACCCCGACGGGTCGCGCGGGGCCTGTTCGGCGTGCCATTCCCGGCACCTCTTCAGCGCGAAGGTGGCGCGCTCCCCCGAGTCATGCGGGAAGTGCCACCTGGGGCCGGACCACCCGCAGAAGGAGATCTACGACGAGTCGAAGCACGGGATCGCCTTCTACGCGAACCGGGACCGGATGAACCTGGATTCCCGGAGCTGGGTCCTCGGGCGGGATTACACCGCCGCGCCCACCTGCGCGACATGCCACGTGAGCGCGACGCCCGACCTCCCGGTGACCCACGACCCGGGCGAGCGGATCTCCTGGACGCTGCGGCCCGCGGTGTCCAAGAAGCTCGATAACTGGGAGAAGCGCCGCGACACGATGAAGAAGGTCTGCGTCAACTGCCACAACCCGAAGTTCACGAACGCCTTCTTCACGCAGTACGACATCACCGTGGATCTCTACAACGAGAAGTTCGCGAAGCCGGCCGGCGAGCTGATGAAGAAGCTCTACGACGCGGGCAAGCTCACGCCGACCCAGTTCGACGAGAAGATCGAGTGGACCTACTTCCTCCTGTGGCACCACGAGGGGCGGCGGGCCCGCCACGGCGCCTCGATGATGGCGCCGGACTACACCCAGTGGCACGGCTTCTTCGAGGTCGCGCAGCGCTTCTACATGGAGCTGCTCCCCGAGGCCGAGGCGCTGCTCCCCGGCTCGACTCGGTTCATCCTCGCGAAGGACGAACACAAGTGGATGAAGGGGATCAGCAAGGAGGAGCGGGAGAAGATCCGGAAATTCTACCAGGAGCGGTACGGGAAGTAGGCTGTCGCCCCTATGGCCCGCCGCGCGGGGGCCCGCCGGGGCCCCCGCGCGGGTCTGTCCCGGCGGAGCCGCCGGCTGTCGCCCCTATGGGCCCGCGTCAGGGGCGGATCGGAATCTCCCCGGCGGAGCCGGACCGCCGAGGACCTCGGCGACGTCCTTGCGGCGGAACGGCTTTTGGAGGAACCGGTCCACGAAGCCATAGGCCTCCTGCTCACGATCCTCCATCGACCAGCCGCTCATCAACACGATGCGCGTGTCCGGCGAGGCGGCCCTGACGCGCCGGGCCACCTCGAAGCCGTTCATCGGGGACATCCCGATGTCCGACAGGACGACCGAATAGCTCCCCTTCCCGAGGGCCTCGAGGGCCTCCGGCCCGCTCCGGCAGGAGGTGACGGAATGTCCCAGGTGCCGCAGGATCTCTTCCATCGCCTCGAGGACCAGCGGGTCGTCGTCCACCAGCAGGACGTCATGGCGCACCGGCTCACCCCGCGGGGCCGCCTCCTGGGCGGGCGCGGGCACGGAGGCCGGCGGCTCCAGGGGGATTGAGACGAAGAAGCGGGTTCCGGGCCGGCCGTCGGGGCGGGGGAGGCATCCCGCCGAGCCGCCGTGCGCCGCCGCGATCTTCCGTACGACCGCCAGGCCGAGGCCGGTTCCGTGCGGCGCCTTGGTCGTGAAGAACGGCTCGAAGATCTTGTCGCGAATCGCCTCGGGGACGCCGGATCCTTCGTCCTCCACGAAGAACACGACATTGTCGCCGTCGCGGTCCGCGCCGGCCGAGACCGTGCCGCCGTCGGGCATCGCGTCCAGGGCGTTGCCGATCATGTTG
>JAMDBZ010000006.1 GCA_023488945.1 Deltaproteobacteria bacterium
TCCCGCTGTTACCCGGCTGGAGACGGCTCTCTCGTACAAGTTACCGCGATTTCGTGCCTGAATCGGGCCAAACTCATAACCCGAAGGTCCCAGGTTCAAATCCTGGCCCCGCTACCAAACAAATCAAAGGGTTACGGGCCGTTTTACATCAAGGGCAACCGGTTCGTCTCGCGGCCATAGCCCGTGAAGAAGCCGTACCGGGTCTACATGCTGGAGTGCGCCGGGGGCTTCATCTACACGGGGATCGCGGTCGACCCAGAAGCCCGTTTCCGGGAGCACGTGGCCGGGAAAGGGTCGCGGTTCACCCGCATGAGGAAGCCCCTCCGGATCATCGGCGTGCGGGAATACCCGGACCGGGGGGCGGCCCTGCGCGCGGAACGTTCCCTGAAACAGCTGAAGGCGGGCGAGAAGCGCAAGTGGGCCAGCGAGTGTGGAGAATGAACGACTTTGCCTTTCGCGAGGCGCCCGGGCTCGGCCGGCGGCTGGGAGGCCCCATGCCAGCGCGGGCAGCGCGACAAGCGGGACCGCGATGAACAGCATGTGACCGATATCCGTCCTTCCGCGTGTATTCAAAGTGGCGATCCCCCTGTTCTCGAGGTTCCCCCCACGGGGTTTAATTTGGGAAAAATGTGCCAAAGGCAGAAGCAAACGAGATATTCATAATAAAATCAATATGTTTTTTGGTAGCACAGGGGGAGTGGAAGAGACAAAATTCGGGAATTATGTCGGCAGTGGAACAGGCGAATTGCCGAATAACGTCACATGATCCCCGATGTAGCGGTCATCCACCGCTTCTGCGCGGCGCGACCGCGAACACCACCAGGAACATCGGCAGTGTTCCTTTCGGGTCCCCGACGTGTATCGACCTTACGGGCCTTCCAAGGAGGTCGCCGCCGGTTCCTGAAGGAATCACGCCGCCGCCTGGTATGCGGGAGCGAAGGCCGTTCTCGCGAACTCCTCCAGTGTCGTCGGCGTCGTGTTCTCCGGGGCCCGTTCCCGGGTGGGACGGACTTTTCCCGCGTTGAAGCCCCGCTCCATCTCGATCATCGCATCGACCGCGCTCCGGGACATCCCCATCCCGGTCATCGCCTTGCGGGCCTCCTCTTCGGGGAATTGGACGTACCGGAGATCCGGCTTCCCGATCGCCCTGCCCAGGATCCCCGTGGCCTCGACCATCGTCAGGTCGCGCGGCCCGAGAAGATAGCGGACGGCATGACCGGTGAAGGTCTCTTCGAGGAACAGCCGTGCGGCAACGTCCGCGATGTCTTTCGTCGCGACCATGGGAATCGGGACGTCGGGCCGGATCGGGCTGCCGTTGACCCCCAGGGAACGGATAACGGGAATGCTCCAGAGATGGTTCTCCATGAAGTAGGTCGGCCGCAGGTGGACCACCGCCGCATCCCGGAGCCTCTCCATCTTCGATTCGAGATCGTGAAGACCCAGGATCGGCCCCGTTCCTTCGGAGAGGTGCGCGCCGACGCTGCTCAGGGTGACCACGCGCGGGACGCGCGCCTTTCCCAGGGCCGACACAAGGGCATCGGCGACCCGGGTCTGATATCCCCGGAGATCGGGGGCGTCATATTTCGGGGGGATCATGGCGAACACCGCCCGGGCGCCCGCGAAGGCTTTTTCGAGAAATGCCGGGTCTCCGATGTCTCCCGGCCACGGCTCCGCTCCCTTCGCGGCGAAAGGCCCGAGCCGGACCTTCTCCCTTGACATGACGCGGACCGGTTCTCCGGCGGCAATCAGGGTTCCGACGATCTTCGACCCGACGTTCCCCGTCGATCCGCAGATCACGAACGGAGATTTCATGACGTGCCTCCTCGCACTTCGGTTTTCCAGGTTGGATTCCCGGGGAGCGGGGGAAGGTTCACGTGCTCCGGCGTTTCGATCCGCCGGAGGGCGAAAACGCGATCAGGCTCCGGTGGGGGGCTCGGGTTCCGTTCCGGCGCCCGCGAAGCGGGACGCGATCCGCCGGAACTCCTCCCTGAGATCCAGGAAAGCGTCAAGCGCGTCGGGGTCGAAGGAGGTCCCCCGCTTTTCGCTCATGCTGCGCACCGCCTCCTCGTGGGGAAGGGCGGGCTTGTAAAGCCGCTCGCTGATGATGGCGTCGTAGGCGTCGGCGATCGCCATGAGGCGCCCCGGGATGGGGATCTCGTCTCCCCGGAGGCCGCGCGGGTACCCGGTGCCGTCCCACCGCTCGTGATGGTTGAGGACGATCTCATCCGCGATCTGGAGAAAGGTGTTCTCCCCAAAAAGATTCTTCGCCTGGCGGATCGTTTCCGAGCCGTACACGGTGTGCCGTTTCATCTCCTCGTATTCCTCCGGGGTCAGCGGCGCCGGATTGAGAAGGATCCGGTCGCGCACACCCACCTTGCCGATGTCGTGCAGCGGGGCGAGGCGGAAGAGGAGATCCACGGCGTCGTCGTCCAGGGAGTGGCGGAAACGGGGATGCTCCTTGAGGCGCATGGCCAGGACGCGCATGTAGTGCCGGGTGCGCTGGATGTGGCCTCCGGTTTCGTGGTGCCGGGTCTCGGTCAGGGCGGCCAGGCTCTGGATGATGGCGTCCTGCGTCAACGCCAGCATGCGGGTTCGCTCCCGGACCTCCCGGTCGGCCTGGAGGAAGCGGATCGACGTCAGTACGGTGAACACGATCGCCAGCGTCGCCACCGGCATGAGCGGGGGGAGGAAGGCCTGGCGGTGGGCCAGGAGCCAGTACGAAGCGGCGGGGATCCCCGCAATGCAAGGGATGATCGCCGCCAGCCCGCGGACGGCGCGGCCCCGGGCGATGAGCGCCGTCAGCATCAGGCCGGGCAGCAGGACGAGGGAAACCTGGAGCCCGCGCGCCCAGCGGGGCACTGCGATCGGGTCTCCCGACAGGAGGTTGTCCAGGACCGTCGCGTGGATCTCGACACCCGGCTGGGCGGCGTCGAGAGGCGTCGTCCGGATCTCCTTGAGCCCCGCGGCGGTGGCCCCGATGAGGACGATCTTCCCCTTGAGCAGGGCCGGGTCCGCCGAGCCGCCCAGGACGGCCGCGGCGGAGACGTGGGGGAAGGTGTGATGGCGGCCGCGGTAGTTCACCAGCAGGTTGCCGCGCCGGTCGAGTGGAATGCTCCTCTCGCCCAGCCGCAGCGCCTCGACTCCTTCCGGGCCGGTCTCCAGGACGGCGTCGTCGCCTCTCGCGCGCAGGTACAGGGCGAGCGCGAGGCTCGGGTAAAGAACTCCCTTGTGGCGGATCACCATCGGGACGCGCCGGAGCACGCCGTCCGGGTCGGGCGTGACGTTGAAGAATCCCGACGAACCGGCCGCTTCGGCCAGGATCGGAAGATTGCAGACGACGCCCGGGGCATCGAAGAGGGCCTCGGTCCCGTCCCTCCCGCCTTCGGCGCGGACCGCCGCCCGCAACGGGTGGAGGACGCACGTCTCCCCGCGCGCCGCGTCGAAGTCGAACTGGTAGCCCAGGACGGCGAAGCTCCCGGCGAGGGACATGGCCAGGGCCCGGTCGGTGTTCAGCGCTTCCGCCGGGAGCCCCGCCAGCTCCATGCGGATCCCGAGGTCGCGGGCGATCTCTCCGGAGAGAAGCGAGAGGGAAGTCCGGTCGGGCTCGGCGAAGACCATGTCGAGTCCCACCCCGACGGCGCCGGCCTTCCGGATCTTTCCGAGGAGGCGCGCCACGCGGTAGCGGGGCCATGGCCACTGGCCCAGGCGTTCCAGGCTCGCCTCATCGAGGTCCACGATCGTCACGGATCCGGCGACCGCTCCCCGGGGGGCGGACCGCATGAGCGAATCGTAGACCTTCCCTTCCAGGAATGTCGCGAGGGATGGGGGCCATATGCACATCGCCACTCCGAGGAGGGTGAGCGCGACACCCGCGAGGACCAACGGGAGGGCGGGATGGCGGGGAGAGCGGCGCACCTTACCGGACTGTCACCTCCACCCGGCGGTTCCGCGGTTCGGGAACTTCGTCGCTGGTGGGGATGAGCGGGTTGTCCTCCCCGTGGGATGCCGTATCGATCAAGGAAGGATCAACGCCGTGGGCGACGAGAAGCGCGGCGACCGCCCTGGCGCGCCGGAGGGAGAGCGCGTAATTGTGCTCCTTGCTCCCCACGGTGTCGGTGTGTCCGACGACGCTGATGTCCACCGGACTGCGTTCCTTGATGGTCCGCGTCACCTCGTTCACCTTGGCTTGCGACTCCGGCGTGAGATCGGCGGTGTCGTGGTTGAAATAGAGGATGAACTGCAGCGGAGGCGGCGGAAGGGCCGACAGGGCAGGGGCCACCTGGGCGCGCACGTCCTTCTCCTGCATGGTGAACGGTTCGCCCGGCATGGAACCGGCCTCGACCTTCACGGCCTCGAAGGGCTTCGAGAGGACTCGCTCGCCCTTTGCTCCGGACACGATGATTGAGCCGGTCTTCCCCTGGTCGTCCGGGAGAAGGACGACGATATCCGGGGGTCGTGGGGGCTGTTTCGGTGCGGTGGCACAGGAGGCGAAAAGGAGCGGGATGGCCAGGCCGGGCGCGAGGACGGTGAGAGCCCGGGGCGTAACGGATCCTGCGTTGCGCCTACCCATCCGCCCTCATTCCGGAGCGGGCTCCCCGACCTTCACCGCGAACCGGGTTCCCCGGATGCCGATGGAGGCCGACGGTGTTTCGAAACGGGCTTTCTCCGGCGCCAGCTTGCCGATGAGACCCGACAGGTACGCCATGGTCCCCCGGGAGAGGCGGGCCAGAAAGCCGATCCGACCCTCGGCGGGTTTGAAGAGGAACTCCCGGATGGCGAGTCGGCTTCCCGGTCCCAGCGACAGGGAGGAGTTGTCCCGGAGGATTACGCCAAGCGATCCGTCGGGGCCGGTGCTCAGGGTGTCCCCTGCCATGAGCTTCGTTCCCGGCGCGGCCGGCACGACCTGATCCCCGCGAGTGATGCTGGTCCGGCCCTCCGAATTCCTGACGACGCCGATCGCTTCCCCGGCGCCGGCGGGGACGCTCCACGCCGGGACGGACAACACCATAAGAAAGACCGCGAAAGGAAGGAACCGCCTCATCGCCCCTCTCCTGCCGAAGGTCGGGACTTTCCCTGGGCCGCCTGCCAGAAACATTATGCACCACTTTGGTCGCTGCCGGATCGGCTCCGTATAAATGGCGCCGCCCGCGGGTCCGCTGATCGGCTATTTCCCCGGTGCGATCCGAAGGTGATCCGCCGGTCAAGACATCGTCGAGATTCCTGTTGCTTCTCGGAAGTGTGGTATGATTACAGCTCTGGTCGATTTGGGCTTTCCCGCCTGGATTGAGCAAGAACAAATTCTTGGAGGTTGTTTTGGAGACTGGAAGCGTGAAGTGGTTCAACGACGCGAAGGGGTTCGGATTCATCAGCCAGGCAAATGGGGGGCCTGATGTGTTCGTCCACTTCAGCGCGATCCGGGCGGAGGGCTTCAAAAGCCTTGCAGAAGGCGACAAGGTCCAGTTCGAGATCACGCAGGGGCCCAAGGGACCACAGGCGGCCAACGTCACAAAGATCTGATAGGGCCTGACGATCTTGGGCGGATAACCGGGGAACGAAGGAAAACCCCGGCGGGTTGCCGCCGGGGTTTTTCTTGCGCACCTCGAACGGTTTCAAGGTCGAGCGAAGACTTGTCCAGGCCGGTTCGGCCTGATTCTCTGCCGCAACCTCGGATTTACCTGTTTTGCGGACCGGGAGCGGCGCCGCGCGGTGGAGGTGTTCGCCGGTGCGCTCGCGCACGGCGGCTATCTCGTGGCAGGGCGGACGCAGAGTTTGCCGGCGGGGAGCGAGGAGTTCTTCGAGACGGCCTTCCCTCGGGAGAAGATCTTCCGGCGGAGGTGACGGGAAGCGGCATCGATGGAGGGGCATGCGCTATAATCCTTGAAGGAGTCCGGAAGGCCGGGTGGGAAGGGGCTCACGACCATGGCCGAAAAAAGCGAATCGCCGATCCGGGTGACCTGCCCCCGTTGCGGCTCGACCCTCACGGTCGATGCGCGGGCGGGCGCTGTCACGGAATGGAAGGAGCCGCAGGATCCGCGGAAAGCCGCCGACCTGAAGGACGCCACGAAGGTCCTGCTCGAGGAGAAGGCGCGCGTCGAGGCGCGCTACCAGGAGATCGTCAAGACGGAGAAGGAAAAAGGCGTCTCGATGGACAGGAAGTTCCAGGAGTTCCTCGAGAAGAGCCAGGGGCAGCCTGCCACGAAGCCCCTCCGGGATGTCGATCTGGACTGACGGTCAAAGGCTTGAAATTTTTCCTCTTGCCGGAAGCGCTCCCGGCAATTCGGTTCCCGCGTCGGTTCGGACATCATCGTTTTTTTCGTTGCCGGCGGGCGATCGCACGTTGCCTTGCCTCCTCGTTCCTCCGGCGGTCCTCGTCGGTCTCCAGGACGAGCCGGGGAACCTCGACGGGCCGCCCGCTCCCGTCAAGGGCCACCATGACGAAATAGGAGGAATTCGTGTGGGTTCTCTTCCCCGTGCGCAGGTCCTCGGCCTCGACGCGGACCCCCACCTCCATGGAAGTGCGCCCCACGTAGTTCAAGGAAGCGTAAAGCGTCACGAGGTTGCCGACGTAGACGGGGGCGTGGAAGTCGAAGCGGTCCACGGAGGCGGTGACGCAGTTCCGTCCGGAGTGGCGGATCGCCACCACCCCCGAGGCCACGTCGGCCAGTTTCATGATGTTCCCGCCGTGCACGTTCCCCGCGGAGTTGGCGTCCTGGGGCGTCATCACCTGGGCCAGGACCAGTCGGGACATCGAAACGGGCCTGGCATCCGTCGACATCGCATCCTCCTCCCGGGAGCTTGGGAATCCCTTACGGATCCCCCTTCAAGCCGATCATTTCGGCCACCGTCTCATCTTACCGGAGTTTTTCCGGACACGGGGGTGGAAGTGGATCCGGCGGGCACTCGCTGCCGACAGGGGAAAGGAGGGAATGAGACGGAGATACCGGGGGATGAGCCGCCACCCGGTCAAGAGCATCGGGGGCATCGGAATCTCACCCGCTTCCCGCTTTCCGGTTGCGTCCCGCTTCCCGCTGTGGTAGAGTGAATCCCAATTGAATCCTCACCGATCGCAAGCATCCCCCGACAGGTCATTCCGTGGAAGCGGCCTGAACCACCGCCGTGCGGTTGTGACGCGTCTCCCAAAGGACATCCTTTAGGAAGCATCGGACCCGGGGGACGGATTCGGTCCCTTGGGTTGCGCTTCGTGAGATTCCGAAACGAGGAGTGTTATGCCATTCGAACGTCTCGGGCTTTGTCCCGAAATCCTGCATGCCCTCGAGGGCATGAACCACAAGACGCCGACACCCATCCAGGAGGAGGCCATCCCGTACGCGCTGGAGGAGAAAGACCTCCTGGGATGCGCCCAGACCGGGACCGGCAAAACGGCGGCCTTTGCGCTGCCCATCCTGCAGCGCCTCTTCCTGACGTCTCCAAAGAAAGGAAGTCCTCGGGCCATCCGGGCCCTCGTGTTGACGCCGACGCGGGAGCTTTGCGGTCAGGTCGGCGAAAGTTTCCGCGACTACGGGAGACAGACGGGCCTGAGATACGCCGCGGTCTACGGGGGCGTCAGTCAGAATCTCCAGGAGCAGGTCCTGCGCCGCGGCGTCGATATCCTGATAGCCACCCCGGGGCGGCTCCTGGATCTGGAATCCCAAGGCCTCCTGAGCCTGAGGTCGGTCGGAACGCTCGTTCTTGACGAAGCCGACCGGATGCTCGACATGGGGTTCCTCCCGGACGTCCGGAGGATCATCGCCCGGATTCCCGCGGACCGGCAGACCCTGCTGTTCTCGGCCACGATTCCCCGGGAGGTCCGGCGTCTCGCCGATTCGATCCTGCGCGATCCGGTCTTCGTGGCGGTCACGCCGGTGTCTTCCCCCCCGGAGACTGTCGAGCACTCGATCTATTACGTGGAGAAGCCCGGCAAGGGGGAGTTGCTCCGACACCTCCTGTCGGACGCCGCCACCAGGAACGCCCTGGTCTTCACGCGAACGAAGCGGGGGGCCGACCGGGTCGCCGGGCAACTTCTTCGTGCGCGCATCCGGGCGGAGGCGATCCACGGCGGCCGGTCGCAAGCGGCCCGGGAGCGCGCCCTGGCGAAATTCAAGCGGGGAGAGATCCGGGTGCTGGTCGCGACCGACGTCGCGGCACGGGGGCTCGACATCGCGGATCTTTCCCACGTGGTGAACTTCGACCTTCCCGAAGAGCCGGAGAGCTACGTGCACCGGATCGGGCGGACCGGCCGCGCGGGGGCGTCCGGGGTCGCCCTTTCCTTCTGCAGCATCGAGGAGCGTCTCTTGCTTCCCGGGATTGAGCGCCTGATCCGTCGCCACCTGAAGGTGGTCGAGGACCATCCCTTCCGGTCCTCCCTGCGGCTCGGTCCCCCGACGAAGCTGGATTCGGCCCCGGCGCGGCTCGCCGCCGGGCCGTACCTGATCCCCGCCGCGGAGCTGTTCCGGGCCGGTTGAGCCGGGGCGGCGGACGCCGCCGGCGGGGAACCCCGTCGGGTGGATGTCCTATCTCGCCGGAAAACTCATTCCGGAAGGTCCGATTCCAGGCGGTCGGTCAGCGTGAAGAAGTGATGCCCCATGATGGCCAGCGTGACCGCCAATCCCAAATGCCGCCGGGTGCGGAACAGGGCGCTGCCCAGGAACTGCCAGTAGGCCTTCCGGTAGCGCGCGAAGACGCCCTGCCGGATGAATGAGCGGCACAGGGCGAGGTAGTCCGACAAGACCAGGTGGATTTTCGGCGACGGTCCCAGCCGGGAGAGGAGCGCCCGGGCGCGCTCGAAATACGCTTTCGGGCTGTAGATGGACGCCATCACGTCCCGATACCCCGCGAGGAGAGTCTTCGGATCCATCCGGGGGATGAAGTTCAGCAGCGCCGCCGTGTTGTCGCCGATGCTCTGCCGCAGGATCCGGCCCTCTTCGGAAAGGCGGCGCCACAGGCGCGTGTTGGGCATGGCCGTCAGGAGGCCCACCATGGAAACGGGGATGGCCGCCTCCCGGATGAAGGCGATCTGCCGCTCGAAGATCTCCGGGGTGTCCTGGTCGAAACCCAGGATGAACCCCCCCATGACCTCCATCCCGTACTCCTGGATCCGGTGCACGCTCGCGAGCAGGTCGGCCCTTTCGTTCTGGTGCTTGCCCGCGGCGCGGTGGCTCTCCTTGGACGGGGTTTCGATGCCGACGAACACCCTGTTGAACCGGGCCGCCCGCATGAGGGAAAGGAGCTCTTCGTCGTCGGCCATGTTGATCGAGGCCTGCGTGAACAGGGAGAACGGGTTCCTCCGGCGTTGCATCCAGCCGGCCAGCCGGGGAAGCAGCGCCTTGATGGCTTTCCTGTTCCCGACGAAGTTGTCGTCGACAACGAACACCGATCCCCGCCAGCCGAGATCGTGGAGCCGGTCGAACTCCGCGAGGACCTGCTCCGTCGTCTTGGTGCGTGGTGTCCGCCCGAACAGTTCGATGATGTCGCAGAACTCGCAGTTGAAGGGGCAGCCGCGCGAGTACTGGACGGGCATGGCGCTGTACCGCCGCATCTTCACCAGGTTCATCTCGGGGGGAGGCACCCGTGTCATGTCCGTCCAGCGGGGGGCCTTGTACCAACGGCGTCCCTGCCCCGTCTCGAGATCGTGGACCAGTTGCTCGATGACCCCTTCGGCTTCGCCCTGGACGATGTGGTCCGCATCCCGGTAAGCGGGATGCTCCGCGCTCGTAATCGGTCCCCCTACGACCGTTCTCAGTCCCGCCGACCGGCAACGGGCGATCAGTTCCGAAAGGAAGGGAGCCTGGACCAGCATGGCGCTCAGGAATGCCGCGTCGGCCCAGGCCAGATCCTTGTCGCGCAATTTTTCGACGTTCAGGTCGACCAGCCTCCGCTCCCAGTGCGGCGGCAGCAGCGCGGAGACCGTGAGCAGCCCCAGAGGAGGATAGGCGGAACGTTTCCCCTGGAAGGGGAGGGCATGGCGGAAGCTCCAAAACGTGTCGGGGAATTCCGGATAGAGGAGCAGGACCTTCATCAGCGCACCCGCCGGGGATCAGGAAGCGGCGGATGAAAATCGTAGCACAGGATCCCGAAGTTCCATAGCGAATAAATCAACCGCTCAGCCCCGCCAATCTTTCGATGATCGGCGGAATCAGATCGGTGGCCAGATGCGTATGGGATCCGCCGCCCAGCACCACTTCCAGCTTCTCCCCGCAGACCTCCCCCGCCAGGTCCCGCATCAGGAGAGCGATGTTCCAGTAGCAAGGCCCGGTGAGGCCGATGTCGCCATAGTCGCCCTGGTGGGTGTCGAAGCCGAAATACCAAAAGACGAGGTCGGGCTTGAATCGGCGGGCCCGGGGGGGGAAGTGCTGCGCCACCAGGTTGAAGTAAACATCGTTCATGGGGCGCTCCCGCCGGCCCCACCGGGGGGAAGAACAGGCCACGTCCACCTTCGTCCCGTCGGGGGATTCGTAGTTCATCCCGCAAAGACAGACATGGAGGATATCGGGGTCGTCGGGGAAAAGGTCCCGGGTGCCGTCGCCGTGGTGGGCATCGGTATCCAGGATGGCGAAACGCTTGATGCCGAATTTCTCCCGCAGGTGGACGATGCAAAGAGCCACATCGTTGAAGCAGCAGTAGCCCCCGAAAAAATCACGCCCCGAATGGTGCCCGCCGGCGCCGATGAAGGCGAAGGCGTTGGTGATCTCGCCTTCGGCGATCTTTTCTCCCGCCATCACCACGCTCCCCGCCGAGTGCCAGGCGGTCGAGCAAAGGGGATCTCCCTTGACCCTCTCCAACAGATCGGGAGTGTGGACCTTCAGCAGCAATTCCCGCGAAACGGGCCCCGGTTCATACATCTTGACCTTGTCGCTCCGCAAGATCCTGTCCAGGGCCATGGGGAAGTCGGCCAGCCGCGCCCCGACGGTCAGATAGCTTCGGCGGGAGAAGGAAGGATGGTAAAAGATGCCGGTGGTGTATCGGGTCATCGGCGTGGCCGGTTCCATCACGGGTTCCCTCCGTCAATCCAGGAACAGCACCAGGCATTTTGCGGCGCCGCCGGCCTTGATGAATTCCGAAAGGTCCGTCTCCCACACCTCGTAGCCCATCGCCTGCAGACTCCGCCTGAAGTCCCCGCAGCCGGCGTCGAGCACGACCTTTTGCCCCGCCACCACGGCGTTGCAGGCAAACCGGACCGCGTCTTCCGGAGAGACTTCGACCGTCCGGCGCACGCCGGCCGAGATCACTTCCCGGGCGTAGGAGTCGAAGGCGGGCGGGTGATAGGCGACGGTGCCCTTGTCAAGGGGGCAGAAGCAGGTGTCCAGATGGTAGAAGCGGGGATCCGCCAGCTCGAGCGACAGGACCCGCTTCTTCAGGATCTCTCCCAAATGGGCATGGGTGCGAATGTCGGAGCGGATCCGGTACCCGGCGAACAGGTCTTCGCCCACCCGGAGGGCGTCGCCCTCCCCCTCGAAGTGGAGATCCGCGGGAAGGGGGTGGATCTCGTAGCCTTCCCTTTCGAACCAGCGGCGGAAGACAGGGGCTTCCCCGCGGCGCTCGGGATGGCGGAAATTGCTCGGGATGAAAATCCCCTCGTGAACAAGGCCGGCGTTCGCGGTGAAGACGAGGTCGGGAGCCCCCTTGACCGGCTCGAGGAGCGAGATCTTGAGTCCCAGTTCCCTTCGCAGGAGATCATGGAGGTTCTCCCACTGCTTCCGGGCCGCCGCGCGGTCGGCCTGGCGGCTGCGGGACATCCAGGGGTTGATCTCGTACTCGATGCCGTAATGGGCCGGCTCGCACATGAGGATGCGGCGCAAGGAGACCTCCCGACGGGGCGGTCGTGGAGCCGCCGGGCGCCCCGTTCCTTCACCCCGTGAGTTTCCCGGCCAGCTCGCGCAGGAACAGCTCGGCATCCGTCACCAGGCCCAGGGACTGGTGGGTCCCCCGGTCAGCCAGCTTGGTCACCATCTCGGAATTGATGTCCACGCACACCGTGCGGACCTTCGCGGGCAGGAGGTTGCCGGTGGCGATGGAGTGGAGCATGGTGGCGATCATCACCGCCATGGACACCCCGCGGCAAAGTTCCCGCATGCGTTTTTGGGCCTCGACGGAGTCGGTGATCACTTCCGGCAAGGGGCCGTCGTCGCGGATGGACCCGGCGAGCACGAACGGGATGCCGGCCTTGACGAGGCTGTGCATGATGCCGCCCTTCAGGCGCCCCAGTTCGATCGCCCGGGCAATGCCCCCCACGGACCGGATGAAGTTGATGGCGCGGAGATGATGCTCGTGGCCGCGGGGGAGGATCCCCCCCGCCCTGAGCGATACGCCCAGGGAAGTGCCGTACAGGGAAACCTCGATGTCGTGCGCGGCGAGACCGTTTCCGGCAAAGACCGCGTCGACGAACCCGGCTTCGACGATGGTGCAGAAACTGTCCCGGGCTCCCGTGTGGACCAGGGCCGGCCCGAGGACCCAAAGGATCCGGCCTCCCTCTTCCTCCTTGATCCGCCGCATCTCCCGGGTGATCTCCTCGATGATGATCTCCTTGGACTTCTCGGGGGAGACGGTGCTGGACATGAACTCGAAGAGCCCCCGGCGGGCGGGCTCCTTACGCAACGGTTCCACCCGGACCCCTTCGTGACCGACCACCAGCAGGTCGCCGGCCCGCACCTGGGACATCCTGACGCAGGCCGCCCGGCTTTCCCGGGGGAGCACCCGGATGCCGCTGTCCATGCAGAGGTCGTCCACCTCCAGCCAGCGCCCGCCGAGCCGGATCCGGGTGGGGAGGTTGGTCGTGGCGTAGAAGCCCTCGGGGAAGACCCCGTCCCCCGGCGCCGGCGCAAGGAGGGCCTCCTCCTCCTCGACCGTCATGGCCCCCAGGCGCTGGATGTGGCCGAGGACCTTCTGGAGGATCTCCTCGGTCGGCGCCATGACCCGGATGCGGGCGTAGCTCGGGTCCTTGCGCTTCTTCCCGACCGCGATCTCTTCCGTCTCGTACTCGGCGCCGTGGTCCAGGATCTCGTCCAGGACCTTGGGGAAGGTCAGGGAGTCGATGATATGCCCGCGCAGTTCGACGACCTTGGTGAAATCGCCCATCGAAGGTCCTCCCTGTCCCTGTGATTTCAAACCCCGCCCGCCATCATGCGCGTTCCTCATTCTCGCACGAAACCGTTCGGCTTCCGGATCCCCGTTGCGGGGATTTTCGTGTGTGTCCGGCGACCTCGAGTCCGATCGACCCCCGGGTACGTTGCCCGCTGGGTGCGGCCGAAGGCGTTGGCCCAGGTGACCGTGGGGCCCGCCCCGGAATAGGCTGCACGCGTTGCCGCGGGTTGGCGAGGCGAGGGGCCTATGATCGTAAATATCCGATAATAAAGGACATGTTTTGCCTTGGCGGGGGGGGTGGCGGTACACGAATCCGGGCGTGCGGGTTCGCTGTCGGCACCCGGGCCATTGAATTGGGGGTATGATGGTTGTCATTGGAGAGCCGCCATGCGGGAGAGAAACGGGTTTCGGTACATCATCAAGGTGTTCGAGGCGCAATGGGATCAGCTTCACGACGAAACGGTCAAGCCGTTCTTCGAGCAATTGAAGCGGGACACCGAGGAAACCGATGCGAGGCGCAACGGGGTGCACCAGGAACGTCCGGGCCACGATGCCCTGTTCAGTTACGTCGTCTTCCAGAACGCGGAAGGGCTGAAAGACGCCCTTTATCGCTATGATCAGGGCGTCGACAGCCGCAGAAAGATCGCCTACCTGGCCTGTCACGGGAAGCGGGGCGTCATCAGCGCGGTCCAGGGCATCAGCCGCAGGAAGCTCAAGAACATCCTGGCTCCCCTCACCAGTTATGACGGTCTTTACGTCGGCGCCTGCGATTTCGTCAACCGGAAGACGGCCGAGGTCCTGCTCGACGGCTCGCAACATCTGAAGTGGATCGCCGGGTATGCGAACTGGACGCCGTGGCTGGAAGGGATGTTGTGCGACCTGATGTTCTTCCGGCTGCTCCTGAGCGGGCGATTCATGCGGCCGAAGACCAACGCGAGGTGGGAGCCGGTCAGCAGGCCCGAAGACGCGGCGCTCCGTCTGTACGAGCATTTCCCGTTCGCCAGGGACCTGCGGTTTTCGTTGTACTACAGGAAGCCGGAACGGATCTGCTCGACGATGGAGGAGCGCTTGGGGGAGTCGTCCTGAGAAGCCCCGCACAAAAGCCGGTTCTCATGGTGAACCGTGTCTTCGAAGGTCGCGGGGGTGGAATCCCTCCCGGCCTGCGGGCATCTCAAGGGGAACTTGCCACCGGGTTGCCTGGGAAACAGGATCTCAGGGAGATCCCATAGGGCGAACCGGAATGGAGGACGCATGGCGACCATGAAGATGTCCCCCCCGATTCTCTTCTCGATTCTCTTCCTTCTCACGGTTCTTCCGGCCGCGCCGGCCGGAGCGGCCGGCAAGGAAACCGCACGCGTGGAATCCGCCGCCGACGTGATGCGGAAGATCATGGAGATCCCGGAGAAGCAGATCCCTCCGTCCCTGCTTGCCGATGCGCAGGGGATCGCCATCGTCCCCGGCGTCATCAAGATCGGTTTCGTGGTGGGCGGGCAGTATGGTCATGGCGTCCTCCTCGTCCGGGGCAAGGGGGGCGAGTGGAGCAACCCCGTGTTCGTCACCCTGGCGAGCGGCAGCGTCGGGTGGCAGATCGGCGCCCAATCCACCGACTTCGTCATCGTCTTCAAGACCCGCAGGAGCATCGACGGCATCATGAAGGGGAAATACACCATGGGAGCCGACGCGTCCGTGGCGGCGGGGCCGGTGGGGCGTAACGCGGCAGCCGCGACCGATGTGCAGCTCAAGGCGGAGATCTATTCCTACTCCCGGAGCCGGGGGCTTTTCGCCGGGATCTCCCTGGAAGGGTCCGCCCTGCAGATCGACGACGAGGGCGATGCGGCGTTCTACGGCCGGGAGGGCATCCGTCCCTCCGAGATCCTGGCGGGCAAGGGCGTCAGGATGCCCGCCGTTGCCGAAAAGCTGAGGAAGACGCTGGAGAAATACGCCCGCACGTAATCGGCGGTCGCCCCTGTTCGACACGAAACGGCGTCCGGTCACCGAGGGGGGGACGGGAGGCGGATCGTCCGCCATTTCTGCCGCCGCGCCATACTCCGGTAATATTCCCTTGCCGATTCTTTCTTCCTGGCTTCCGTGATCTTCATGGACAGGCGCAAGCGTCGTTCCGCGATTTGTCTCCGTTGAGGAGCGCCGTCTCGCGGAATGCCTCCGGGCGATGCCGATCCGGCGGGGAGGATGATTCCTCCCCCCAGCGCGGCAATCACGATCAGGATTCTCAGCTTGCGGATGACGTGATTCACGCTATTTCCCCAATGTCTCCAAGAGGGAAAGGATGACGGGAGAGAGCACGATGAGAAATACCGACGGGAAGATGAAAAGAACCAGCGGGACGAGCAGTTTGACGGCCGCTCTCTGAGCCGTCGCTTCGGCCCGGTGCTCCCGATCCTCGAGCATCTTGGCCGAGAGCTCCCTCAATCCCTGGGAAAGACCGGTCCCCAGTCGCTCCCCCTGCCGGATGAAATCCAGAAAGAGGCGATAGTCGTCGAGCGGAACGCGGGCGCGGGCGCGTTCGAATGCCTCCGCGCGGGGAATTCCCATGGCGCGTGACAGATCGATCTCGTGGAGTTGGGCGGGCAGGGGGCCGGGGGGCAGCGATTTTGCGACCTGCGCGAGGGCGGCGTGCTGGCCCATCCCGGACTCCAGGAGGAGGGAGTAGAGGAACGCCGCGGTCGGAAGGGCATCGCGGATCCGCTCCACCTGGCGGCGCGATTCCCCGCGCAGGGAGAGATAAACGAGCATGACCCCGGAAACGAAGGACCCGCCGACGAGAAAAGCCGACTGGCGAAGGCCCGGTCTCCACGCGATCGCGGCAGCGGTCGACGCGAGGCAGATCGCCTCGGCGATCACCCATCCGCGGGTGGACGACGCGAGACGGATGCCGGGGATCTTGAGCAGTCCCCGGTCGGCCAGCCGGCGCGTTGCCGTGATGTGGAATTCCCGGATTTTCCCGGTCGTTGCCATCGCCCGTTCCCGGCGCAGGAAAGGGATGAGGGCCATCACGATCAGGGACATCCCGCAGCCGAGAGGCAACCCGACGAGAAAGGCATCCCGAATCATCATGTCTTCTCCGCGAGGATTTTCCGGATGACGACCCAGCCGGCGACCTGCAGGAATCCCGCGATTGCGAGGATCGTCTTGCCCTGGGGGGTTCCCAGGATCCTCGGGAGGTATTCCGGGTCGACCGCCGAGATGGCCGCCGCGAACCCCGGCGGCAGAAGGGTCAGAACGGCCGCCTGGAGGCGCGCCTGTGCGGTCATGCTTTTCAGACGTTCCTTGGAACGGGCCCGCATTCTGAGAATGTCGCGTGTCCGGGTCAGGAGCTCGACCACGTTGCCTCCCGTCGGAAGGGCGGTGGCGAGCGGACGCGCGACGAGGGATATTTCTTCCGCGGCGATCCGGTCCTCCCACTGGAAGAGACATTGAGAAAGAGGCGTTCCGAGCCTGTTCGCCCGGACGATCCAGGCGACTTCCTCCCGAATCCCGTGGGGCAGCGCCTCCTGGACGCGGGAAAGCGATTCGGGGAGACTGTGACCGGCCTTGACATGCCCGCAGAGCAGGTCGATGAACGCGGGCAGTTGGGCGAGGACCCTCCTTCGCCGCCTCGCTGCATAGGACCGCACCGCGATTCCGGAAAGCAGGATCGGAACGGCCGCCGCGGGGATGGCCCATAAGGCGTTTCGCGAAAGCACGAAAACAACGAGTGAGAGGATGCTTCCCGCGCCGATCAGGAGGAGCTTGGCCTGGCGGGTCGTGAGCCTCAGGAATTCCTCGCGGAGATCCCGGGAGCGCCGGTCGGCCGCCGCGTCCACGAGGCTTTTTGCGGAAGGGAAGGCGGACCGGATCATGAACCACGCCAGCAGGGATATCCCGGCCGCCAGCAGGACGGTTTCGAAAAGCGTCATTCCCACTCCGCCCTCCCTTCCGGTCGAAATTTCGGCGAAATGCCCGTCGGGGCCAGTCGCCCCTCCGCGAGGCGGCCCGCGCCGGTTCCCCGGCGGAACGTCTCCTGGAGGAGGATCTGGCTCTCCGAAATCCCGGAGATCTCGGTGATCGAGGTGACGGCCCGCATTCCCGACGCGAGCCGGCAGACGTGGACGATAATGTCGATCGCCGAGGCGATCTGCTCCCGGATCGCCCGCACGGGGATTTCGACCCCGGACATCAGGACCATCGTCTCCAGTCTCCGGAGCATGCCGCGGGGAGTATTGGCGTGTCCGGTCGTCAGGGATCCGTCGTGCCCGGTATTCATCGCCTGGAGCATGTCCAGGGCTTCTCCGCCGCGGCATTCCCCGACGACGATCCTGTCGGGCCGCATCCTGAGGGAATTCCTGACGAGGTCCCGGATCGTCACGGCTCCCGTGCCCTCGATGTTGGCCGGGCGCGCCTCGAGTCGGACGACGTGGGGCTTCATCAGGCGAAGCTCGGCCGCGTCCTCGATCGTGATGATCCGTTCCTCGTCCGGGATGAACCCGGAGAGCACGTTGAGCAACGTCGTCTTGCCGGACCCCGTGCCGCCGGAAATGATGATGTTCATCCGTTGCCGGACGGCCTCCCGGAGATATTCCGCGACCTCTTCCGTCAGCGTTCCCGA
The DNA here is from genome assembly GCA_023488945.1 of Deltaproteobacteria bacterium. The sequence continues at coordinate 17,684 of JAMDBZ010000006.1, forward strand.
CCGGACGAGCTCCGCCGCCGAGAACGGGTCTTTTCGGAATTTCCGGATGGTCAGGCAAGGTCCGGAAAGGCTTACGGGAGGAATGATCGCGTTGATGCGCGACCCGTCGGGAAGCCGGGCGTCCACGTAAGGGGACGACTCATCAAGCCTCCTGTTGACCCGTGCGACCATCCTGTCAATCGTGGCGCGGAGGGACTCTTCGCTCAGGAAAACCGCCCCGGAGGGTGCGAGTTTTCCGCTCCGCTCGATGTAGACCCCGTCCTTCCCGTTCACCAGGATCTCCGAGATCTCGGGGTCGGAAAGGAGCGGAGTGACCGGACCGAACGCGAAAATCTCGTCGAGGATGGATGAGCGGATCGTTTCCCGGTCCGCTTCCGGAAGAGGGGAGGAACCGAGCTCCGCCCGGAGAAACTGATCGGCTCGCGCCATGATCCGGTCCTCGGCCTCGGCCAGGATGCCCCCGTTCCGGATGTCCAGGTGGCGAACGACTTTCTGGTGAAGGGTATTCCGGTAGTCTGCGTGCATGGGTTCCCTCAATCCAGGAGCCGGTAGCGCAGTTCGGTCTTTTCCCGCTCCGCCTTCGAGTCCCAGGAATCCATCTCCTCCCGGGAATATCCGTGGACTTCGCGCGGGGTGATGAAGATCGCCAGCTCCGACCGGTTTTCCCGGAAGGATCGGGATTTGAATAGCTCGCCCAGGACCGGGATCTGGCCGAGCAAGGGGAGCTTCGCGATGTCCTTCGCCATCTCGCTTTTCACAAGCCCCGAGAGCATCACGGTGCTCCCGGGGGGCGTGGAGAAGAAGGTCGTGACCCGCCGCGTCAGGAAACCCGGCGTGTTCTGGCTTCCGCTCCCGTGATCGACCGAACTGATCTCCGCCGTGATCCGGGTGCGGATCCTGTTCCCGGCGTCCATTTTCGGCGTGATCCGGAGGATGATCCCGTATGTTTTCCATTCCACGGTCCTTGTCTCGGGCGTCGCGATCACGATGGGGATCTCGCCCCCGGCGAGGAAGCTGGCGTCGGCCCCGCTCTCGCACACGAGCCGGGGGTTGGCGAGGATCCTCGCTCGCCCGTCGGCCAGCAGGAGATTCAACTGCGCGTCGAAGCCGGATTTGAGCACCAAAGCGCTCTCGGAACTCCGCTCCCGGGTAAAGGATCCTTTGACGGCGATCGAGTCGGGCCAGCGGACGCCGAGCTGACTGGTTTTGCCCTTGCTGATCTCGATGATCTTGAGGTCGTAGGAAAGGAGAACCCGTTTTTCCTCCGGGAGCGAGATTCTCATGTGAAGATTGGGGCGCCCTGCGGAGAAATTCTCCAGGAACGCCTTGTCCTGCCGGGTCGGGACCGTTCCGGAAACGGTGACGGTTTCTCCCGCCTCGCGAACCGAAAGGTCGGGGAACGGGACGACGAGCGCCCGGACCTCATCGATGAGCGCGGGCCTTTTCTCACGGACCCGCACCTGCCACTCGGTCATCGTCCCCTTGCTCCACGCGACGAGGTCCGTTTCGCCCTCCTTCTTGCCGACGACGATGATCCCGTCTCCTTTGGGGAGAGGGGATGCCTCGATCACGTCCGGATTCCCCACCGAGAGCCGCGTGACCGCCGGCTGGTCCAGGATCTTCTGGAACCCGGGACGCAGCGAAATGGTCTCGGCGGCGACGGGTCCCGGCGGGGAAAGACAGGAAAGAATAAACATCAGGCCGGCTGCGATCCTGGAGGGCGTCATTCCTTTTCACCGGGCGATACGTTGGATGCGGTTTGGAGCTTTCCCCCCTTCCAGATCTCCACGCTCTTCGCGTTTCCGCCGGGAGGGATCCTGCGAGCGGTCGGCCCCGGGCTGTGGTCATCGGGGTTCCTCAGGAACCAATGGAGTTTCCCGTCGCGCGCCGCGGAAGCGATCCTTCTTCCCTCGTCCGGCGTCACCGACAAGGTGATCGTCCCGGCTTCCGAAGGATCCTCGTTCAAGGGGTTCCCTTGATAGAAGCGGTCCACGGCGATGACGGGGATATTCCGGACCCAGAACACACCGCCTCCCTGGGGATCCCCGGACAGCAGGTCCACCGCGTCTCCGGGCCGAAGAAGACCCGAAAAGGAGGCGTTCGCGTCCGCGGAGATGGTCAGTGCCCGCCGCCCCGGGGGCACGGCCATCGAGAACTTCTCGACCTCGAACGGCTCATCCACGTCGCTCCAAAGGATCGGCTCCCCTTCCGCGATGTCGATCCTTGCCTTGGCGCCCAGCAGGAGCTCGAACTCCTTCGCCGGGACGTTGCGACGCCCCGTTCCCGATTCCGGGACCGTTTTCTTGGCCAGGTTCTGTTCCGAAAAAGGCGCGCCCGCCGATATGGGAACCCGCGCGACGGCGATTTCGACGGGGGCCGATTCCCTGCGGATGTCGGCCTCCAGGCTCTCCATGCGTTGCCTTGCGAGGATCACGGCGAAGGCGGTAAGTGCCAGCCCCGCGAAGAGCGGGATCATGGGCCGGAACCTATTCTTCCGTTCGCCTGAGGACGAGAACCTGTTTCTTATTTTCGTCCAGAACGACAATGCCGGTCTCCTTTCCGCGGGTGATGGTCCCGATGATGATCCCTCCGTTTCCCCGTCCGACGGGGAAGCATTCCCATCCCTCCCGCGTCAATTTCGCGGTCATGGTGCCGACGGGGACCGAACAGGTCCCGAGTGCCATTTCGGTCCGTCCGTCGCCCGGACCCGACCGGAAGACATGATCCGCCCCGAGACCGGCCGGCAAGGAGGGACGATTTCCTCCCTCGCCGACGATCTGTCCCGGGAGATGCGGCGGTCGGTTGATCATCGGATCGGGAACTCCTTGGCCCGGGTCTTCGGGGATTCCGAGTCTTCGCAGCTCCCTTTCCACGAGTGCGGGATCGTCGTCCGACAAGGAATCCGCCGGAATCATGGTCCCGTCGATGGAAAACGGGACGTGCGGAGCCTGGATTACGGAGCGGATCTTGGAGAAGGCCGGGGCCGACAGGCAGACGCCGAGGACGATGGCCGCGAGAGCGGCCGTTTTCATCGCAGGAACCCCAGGGCGACGATCGACCGGACCGTCCCCTTCAGTTTCATTCCCGATTGAGAATCGCCGTCCCAGCAATCGATGCTCATCTCCGATTTGCGGGAAAGGCGCAGACGGGGGATGTCGCCGGACGGCCGGATCTCTTCCCACGTCTTCTCGACATCCACGGTCACCGAACTTCGGCCCGCCATGGCGGAGGTCAGGATCTTGGGAATGATGGTGGAGGAGGAAGATCTTCCCTGCTCGCACCGCACTGCGACCCCCC
>JAMDBZ010000055.1 GCA_023488945.1 Deltaproteobacteria bacterium
GGCACAAGGGACAGAAGGCCGACCAGAAGACCAGGAGAGCCGGCTTGCCGGCACCCGGGAGAAAAGCGTGCGCCTTCCCGTCCAGGTCCTTCAGCGTGAAGGCCGGCGCCTTCTCGCCCGCCCTGATGAGGGGGCGCAGGCCCGGCGCGCCGGCCACCGAGGGGGGAGGCGATCCCGCGGCCGCGCACGCCATCGTCCACACCGAAAGCACCGCCAGGACCGCCATGGCGGCCGCGCAACGCGCCGCCGAGGGACCCGGCGGGAATCGCCCCGCCTTCATTTTCCCAACCGGATGGCCTGGATGACTTCCGCGATCTTGTCCTGGGTGGCCCAATAGTAGTTCGCTTCCGCGTACCGGACGATCCCCTTTTTGTCGACGATGATGCTCGTGGGGAGCGCGTTAATGCAGAACGCGTTCCAGGCGTCGAGGTTCTTGTCGATGAGGACGGGGAAGTCGATTCTCCAGTCCTTGAGTGTCTTGCGGATCCGCTCGATGTGCGCCCGCGAGATGTTCTGGCTCTCCTGGTTGATGGCCACGACGACGATGTCGGGGCTGGTCTTGTAGACTCCCTGGAGGAATGTCAGTTCCTCCTCGCAGCGCGGGCACCAGGACGCCCAGAAGGCGAGCAGGACGATCTTGCCGCGGAGGCCGGACAGCGCCATCATCCCGCCGTCGATGGAGGGGAGCGACACCTCGGGGACCGGTTTCCCCACCGCGACACACAGGGCGAAGGCGGGAGACGCGACGGTCAAAAGGACGAGGAAGCAGGCGGCGATGCGCGCCGGACGGGCCATGGGCGTTACGCTCCTTTCGTGGGCGCGGGATGACATCTGAAACAGATGCTATTGAAATCGGGTGGAGGAATAAAGTCATTTCTTGGCATCGCCGCGCGGGGAATGAAGCGATGGTCGTGGATCGAAACCTCCCCCGACGCGGCGCGGGCGGGCGGGTGACAGGACAGGCAATGGGCCCTTCGCGTCACGGGGCCGCCGTGGTGAGGCGGCGGGGGGAGCACGGCGCCGTCGTGGCACGACCGGCAGAACTCGCGCGAAGACATCCGCGGGTCCTCCGAAGCCGCCGCCTCCTCTCGCGCCATGCGGAAATTCTTGCAGAGGTCGCACGTCTCCCCCTGCCTGAGCAGCATGTTCGACTCCCAGAACAGGAACTGGGCGTGGCGGTCCTCGTAGGTCCCGTCGCCCCGGAACGACCGGTCGTCCTGACCCGGCTTCGGGATGAGGCCGAAGTAGAACCGGCGCAGGTCGAGCCCCGGGAGGAAACCCACCGGGAACCGGAACTCGCCGGTCGCATCGTGTCCCGTCGTGTGGCACGACTCGCAGATCATGGCCCGGCGCCGCGCTCCGATCTTGCCGGGGTGGACGATCTCTTCGGGCCGCCGGCTCCGGGCATGCGCGCGCCCCGGTCCGTGGCACGCCTCGCAGCCGACCCCCTCTTCCAGGGATCGGCCCGTGAAGGGGTCGAACGCCGTCATGTGACAGCCCGCGCACGACCGAAGCCAGTCCATCTCGCGCCAGTACGACAGGTTCCAGGAACCCGGGCGGATGATCCAGATGGGGGTCCGCACGACGAGATTCCCCTGCTTGAGACTGACGAACCGCTGGACGTTGCGGCTTCCGAGGACATACACGATTTCCGAGGGAGGAAAGGGGGTCTCCCCCTCGAATCGGGCAAGCAAGGCGCCCGGCTCCTTCCGCGGGCTGCGCACCATGCGGGCGTGGGGTGTCCGTCTCCAGAGGCGGTATTCGCGGCCGTGGCACCCGCCGCAGGCCGCAGAGCCGGCATACCGGGAGAGATCGGGGAGGGCCCTCCCCGGTCCGGCGGCCATCGGCTTGCGCGCGTGGCACGCCTTGCAAAGCTCGCCCTCGGGCGTCGGGACGCGGAGGTAGTAGGTCCGGAACCGCCGGGGGAATCCCGGGAAGACCGCGTCACGGATCTTCTCGCAGGTCGACCGGCCGGTGTGGATCTGCGACGAGAGATGGGGCCCGTGCGGCGCGTGGCACGTGATGCAGGTCATCGTTCCATCGGGATCGAGGGGGAGGTCCTTCGTCATTCCCTTGCCCGGGGCGATGTCGACGGGGTGGGAGACGGGCCGGGGATGACAACGGGAGCAGAGCGTATAAATGTCCGCCCGGAAGTTCATCAGCTTGTAGGGGCGGCCGGGCTCCGGCGTCTTTTCGATGTGGCACTCCCGGCATCGCGAGGGGTCCCGCATGAAGTCGTGGGGATTCTCCCGGGAGCGGAGGGCCCTCCATCCCGCGACAAGCGCATAGGACGCCGCGTAGGCCGCAACCGCGGCCGCGGCGATCCGGACGCGGCGCGTCACGCCGTTCCCGCGCGGAAGGCGGCGGCGGCTTCCCGCAGTCGCGAGGCGATGTCCGCGGTTTCCGCGACAAGCGTTCTTTCCTCAACGGAGAGAGAGCGGCCCTGCAGGGCCTCCTGGAGGGCGCCCGCTTTCCATTCGGCTTTTCGGCTGAGCTCCTGCAGGAGCCGGACGCGCTCCCGGTTGGCCATGAGCGCTTCCCGGTACGCCTCGCCCATGTCCTGGAGGAGGTCGCCCTTGCGGAACCGGAAGTCCGCGTCGAAATACCCCTCCGCGAGCTGGCGGAAAAGACGGTTGAACTTGAACGCCGGCCCGATCAGCCGGTGGGATTCCCGGATGGCGACCCAGACCGTCGCGCCGATCGTCAGCAGGGAGGAGATTCCGCCGCTGACCAGCACCGCGGGAAGGAGAATTTGCCAGGTATTCCGGATCCGCAGGTGGATGCTGTAGAAGCTCCGGCCGAGCTCCTCGTCGGCCAGGTAATACATCAGGAGACAAAGGAGGATGATCCCGCCCGCCCAGATGGAACAGAACTTCAGAAGGAAGGGAGCCTGGGCCCTGACATCGATCCAGTACCGGCGGCGTTGCCGTTCCCGCATGGCGTTCTCCCTCACGACGTGATGAAGACCACGAGACCCGCGCGTGGAATTTTAACTTTTTATCGGATTTGCCGTAAAATTCATTAGGGATCAAGGGCGGAGAATCCCGCCGGGGGGAGGAGGCATGGGGCGGTTTCGCTTGCGGCGGCACGATCTGGCGCCCGCAGCGGGCCTTTTGGCGGTTTCCCTGATCCTCGCCTTTCTCTTGCGGGCCCTCCTGGACCATTTGTCCTGGGCGGTCCTGGCATCGCTTTTTCTCCTTGCAGGGAGCGGGCTTTACCTGTCCTACCGGCATCTCAAGACGGCGGCCAAGGCGGCGAATCGCCTCGCCGACGCGCTCAAGGGGCACGGCGTCCGGATCGACGAGGAGGCTGATTCCCTGGCGGCGGCGAACGCCGCGGCGGATCTTATCGACCGGTACGGGGCGAAGACGGCGGATGCCCTCAGGGAGGTCAAAGAGGCCCAGGAACGGCGGGTGGAGGAAGTCACGCAAACGCACCGCGAACTGTTGACCCACCACAAGGTCACCAAGCGGATGCTCAAGTCGCAGAGCGCCGAAGAGGTGTTCCAGAATCTCTTGCAGGGGATTCGGGACGGGCTCGGGTTCGACCGGACGGTCCTGGGGGTGTGCGGGCAGGACGGCGACATCGTGTTCCAGGAGGCGATCGACGCGCCGGTCGTCAGGATCTCCGCGTGGCGGGAGGATTCGCTTGTGGCACGGATTCTCTGGAACGGGCAGCCCTTGCTGGTTGATGCGAGCGAGGCGGCCGGATTGCCGCTCGTTTCGGAAGACAGGCTCCTGATCGGGGAAGGGCCGGCGCTCCTGGCGCCCGTGATCCGGAAGCCGAGCCGGAAATGCGCGGAGATCCGCCGCTGCGGGAACGTGGGGTGCCCCGCCTACCTGCAGGAGAACCCGCGCTGCTGGCTCGTCGGATCGCCCGACATGGAGCGCCTCTCTCCCGTGAGCCCGGCGGAGAAACGGAAGCGGTGCGCGCGATGCGAGATGTTTTCCGCCCAGGCGCTCCTCGTCGTGCGTAGCCGCCCCGGCTCGCGGCGAATCGATCCCCAGAGCATGGGAGGCGTCGCCACGATCGTCAACGAGGCCGCCATGGCGTTCGAGGTGGTCGATCTCTACGAGAACCTCAGGAAAATGTCGGTGACGGACGGCCTGACCGGGCTCGTGAACCATCGCGAATTCTACAACCTTCTCAGGCGGGAGCTGGAGCGGGCGCGGCGCTACCGGAACACCGTGTCGGTCCTCATCATCGACGTGGACGACTTCAAGCAGTACAACGACAGGCACGGCCACCTGGCGGGCGACATCGCCCTCAAGGCGATCGCCGAGATCCTGGTCCGGAGCGCCCGGGGCACCGACATCGTCGCACGGTACGGCGGCGAGGAGTTCGCGATCATCCTCCCGGAGTCCACGCCGGGCGGCGCCCTGATGCTCGCCGAGCGGATCAAGAGCGAGATTTACCGAAACGATTTCATGCCGGATGGCCGAACCGGGGTCCACCTCTCCGTGAGCATCGGGATCTACTCGTCCGAGGCCGGGGCCGAGTCCGAGGACCAGGTCGTGAGCTACGCAGACGAGGCGGCGTACAGCGCCAAGTTTTCCGGGAAGAACCGCGTCGTCGTGAAGACTCATGCTTGACCGGACGCTCCTGGAGCGGGAGGAGGGGGTCCGCCTCGCGGCATACGCCGTGAAGAGCGGGGAGTCCCGGGGACGCCGCTTCCTTGAACCGGAGGATCCCTTCCGGTCCCTCTTCCAGCGGGACCGGGACCGGATCATCCACTCGGCCGCGTTCCGGCGGCTCGAATACAAGACGCAGGTTTTCGTCAATCACGAGGGGGACCATTACCGGACACGGCTCACCCACACGATCGAGGTCTCCCAGATCGCGCGCTCCGTCTCCCGGGCCCTCCGCCTGAACGAGGATCTCACCGAGGCGATCGTTCTCGCGCACGACCTCGGGCACACGCCCTTCGGACATGCCGGAGAACGGGTCATGGATGCGCTGATGGAAGGGGAGGGGGGGTTCGAGCACAACACCCAGAGCCTGCGCGTGGTGGACGTCCTCGAGAAGCGCTATCCCGCCTTCGCCGGGCTGAACCTGACGTTCGAGGTCCGTGAGGGGATCTGCAAGCACAACACCCCGTTCGACGATCCGCCGGGGGTCCCCGAATTCAATCATCCCGGCTTCCCGTCGCTCGAGGCCCAGGTGGCCGACATCGCCGACGAGATCGCCTACAGCAACCACGACGTGGAGGACGGAATCCGGTCCGGGATGTTGACGATCGGAGCCCTCGAGGCGGTGGAGCTATGGCGGGAAGCGCTATCGAGCGTTCGGCACAAAAATAAAGTATTAGATGACGATATCATGCGCTCTCGCGCGATATCGTTCATGATATCATGTTTGGCTCAGAACCTGATCCGCACGACCTACCGGAGACTTGCGACATTCGGTTTCCGCACATCGGACGAGGCGCGGATGTGCCGGGAACGATGCGTCGGCTTCGACACGGAAATGGCAGGGAGGAACGCCGAGCTGAAGCGCTTCCTTCTCCGCGAGATGTACGGGAACTACCGCGTGGTCCGGATGGAGGAAAAGGCGCGGCGAATCATCGGAGAATTGTTCAAGGCCTATTGCGAGCGCCCGGAACAGCTCCCGCCGCACGTATACGGCCGGATCGGTCCCGAGACCGTCAAGCGGGTCGTCTGCGATTACATCGCCGGGATGACGGACCGGTTCGCGATGGAGGAATATCGAAAGCTTTTTGATCCATTGCAAAGAGTCTAATGATATCAAACGGATGGAAGAGGAGATCGGGACTGTCTGCATGAAGTGGGTCCTTGTCGCATCACGGAGGGGCTGGCCTGGCTGTAATTTGACATAATATCTATTACCAGACGTTGAGCGCACCGCTCAAGCCTCCCACATCCGCTCCTCGAAGTCCTCTCCCGGCAACTCGGCGTCGAAGTTCCCGTACATCGGCCATCGCTCCCCGATCGATCCCTTGGGCTGGATCGTCACGAAGAAATCGATCCGCGCATCGTTTTCGCATCCGAGCTCCTGGAACGGGACGCCGAGCTCGAGAACGTCATGGAACGCCGCCGTGATGATCTCCGGCTTGGTCACGGCGTGGTCTTCGTCGGGAATGTCCTCGATCCGACCCATATGAGCACGGATCGTCCGATCGTCCGGGTACAGGACCAGGCTGACCTTCCTGTCCTTCGCCGGGAAGACGAAATCGACTTCCACGGCCACCGGGACCTCGAATGCGGACCCGTGGAAGTCGGCCCTGAGATAGAGCGTCGACTCGTCGAACCCGTAATACAGGGACGAGAGGATCCCGTGCCCGGCACGGTGCATGGCGCCGAACTCGGGGCTCGGGATATGCCGGGATGCGGCGCTCCATTCGAAATAGGACGATATGCGCCCGTCGATTTTCGGGCGGATGTAGGTCCGCGGGGCGGAAAGCCGGTTTGCGGCCAACGGAACCCGGTCGAGCCGCGTCAACGGAAGGTCGAGCGAATCGGGAGGGATTTCCCCCATGGCGCGGTATGCCGCCTTGATGTGGTGCCGGAAGAGCCGGTCGAATTCCAGGGCGTGCGGCGTGAAATGGTCATCGCCGTACCACCAGCACCAGTCCGACCCCTCGGCCACGAGGAGGTTTTCATAAGCGGCGGCCAGGTTCTCCGAGAGACCGAGACCGGCCCGCCGGTTCCGTTCCATGTTGATCTGGAAGAGGTTCCTGGCCCGTGCGAGGGTTTCCCAGGCGGCCCGGTCTTCGGCGTGTCCGATCCAGATCCCGAAGGTCCCGTCGATCCATGAGCCCGTTGGCACTGTTTCTAAATATCTAATATTATCAACTACATTATAGGCTTCGGACAATGTAATGAATGATATGTTTGGCGCCAGTGCGGCGCATCGGCCCATGAGCATCCGAAGGAAGGTCCACCCCGAGTCCGGGAAATATTCCCACGCATTCTCCCCGTCGAGAATGATCGGGACCACGTATGAGCCTTTCCTTGTCGCTGCCGGCAGCCCCTGCAGCCGATCGTAGATCTTCACGAGCTTTGCGGTAAAGTTTGTCACGGCGTCCCGCCCGTCCCACCGGGAGTACTCGAACCCGATGAGGTCGGACAGGTGGTGGTCGCGGAAGAAGACCCCGATCTCTCCCCCGGTCGACATCTGCGCCCGGTAGGGAGCGTAGAGCCAGTCCGGCTCGAGGGGAATCCCTTCGGCGTCCCGGAGCACCGGTTTCCCCAGCGACTTCGCGAGGAGGATTTCGTCGGTCGCAGTCCATTCGAAACCGCACTCCGCGATCAACTTCAGTGCGGCCGGGCTGATGCTCCCCTCCGACGGCCAGACACCTCTTGGCGACATCCCGAGCAGGCTCCGGAAACAATCCTTGCCTCGTCTCAACTGCTCGAGGGCGTCGGCCGGATGGGAGAACGGGACTTTCGGCAGGGGGGCGCCGGGGGAGGCGTCCTTCGCGGCGTTACTGGAGATCAGCAGGGGGAGGATCGGGTGATACATCGGCGTGACGGTGAGTTCTCCTCCGTCCCCTTCCGCAACGGCCCGGTATTCCGGCAGGACATCCGCCATGATCCCGGTCTGCCGGTCGAGGACGTACGCCTTGTCCCGCTCCGTGTACCCCCTCCCCTTCCGCCAGAGACGACCAAGCTCCGGATCTTCCTCCCTGTGGAGCGGGTGGAACCAGGCGAGGTTGAACAGGGTCATCAGGTCCGTGTACTCGGAGGCTCCGAACCCGCCGGGGGAGCCGGCTCGCCCGATCGCCCGCTCCGCCTCCTCCCTCCTGTTGTAGAGCTCCGCATACCGCGGCTGGGGAAGGATCATCGTGGGAGGGAAGCAGGAGAAGAAGTTCCTCAGGAGGAACTCCTCTTCGTCCCGTGAGAGGTCGAGTGCGTTCTTCCGGGATACGGTAAGGAAGGCGTCCTCCGCCCCGTTTTCGACGTAATCGCGGAGCTGGACGAGGAGCGAGGGAACCAGGTTGAAGGTGTGACGGACGGAGGGAAACCGCCGGAAGATCCGGGGAAGCGCTGCATAATCCTTGATGGCGTGGAGCCGGACCCAGGGCAGGATGTGGGTCCCCGTCTCCGGGTCCTTGTAATACGGCTGGTGCATGTGCCAGAGAAAGCAGACGTAAAGCTTCATCCGGCCGAGCGCCTCGGTGTTCTCGTCAGCCCAGCTGCTGGAGCTTGATCTCGACGAACTCCTTGAGGGGGGTCCCGGGATCTTCCACGAGGATCTTCCGGTAGACGTCCGCCGCTTCCCGTCGCTTTCCCTGGAACTCGAGGGTCCTTGCCTCCCCCGACATCGCGAGGGTCTTCATTTCAGGGCCGGCGGACGCGGCGGCCTCCCGGTAGGCGCGGGCCGCGCCGGCGAAGTCCCCCTTCGCCTCGAGCGACTGTGCGAGCCCTTCCCTCAGCAGGAAGATGAACAAATCCTTCGCCTTGCCGCTCGCGAGCGCCGCCTGGAACTGCGCGGCGGCGAGGTCGTAGTTTCCCCGGAGATAGGCGATGCTCCCCAGATAGTAGCGCGCGTACACCGCCGTGCGCGTGTCGGGATGCCTGTTGACGTGGGCCGCCAGGAATTGCTCAAGTCCCGCCAGCTTCTGGGCGTCGGCCGCCGCAGGCGCCTGGAGGAACTCCCGCGCCCGGTTGAGGTGCGGCCAGAGGTCGCTCGTCGCCTTCTCCTCTTCCCAGGCGAAATAGGCCCGGGACCCCAGGACGCCGCCGGCGATCAGGAAGGCGACCGCCGCCGCCATCCCGACCCGAAGGCGGTTCTCCTTGACCCAGGAGACGAGCCGGCTGAACGTCGAGACGAACTCGTCGGGCCCCTTCAGATCCTTCCGGGTGTACTTGATCTTCTCGGTCATCCGTTACCCCTTTTTCCGATCCCCTTCCACGAGGGCTCGCGCGTTCTCCTGCATCGCCCGGGCGTCCCGTTCCGAGAGCCCGGCACCCCGAATGATCCGGAGCGCCGCCTCCCAGGGGGTGAAATCGCCGGGCGCATGCGAATCCGTATTGTACACCAGCCGCGCGCCGGTTTTTTTCGCGAGGGAGGCGACGTGTCCGTTCGCAAGGGAGTGTCCTCGCCGCGCCGAAATCTCGAGGAGGACGCCCTTCCGGCGTGCCAGGCGGGCCTCCTCCTCGGAGATCAGCCCCGGGTGCGCGAGGATGTCCACCCCGGCCAGGATGGCCGCCCGGTTCGTCCCCCGGGGGACCGGTTCGACGATCGTCTCGCCGTGCACGATGACCACGGCGGCCCCGCCCGCCCGGCCCCTCTCGGCGAGCGGCCCGATCAGTCGGGGCGGGACGTGGGTGATCTCGACGCCGGGATAGACGCGCGCCCGGACGACGCCGCGCAGATCCGCGCAGACCGCCGCCATCCGCTCGATGACGGAGTCGATGTTGGAGGGATCGACGTGGTCCGTGATGGCGAGGTGCGTGTAGCCGGCGTCGATCGCCCGTGACACGACCTCCGAGGGGATCAGCTCCCCGTCGCTGAAGATGGAGTGGATGTGCAGGTCGATCACCGGGATTCTCCCTCGAGGTATTGCCGGACCACCCGGGCCACCGCGTCCCGGATCTCCTCGGGTGAAAGCTTCTCCATCTCCTGGACTTTGAGGGAGCCGCCGAGCTTCTCCACGCGGTTCTGGAAAAGCCGGAGCGTGTTCTCCCCCAGCCCGAAGTTGGTGAAGCTCTTCCCCATCACGGCCATGACGACGCGGGCGTCCACGCCCCTGGTGTAGTCCGAGACCGCCATCAGCCCCTCCAGCGAACTCGAAACCTCGTCCTTCAGGAAGGCGATGATCCCGACCGGCCGCGGCGCCAGCGCGTACCACAGGGGCGCGGTGGAGCGCAGGTAGGGGAAGGCGTACAGAAGGAGGACGGACCCCTCGCCCGCCCGGATCCGTCCGAACAACCCGACCGGTGTCCCCTCCCGCCTGCGAAGGGAGAAGAAGGCGTTGTCGACCTCGAACTCGCGTAACTGCCCGAGCGCAAGAACGACCGATTCGAGAAGCGCGGGATCCGGGAGGAACATGACGATCCGTCCGACCGCTCCTTCCGCGCCGCCGCTGCGCGCCTCGATCCGCGCCCGGAGTTTCGCCAGATCCTCGGGCGGGAGAAACTCGCTCTTCGTCCCGCGGGCCTCCTTCGCACCGATCCGGATGGCCCCGCGCCGCTTGAGCTGAAGGAGCGTCTGGTAGACCGCCAGGTCGGGAGAGCCGCAGTTGTTGATGACCTCCTCCACGCGGCTGCAGCACTCGACCAGCAGGAGGACCTCCCGGACCGTTCCGCCCGCCCCGGCGAGGGCCTTGGCCTCCTTCGTCACGGAGACCGACTCGAAGGGAGACGGCAGCTCGTCCGCCATCTTCCGCAGCTCGTCGTAGTGGCGGAGCCCCTCCAATATGGCGTGCTGCCCGGGGACGTGGATCGTCCGGCGGATATCGACCTTGCCGGGGATGAACCGGAACTTCCCTTCCCGCAAGGGGACGAGCCTGTAGAGCGCCTTCTCGCCGACGATGCCCTGGGCCAGGGCGGACAGGATCTCCCCCTTCTCGATGTAGATCGAGCCCGAGATCCCTTCCGCCTCGATCTGGATGATCCCGCTCTTCCGGTTGAGGGAGAGCATCTGCCAGAGGTCGGGGACCGGGATCTGCGCGATGCTTCCGCTGATCTCCGAGTCGCCCGCGAACGCCTCGGAGAGGTTCTCCTGGAAGAGGGCCCTCTGGATCCGGAGAAGAACCTCCTCTTCGTGGTACGGCTTCCGGATGAACTCGTCGATTCCCTGGCGGAATCCCGAGACGCTCTTCTCCCGGTCGCTCATGAAAAAGATCGGGATGGCGCTGGTGTTCGGGTTGCTCCGCAGGATCTGGACGAGCCGGTCCGCGTCGAGGATGGCCACGGACAGGTCGACGAGCAGGGCGTCCGGCCGGCGCAGGAGCGTTTCCGAGAGCGCCTTGCTGCCGTCCCCGGCCTCGAAGACCTCGAGCCCCTTCTCCCGGAGAAAGTGGGCGAGAAACTGGCGGGCCGTCTCGGAGGGGTCGGCGATCAGGATCTTCTTGGCGGTCGTCGCGGTCGGCATCGTCCTTCGGCTGCGCGTCCTCTTAGAAGTGTCCCTGGAGGAGGTAGAGCTCCTGCAGCTTTTCCATCATGGACTCGACGAGCCACTCGTCCGCGGTGTTGAATCCGCACACACCGTCGTGGCGGTCGGCCGCGAACAGGCCGTAGGCGCCGTTCTCCTTCAGCGAGAGGACGACCTCGCGGTGCTTGAGCCGATCGTCGTCGGTCGAGACGTACAGGAGGTTCTTCGCGTCGAACCGCGTCGCGCCGGTCTGGCCGACGAGGTAGATCCGGCGTCCGGGAGCCGCCTCCCCGCCGAAGGACAGGAAGATCTGCCGGAAGATCTCGGGACGAGGTCCCGCCGCGATCACCAGTCCCCGCTCGCCCGCCGAAGCGACCACATCCTGGGCGATCGCCTCGACCATCCGCAGGAAGGTCTCACGCGCCAGGATGAAGTGGCCGTTCCGGCCCATGTCCCGCCTGATGCGGGAGAAGAACGGGACGTCCTCTCCCCCGCGGAGCCGGTCGTAGTAGGCCGGCTTCCCCACGAGGACATCGTAGGCATCCCAGAACGGCTTGTCCTGGAGGCGGAGCCGGTGGTACGGGCTCTTCTGCTGCCGCCCGTACGCCTCCTCGGCCGACCGCTGGAGCTCCTGGAAGGTCTTCCCGTCGCGCGGGAAGGTGGCGGACATGAAGAACGGCTGGAGCCGATGCTCCGTCCCGAGGAAGGCGATCGCGCTCTTCGACCGGATCGTCTTGCGGATGCGCCGGACGGCCAGCGTCGCCCCGAAGGCATCGGTCTCGGGGAGGACGATGCAGAACCGGTCCGGCGCGGTCCGCGCCAGGAGGTCCGAGTCCCGGAGCGCCTTCCGGATCTCGTCGGCCGCCGTCGCAAGCGCCCCGACGACGAGGCTTTCCCGGGTCTGCTCCATCAGGAAGGCGAAGTTGTGGACGACGAGGAAAACGACCGAGAGGGGCCGGCGGAACCGGTTCGCCTTGTAGATCTCCTTTTCGAAGTAGTCCGCGAGAAAGGCCGCCGAGTAGGCGTGGGTTTCGGGGTCGCGCAGGGAGATCTTCTCCATGCGCGACATCCGGTCGGCGTTCTTGAGCGACGAGGCGGCGTAGTCGGCGATGATCCGGGCCACGTTGAGCTCCCGCTCCTCGTAGTTCTTCCGGTTGATGCGCGGGCCCAGCTTGACGAGCCCGGTCGGCGCCTCCTGGAACAGGAGGGGGATATAGAGGGCGCCGCCTCCGCCCTTATCCGCGGGCCCCTTGGCTTCCGCCGCCGCCTCGAAGAGGAACGGACTGCCCCTCCAGATCCGGTCGGCCCAATCGACCTGGGAGAGAAAGAATCGGGACCCTTCGTGGCTGATGCTCAGGAACCCGCGGACGGAGGCGATCATCATCTCGTCGGGGTCGGAGGGCGAGACGCGCCAGATGACGCAGCTTTCGGCGCCCAGCTCGTGAACGAAGGTGTCGGTGATCTGGGAAAGGAGCTTCTCCTCGTCCTGGGCGGTCATGATCTTGAGGCACTGCTGGTAGAGCGAAGCGAGGGAGTAATACTCGAGGCTTTCCGAGAGGAGGCGCCCGGCCGGCGTCCCCTCGATGTCCCCCCGGGGGCCGGGCCAGGCAACCCACCTGGCGATGTCCGGGAGAGGCGGCTCCCGGTGGAACAGGAAGACGGGAGGTCCCGCGTCGCCGTTGCCCAGCGCCGCGAGAAGGGACGGCGTGGCGCAGTCGATCTGTGCGGCGACGGCGGCGTAGAGGGACGGGTCGAACGGCGCCCCGAGGAGCTGCGACGGCGTCCGGAATTCGAATTCCACCGTGCGGTCGAAGACGGCGAGGCGAAGCCCCTCGACGGGCCTGGACTCCTCCGCGAGGACCAGTATCCGCGAAATCGCCATCGTGGGCCGCTACATCTTGTACTTGCTGAAATCCTCGGGGTCCATCCCTTCGAGGATCTCGGTCCACTTGTCCTTTGCGCCGGAGGCCGCGGGACTCGTGTCGACCCGGACCGACTTCTCGATGACGACGTCCCGGACCATGATGGGCGCACCCGTGCGCAGCGCGATGGCGATGGCGTCGCTCGGGCGCGAGTCCACGACGAACTCCTTTCCGTCCGCCGCGAGATGAAGCGCCGCGTAATAGGTGTTCTCCTTGATATCGGTGACCTCGATCCGCAGGAGCCGCAGTCCCGCCTGATCGATGACGCTCTTGAAGAGGTCGTGCGTCATCGGCCTGGGGAGTTTCACGTTCTCGAGCCCGACGGCGATTGCGTTCGCCTCGAGGACCCCGATCCAGATCGGCAGCGTGTTCTTGTTCTCCTTGTCCCGGAGGATGACGATCGGAGACTGCGTGACCGGATCGATCGTGATCCCGACGACCCTCATCTCCTTAGCCATGGGCTCCTCCTTCCTCTCCCGACAGGGAGTGGGCGCCGGCGGACCGGATGAGGACGCGCCGGAAAGACCCCCCGTCCCCGCGGGCAGGGGTGAAATTGACCGTCTTGCAGCAAGGGGTTCTCCCGCAAAACCGTGAGGGGTCGCGGGCGCTCGCCCCCTCCACGAGGACCTCCATCTCCTTCCCCACGCACGCGGACAGCCGCTCCCGCGTATGCCGGTCCTGGAGCGCCTGCAGCGCTCGAAGCCGCTCCTCCGCCGTTCCGGCGGGCGCGCCGTTCGGCATTTCCGCCGCCCTCGTGCCGGGACGCGGCGAGAAGCGGAAGGAAAAGCAGGAGTCGTACCGGACTTCGTCCATGAGCGAAAGCGTCTCGGCGAAGTCCGCGTCGGTTTCACCGGGGAAGCCGACGATGAAATCGGAGCTGAACGCCATCCCCGGACGGGCCCGGCGGAGCGCCTCGATCCTGGCCGCGTATTCCTTTCGCGTGTACCCCCGTCCCATCGCCGCCAGGACCCGGTCCGAGCCGGACTGCGCCGGCAGGTGGACGTGGGGGCACAGCGCCTCGATCTCGGAGAACAGCCGGATCGTCTCCTCGTCGAGGTCTCTCGGATGGGACGTGACGAACCGGATCCGGGCGATCCCCGGGACCCGGGAGATCGACCGGAGCAGCGCGGGGAAGGCGATCTCCCCCTCCTTCCGGCCGTAGGAGTTGACGTTCTGCCCCAGGAGGACCACTTCCCGCACGCCGTGACCGGCGAGCGCCTCGACCTCGGCCACGATCTCCTTCGCCGGCCGGCTGATTTCGGGTCCGCGGACGCGGGGGACAATGCAGTAAGCACAGAAGTTGTCGCACCCCTGCATGATCGTGACCATCGCGCTCGCCGCTCCGTCCGGGAGATAGGGCGGGACGTCCCAGTGGGTCACATCCCCGGACATCTCCAACGCGACGGACGAAATCCCGCCCTCGGCCGCCGCCCGGACCATCTCCGGAAGGCGCGCGATGTTGTGGGTCCCGAAGACGATGTCGACATGGGGCGCTCTTCGTCGAACATCCTCCCCCGCCTGCTGGGCGAGGCAGCCGCCGACGGCCACGATCCGCCCCGGGCGCCGTCGTTTCCACGACCGCAGCTGGCCGAGCGCGCTGAAGATCTTCTGGTCGGCCTTCTCGCGGATCGAGCAGGTGTTGAGCAGCGCGAGATCGGCCTCGGCGAGGGACGGGGCCGGTCCGTAATCCACCGCGGCGAGGAGCGCGAGCATCCGGGCGGAGTCGACGGCGTTCATCTGGCAGCCGAAAGTCTCGATGTAGGCCAGCTTGCGCATAGTGTCTGTTGATTATAGCACCCGCGAAAGGGGGATCAATCGCGGGCCGGGAAAAGGGCAATGGAATCGGGAGAGTTACGCCGTTGACGTCATCGTTTCCCCGCGGATGATGATCCGCGAGGGGTCGATCTCCTCCCGGAGGACGCGGAGCTCGTCTTCGGTCGGCGGCGCGATCTCGCCGACCTCCTTCGCCACGAGCGGGCGGAATGCCATGTCGCGGACGACCGCCTCGGGCGAAAGGCCGCGGAGCACCGCGAGCAGCGTCATCCGCTTGCTCTCCTCGTCGAATCCGAACAGCGCCTTGGAGGTCACCACCCGGTAGGGGCCTGTCTCCGCCGGAAGGCCCGCCTTCTCCCGGGCGCCGGGGCCGGAGAGGTACCCGGGCGAGGTGAGGAATTCGACCTTCGGGACGAACCGCCGGCCCTCGTGCTTGATGACGATGATCGTCTTCCAGCAGTGGGACGCCACCTGGTTCCCGCCGCCGCTTCCGGCGAAGCGCCGCTCCGGCTTCTCGAAGGTTCCGCCGAGGTAGGTCGAGTTCACGTTCCCGTACGGATCGACCTGGAGCGCGCCGAGCATCCCGTAGTCCATGTATCCGGACGCCGAGTAGGCGAAGGCCCAGTTCATGTTGAGCCACTGGAGCGACCTGTAGGTGTTCTGGGGCCCGCCCATCGTCCCGCGGACGAACGGCAGGGCCGGCTGCGGCCCGATCGCGCCGAACTCGAAGAGCTGGATGATGTTCGGGGTGTGGATCTTCTGGGCCAGCATGGCCACGACCTGGGGGATCCCCCAGCCGACGAAGATGCTCTTGCCGTCCTCGAGGAGGCGGCTCCCCTGGGCGATCATGAACTCGGTGTCGGTGAACGTGACGGTCCGGGCCATGCGTCTCCTCCCCTACCGATAGCCCTCGACGATCGAGGCCCGCCGGCGCAGCTCCTTCATCTTCGCGGCGCCGACTTTTTTGTCCAGGAACTCCTCGTGGTCCGCCACGCCGTGGACGAACTCGTCCAGGTACGCCGTCATCTGTTCGTCCGTGCGGATCCCGTTCAGCATGTCGACGTGGGGGAGGTCGATCTCGTACCGGGCCGGCATCGACCCCGGGTAGGCGCCAAAAGGCGCATGGACAACGGCATCGACGAGGAAATACGGAACCGTGGTCCGCATCGGATCCTTGCGGAACTCGTCCGGCTCGACGATCTCTTCCGTCGACACGATCACCCGCTTCGAGGCCATGGCCGCCTCGAGGGCGAACAGGTTGGTGCCGAAGATCCGGGCGTTGCCGAAGATGTCGGCCTGGTGGACGTGGATGAACGCGACGTCCGGGTTGAGCGCGGGCACGAGGCAGACCGGGAGGCCAGTGTACGGATCGTCGATCACCCGGGCGGCCGAGAACGCGATGTTGTCGGAGCCCAGGAGGTCGCGCGTGGGAAGAAACGGCACGCCCCGCGCTCCGGCCAGGATCCGGAGAGCAAGCCCGCCGTTCGTCCACTCGTAGACCTTGACGCGCCCGTCGCAGACGGCCTGCCCGATGTAGTTGCCGTAGCCCAGGAACCCGACGTCGATCCGCGTGGCGCACCCCGCGCCGACGAGAAGCGCCGACTCGTGAAGCGTGAACTCGGCCCCGATCCAGAGGTCCCGCTTCCGCTGCCGGATCACCTCCCGGACCAGTGCCTGGGGCCCCCGCGTGAGACTCGAGAAATCGTAGACGATGTAGCTGCCGTCCGGGACGAGCGTCGAGACCGCCTCGGCCGCCGTCCGCACCTTGGGGACCGGCTTCCGCTCCTTGCGGTCCCGGACCCACCGCCGGAAGTCGTCCGGGTGGACGAACCGGTATTCGATGTTCCCTTCTCTCCGGATCACCGTCAGGTGCCCCTCCGTCCCTTCCCCTTCCGGCGCGGGGAATCGTTCACCAGGTGGAAGGCGAAGCTGTGGTCGACGATCCTGTCGGCTATGGAGTACGGGTCCCGCTTCTTCCTCGCGACGTCCGCCAGAAGGGTTTCGAGGATCGCGTGCCGTTCCAGGTCCGCGAGCGCCGATTCGATGAGGCGCGTTTTGAGGATCTCGATCAGCTCGACGCGCGCCTTGCCGCGCCGGTACCGGGCGATGTTCTCCTCCCGGAACATGTAATCCCGGTGGGCGCCGATCCGCTCCAGCAGCTCCGCGACCCCCTCTCCGGTCCGGGCGACGGTGAGCGCCACGGGCGGGATCCATTCCCCCGGGGCGTAGCTGTTCATCCCGATCATCGTTTCCAGTTCGCGCCGCGCCTTCTCGGCCCCTTCCCTGTCCGCCTTGTTGACCACGAAGATGTCGGCGATCTCCAGGATCCCCGCCTTGATCGCCTGGATGTCGTCGCCCAGGCCGGGCACGACGACGACGAGGTTGGTGTGCGCCACCTTGACGATCTCCACCTCGTCCTGCCCCACGCCGACCGTCTCGATGACGACGACGTCCTTCCCCATAGCGTCCATCACGTTCACGACGTCGATGGTCGATCGGGAGAGCCCGCCGAGATGTCCCCGCGTGGCGAGGCTCTTGATGAAGACGCCGTCGTCGAGGGCGTGGCGCTGCATCCGGATCCGGTCGCCCAGGATCGCCCCGCCGCTAAAGGGGCTCGTGGGGTCGACGGCGACGATTCCGACCGTTTTGCCGGCCTTCCGCAGGAGGGCCGTGAGCGCGTCGACGAGGGTCGACTTCCCCGTACCCGGCGCCCCGGTGATCCCGACGATGAACGCCCGGCCCGTGTGCCTGTAGAGTCCTTTCAGGACTCTCCGCGCCGCGGGGAGCTCGTCGTCCAGGTCCCGCATCAGCCGCGCCGCCGCCCGGACCTCCCCCGCGAGGATCTCTCCGATCGTCACCGGCATCCGGTTCAGTTCCCCCGGATCAGCCGCCGGGCGATGATCAGCCGCTGGACCTCGGAGGTCCCCTCGCCGATCTCGCACAGCTTCGCGTCCCGCATGAACCGCCCGACGGGGTAGTCCTCCGTGTAGCCGTACCCGCCCAGGATCTGGACGGCCTGGATCGTCGCCCGCATCGCGGCCTCGGAGGCGAAGAGCTTCGCCATCGCCGCCTCCTGGACGTACGGCTTCCCGGCGTCCTTGAGCCACGCGGCCCGGAAGGTCATGAGCTCGGCCGCCGACAGGTCGGTGGCCGCGTCGGCGATCTTCCACCGGATCGCCTGGAAGTCGGAGATCGGCTGCCCGAACTGCCTCCGCTCCTTGGCGTAACCCATCGCCTCGTCCATCGCCCCGAGCCCGATCCCGGCCGACAGGGCGGCGATCGAGATCCGTCCGCCGGCCAGGTTCTTCATCGTGTCCCGGAAGCCCGAGTGGACTTCGCCCACCACGTGGGTCGGCCGGACCTCGATGTCCTCGAAAAACAGCTCCGCCGTATCGGAAGACCGCATCCCCAACTTGTGGAGCCTCCGCCCGACGGTGAGACCCCCGGCGCCCCCTTCCACGAGGAAGGCGGTCACCCCGTCCCGCCCCTTCTCCTTGTCCGTGACGGCGAGGATGACGTAGACGCCTGCGACGGTCCCTTGTGTGATGAACATCTTGCTCCCGTTGATGACCCAGCGGTCCCCCTTCCACTCGGCCCTCGTCCGCATGTTGAGGGAGTCCGAGCCGGAGCCGGGCTCGGTCAGGGCCCATGCGCCGAGCATCCGGCCCGACGCAAGCTCCGGGAGATATTTCCTCCGGAGCGCCTCGGAGCCGAACGACAGGATGTGCGAGGTGCACAGGGAGTTGTGCGAGGCGACCGTCAGGCCCAGCGAGCCGTCGCCCCTGCCGATCTCCTCGACGGCGAGCGCGTAGCTGACCGTGTCGAGGCCGGAGCCGCCGTACTCCTCCGGGACCATGGCTCCCAAAAGCCCCAGCGTCCCGAGGGTGGCGACGGTCTCCGACGGGAAACGGCCCTCCTCGTCCCAGCGGCGGGCGTTGGGCCTGACCTCCTTCGAGACGAAGGCGCGGATCGTGTCCCGGAGCGCTTCCTGTTCGGGGGTGAGCGCGAAGTCCATCCGGAACGCTCCGTCACGCCGGGACGAAATAGACGTCGGTCGGCTTGAGCTGGGAGTTCCGCCGGAACTTCGCCCGGATCTTCATCCCGATCCGGATGTCCTCCGGCCGCTCCACCCCGATGAGCCGCGCCAGGAAGAGCGTGTCCACTCCGTCGAACTCCACCAGCACGAGGTGGAAAGGCGTCTCCTCGAGGAACTCCTCGCTCCCGAAGTAGCAGGTCGTAAAGGTGTGGACCCGCCCCTCCTGCGGGAGCTCGACCCAGTCGGTCTCGCGGCCGCAGCGGGTGCAGTGGAGCCGGGGCGTCGCGTAGGTGTAGCCGCACTTCCCGCAACGGGTCCCCAGGAGCTTCTTGTTGGAAAGTCCCGCGAAGAACGGCGAGTCCTGGCCGTACGAGTGGATGTATTCGATGAAGTAAGGGGACTTGATGACGATCGGCGACATCGACTTGAGGGTCGAAAGATCCTTCGGGAACGGGACGTTGAAGACCGTGGTCCCGGTCATCACCTCTTCGAGCTTGGCCGTCTTGTCGTGGCGCGGCGCCTTGTTCGTCTTGGTCTTGGCCATCGGATCACCACCCCCGTTCCAGGATTGACACGGTGACGTACGTCCCCGTCCCCGCGTGGCTGTGGATGAGCCCGCGGTCGGCTTTCTTGAGCTGGAGCTCACCGGAGCCGAAATGTTTCTTGATCGTCCCCTGGATCTGCCAGAAGGCGAACACCGCCTGCATCAGCCCCGTCGCGCCGACCGGGTGCCCGCAGGCGATGAGCCCGCCGGACGGGTTGACGGGGATCGTCCCCTTCTTCCGGAGCTTGAGTCCGTAATCGATCTGCGGCATGAAGGGATGCCCCTCCTCGACGAACTTCCCGCCCTCGCCGTACTTGCACAGCGCGAGGTCCTCGTACGTCTGGATCTCGGAGGAGGTGTAGGCGTCGTGGAGCTCGACGAAGTCGATCTCCCGGATCGGGTCCTTGATCCCCGCCATCTTGTAGGCCATGATCCCCGCGGTCCGTCCGGCCCGGAACGAGTGGACGCCGGGGTACTTGAGGTTCCTGTAGTCGCTCTTCTTCTCGTTCGGCGCGAGGATCACGTCGCCGTGCGGCCGGTCCGCCATCCGCATCATGTCGGTCCCGGTCCCCACTCCCGTGATCTTCACCGGCCGGTCCGTCAGCTTGAACGCCGTCTCCTCGTCCGCCAAGATGCAGACCGCCGCGCCGTCCGACATCACGCAGATGTCGAGGAGCGTGAGGGGATAGGCCACCATCGTGGAGTTGCGCACGTCGGCGATCGTGAGCTTGCGCCGCTTCTGGGCGTACGGGTTGTCGTAGGCGTTCATGTGGTTCTTGACCGACACCATCGCGAGCTGCTCGACCGTCGTCCCGAACTCGTGCATGTGCCGGTTGACCATCATCGCGTAGTAACCGGAGTAGAATCCGCCCACCGGGTAGTCGAAGTTGACGTCGGACGCCAGGGCGATGAACTCGTTCCCCTTCCAGGTCTGGACGTGCGACATCGTCTCGAACCCGAAGGCGATGCAGCAGTTCATCCGCCCCGAGGCGACCGCCTCCCATCCCGCCTGGAAGCACAGGCCCCCCGTCGCGCCGCCCCCCTCGATCCGCTTGTTCGGCTTGGGGCACAGGCCCAGGTAGTCCGT
>JAMDBZ010000082.1 GCA_023488945.1 Deltaproteobacteria bacterium
TCGGGCACCGCAGGCGTAGTGGACACTACGTCGAGGAGCACGAAGGAGCGCAACGCAGTAGACATGCCCGTATCCGCCGGCGCAGCAGAAGCCTGGTGAGAAATGCGGGCTAGACCGCCCGGATCGCCTCCCTCCATTCGGTGTGGCTCCTGGTCATCCCCGCCTTGGGCGGCCTCCTCTCGGGTCTACTGGTCTATCTCGTCGCTCCCGAGGCGGAGGGCCACGGGACGGACGCGATGATCGAGTCCTTCCACCAGCGAGGGGGGCATATCCGCAAACGGGTCCCGCTCGTGAAGATCGTCGCCTCAGCCGTCACCATCGGGAGCGGCGGCTCGGCCGGCAAGGAAGGGCCCATCGCCCAGATCGGCTCGGGATTCGGGTCCTTCTTCGCGACGGTCCTCAAGCTCAAGCCGAGGGATCGCCGGCTCCTCGTTCTTGCCGGGGCGGCCGGCGGCATCGGGGCGATCTTCCGGGCTCCCCTCGGGGCGGCGTTATTCGCCCCCGAGGTTCTCTACCGGGAGACGGAGTTCGAATACGAGGCGATCCTTCCGTGCATCATCTCGTCCATCGTCGCCTACTCGGTTTTCACGAACGTCTACGGGCGCCGGGCCATCTTTTCCCCCGGCACGGTCGATTTCACCTTGCCGGAGCTCATCCCCTACGCGCTGTTCGGAGTCGTCTGCGCACTCGTGGGATTCGTCTACATCCGGGTCTTCTACGGCCTCCGGGACCGGTTCTTCAACCCCCTGGGGATCCCAAGGCTCGTCAAGCCGGCCCTGGGGGGCCTGATGGTGGGCGCGGTCGCCTTCCTGTTCCCCCAGATCATGGATGGGGGGTACGGATGGGTCCAGGCGGCTCTCGAAGGAAAGCTGTTCTGGGGAACGATGCTCCTGCTGGCCTTCCTCAAGATCCTGGCGACCTCCTGCACCATCAGTTCCGGCGGCAGCGGGGGGTCTTCGGCCCTTCCGTCTTCATCGGGGCGATGCTCGGCGGCGCCTTCGGATTTCTCGGCCACAAACTGGCGCCCGGCTGGGTCGTCAACCCCCAAGCCTTCGTCCTGGTCGGAATCGGGGGGTTCTTCGCGGGGGTCGCCAAGGTGCCGGTCGCCTCGATCCTCATGGCATGCGAGATGAACTCCAGCTACACCCTGCTCGTCCCCCTCATGCTCGTATCGACGATCTCCTATCTGTTGCTGGGGAAGACCAGCCTCTACGAGAAGCAGCTAATCACGCGCCTCTCCTCGCCGGCCCATCTCACGGAGTTCGCCGGCGGCCTCTTGGAGAGGATCCGCGTCTCCGAGGCGGTGTCCCCGCGCCGCCAGCCGGTCCTGATCCCCGAGGAGATGCCCTTCGGCCAGGTGGTCAGGACCGTGACGCGGTCCCGCGAGCACCACTTCCCGGTGGTCGACCGCGAAGGCCGGCTGACCGGCATCCTGTCCATCAACGACATCCGGGAATTCCTGTTCGAGGAGGACATCTCGGAACTGGTGCGCGCACGCGACGTGGCGACGTCCAATGTGGTCCGCGTCCTCCGGAACGACACGCTGAAACAGGCACTCGAGAAGATGGCGGCCCTCAACGTGGACGAGCTCCCGGTCGTGGAGGACGACGGTCACGACCGGATCGTCGCGATGATCTCCAAGCGGGACATCGTCGATTATTGTTTCGGGAAGAGCGGGAGCTAGCCCGCAAGGATTTCGAGGATCTCCGGCATCCCGGCCACGAACTCCCGGATCTCGTCGCGGACCGCGCGGAACTGCGCGAGGATCTCCTCCTCGGTCCCCCGCGCCCCAACCGGGTCGTGGAACGGGCGATGGAGCCGCTTCCCCTGGCCGGGCCACACCGGGCAGACCGCGTCGGCGTAATCGCACAGGGTCACGACGTAGTCGAACGCGATCCCCTGGAGCTCCTCGACGTGCTTGGAGTATTGCCCCGAGATGTCGACG
Organism: Deltaproteobacteria bacterium; assembly: GCA_023488945.1. The sequence goes on from JAMDBZ010000082.1 coordinate 1,946, forward strand.
CCGGCCTCCCCCATGACCCGCGCGGCCAGCGGGTGGACGTAGCAGGGGGCCACCCCGGCGGAATACGCCTCGATCGTTTCCCCTTTCAGCGCCCGCGCCCAGCCTTCCGCCATCTGGCTGCGGCAGGCGTTCCCCGTGCACAGGAACAGGACCTTGAGCCGCCGCCCGTCACCGCCCATTCCGCCTCCCAGCCGCTCCCTCCCGGCCTGCCTGCTGCCGGCAGGCGATAATCGGTCCAAATATTTTCATGAATCGACCGATATGGAAATAAATTCCAATATAATACTGTCGATGGGTTGCTGTCCGAGGGGGGAAATCACGTGAAGAGCACCGCCAAGGTTTTCAAGGCGTTGTCCGACGAGACGCGCCTGCGGATCCTCAAGATGCTCGAGCAGAGACCGCTCTGCGTCTGCGAGATCCAGTACGTCCTCAAGGGCTCCCAGCCCAACGTCTCGCACCACCTCAAGACGCTCTCCGAGGCGGGACTGGTGGAGTCGAAGAAGGAAGGACTCTGGATGTCGTACCGGATCGCCGAAAACGGGCTTTCCCCGGTCCACGCCTCCGCGCTCGCGCTTGTCCGGAAGTCGCTGACGAACGATCTCGTGATCCGGAAGGACAAGGAGCTCGTCAAGTCGGTCAACCGGCTCGAGATCACCTGCCGGAAGTAGACCGCGTCGCCGCCTTGAGCGACGCCAGGGTTGCGCCGTAGCCGCCCGCTTCGGGCGGGGCATCGCCGTAAGTCTCCACCAGGGGATGGCGGGAAAGGACCGCGCGCACCGTCTCGCGCAGGACGCCCGTCCCCTTGCCGTGGATGATCCGGACCACGCGGAAACCGGCCCGCGCCGCCTCCTCGACGTAGTCGCCGACGAGGGCCGGGACCTCGTCGGGGCGAAACGCGTGGAGGTCCAGCCGGTCCTCGATCGGGACCCGGACCGGCCCGTCCGCCGCCTCCGGTCCCGCCCCTCTTCCCTTGTCCCGCCCCATTTGTTGATTTTACCGCGCCTTCCGCGAATCCAGTAAGATAGCCCCATGGCGCAAAACGTGATCGTCGGGACCGCGGGGCACATCGACCACGGCAAGAGCGCTCTCGTCCGCGCGCTGACCGGAATCGACCCCGACCGGCTCAAGGAGGAGAAGGAACGGGGGATCACGATCGAGCTGGGATTCGCCCACCTGCTCCTTCCCTCCGGGGCCGTCGCCGGGATCATCGACGTCCCCGGGCACGAGAAGTTCGTCCGGACGATGGTCGCGGGGGCCGCGGGAATCGACATCGTGATCCTGGTCGTCGCCGCGGACGAAGGAGTGATGCCGCAGACGCACGAGCACCTCGACATCTGCCGCCTTCTCTCGATCCGCCACGGGCTCGTCGTCCTCAACAAGTGCGACAAGGTCGACGGCGAATGGATCGCCCTCCAGGAGGAGGAGGTCCGGAAATTCGTCGCCGGGAGCTTCCTTTCAGGCGCTCCGGTCGTCCGCATCTCGGCGGCAACCGGCGAGGGGCTTCCCCTGCTTGTCTCCGAGCTCGACCGGATCGCGGCCCGGGTGGAGGGAAAGGACGCCGGGGATTTCTTCCGGCTCCCGATCGACCGTTCCTTCACGATGAAGGGGTTCGGCACCGTGGTCACCGGGACGCTCGTCGGCGGCTCCGTGCGCGTGGGAGACGAGGTCGTCATCCAGCCGGGCGGCCCCACGGCCCGTGTCCGGGGGCTCCAGGTCCACGGCGGGCCGGTCGAGGTCGTAACGGCCGGGACGCGGACCGCGGTGAACCTCCAGGGGATCGAGAAGGAGAGCGCCCCGCGCGGGTCCCTCCTGTGCCATCCGGGGACGGTCGGGCCCACGAAGGAGATCGAGGCGTTCATCCAATACCTGCCTCTGGCGGAGCGCCCCTTGCGCAACCGCGCCCAGGTCTCGTTCCACGCGGGGACCGCGGCGTGCCTCGCCAGGGTCATCCTGTACGGCGCCGACGGGATCCCGCCCGGGGGATCGGGCTACGCGCGGATCGAGCTCGCCGAGGAGACCGTCCTCCTCGGCGGGGACCGGTTCATCCTGCGAGGCTTCTCTCCCCTTGCGAATTTCGGCTACACGATCGGCGGCGGACGGGTCCTCCACCCTCATCCCCCGGCAAGGAGAGGACGTGTGAAAACCGTGCCCGGATGCCTTTCGGCCCTCTTGTCGGGAGAGCCCCGGGAACGGATCCTCGCCGCGCTCGAAGACGCCGGAGCCGCGGGGCTGGAGGAGCAGGAGGCCGCGGCGATCGCGGGGGTCGGACCGGACGCGGCGGGCCGTATCACCGAGGAGGCGCTCAAATCGGGCGACGCGCGGCGGGACCCGGCAGGGGAGAGGATCTGGCACCGGTCGGCCGTGGCCGAGGCGGCCCGGTGGGCCGTCGAGGCGCTGTCGGCGCTGCATGCCCGGCATCCCGACCGGGAAGGCTTCCCCCGGGAGGAGATCGCCGCCGCCATGCCGGGGGAGCCGCCGCCGGCACTTGTCGCGTTCGGCCTCTCCGAGGCGAGGGGCCTCGGGAAGTCCGGGGACCTCCACTTTCTCCCCGACAAACGACCCCGCTCGGTGGAGCTCTCCTCGCCGCTCGCCCGCGCGATCGTCGAGCGGCTCCGGCAGGCCGGGCTCTCGGCACCCTCCCGGAACGAGCTGGCGGAAACCCTCAAGCCGCGGGATCCGAAGGAGTTCGATAAGACGCTCGACGCACTGGGTCGGGCCGGCGCCGTCGTCCGCGTGAAGGAGTTCTGCTTCGACCCGGCGGCGGTCGATGCCCTGCGCGGGAAGCTGGTCGACTTCCTCGCCGAGCGCGGGGAGATCACCGTGCCCGAGTTCAAGGAGCTCGCCGGTCTCACCCGGAAACACCTCATCCCGCTCCTCGAGCATTTCGATCTGGCGAAAGTCACCCTGCGCGTCGGCGATAAGCGCGTCCTGCGGAAGGGAAAGTAGCGGGCTCCCCGGCGCGGCCACGCTACGCGCTCTCCTCGAACCAGCGCCAGGAGGCCGCGGACAGCGCGCCGGCCCCGAGCCCCGCGAGGTTCGCGCCGAACGAGTAGGGCGCGGGATTGATCAGGTCCACGAGCGCATCCCGGCCGAGGAAGAAGGTCGCCACGACCCAGGCGCATCCGAAGAGGTAAGCGGGGATGGAGACGATCCGCCCCATCCCGTACATCTTGACGGAGACGTCCGGGAAAAAGATCAGGTAAGCCCCCAGCACGCCCGCCACGGCTCCCGCCGAGCCGAGCGCCGCCGGTTCTCCCGCCCTCCCCCACAGGACGTGGACCGCGCCGGCGACGGCGCCGGCGAACAGGAACAGCAGGAGGAACGCCACCGGGCCGATCCGGTCTTCGACGTTGTCGCCGAGGACGAACAGGAACAGCCCGCCGGCGATCGGCGGGAAGACTCCGGCATGAAGGAAGGGAGCGACCAGGAGCGCCGCCTTGGGAACTCCGAGAAAGCCGGTCCCGGACGGCAGGCCGGGAAGGCCGCCGGGCAGCTCCGGCGGAGCGCCGGAGACTTGTCGAAGGACGTGGATGACCAACAGGACGGCAATCAGCCCGTACGTCGCGAGGGGAACGGTCCTGACGGCCGGAGCGTCGTCCCCGAGCGGCACGACGACGGGCAGGGGCACCCCGCCGCCAAACCTCCCGGGCGGAACGGTCGCGGCCCCCAGCCGATCCTCCATCCTCTTCCTCTCGGCCCCGGCCAGCGTCTCCGCGAGGGCGGCGAACTTCTCCCCGTGCTCGCGGAGGAACCGGAAGCGAGCCTCGATGGCCGCGGCCGAGGCGCGCGGGGCAAGCAATCCCCGGCACTCCCGACACTGGAACAGCGGGATTCCGGTCATCTGGAAGTCCACCGGGGCGAAGGATGCCGAGCACCGGGGGCACTTGAGCCGGGACGCATCGGACCACAGGCGGGCTCCGAGCGCGGTGGATTTCCCCATCGGACCCGGTGTTGTCCCCTGCCCCCCCGTTCCGGCCTCCGCCCGCCCTTCCTCCCCTGCCCCGCCTTCGCCCGCCCCTTCCACCGCAACCGACAGCCGCCCCCCGGTGAGCTCCTTGATCTCCCCGTAGTCGAACCAGAGCGAGCCGCACGTCATGCACCGGTCGATCTCCCTGTCGCCGGAGAGGACCCTGCCCATCGCCGCGATCTTGCACCGGGGGCAATTCATCCGCCCCAGTATATCCCGGCTTCCCGGCCACGGGCGAGACGGACCGGCGACCGTCGGCGTGACGGACCGTCCCTTCCCCGGCCGCATCCCTCTCCGTCCTCCCATTCCCGTCTGCCGGCTGTTCACCCGACTTCCTCGCGACAGGATCCGATATATCATGGGGTTCAGAACTTGATGGCAATGCGCCATCAGAGCTGATGGCAAATTGCCATCAACCGCTGAAGGATGCCCCGGGGCGGGGTCGAGTCGGGAAAACAGCGGGAAAGGGTTTTCCCCGTCCTGACGGCGATCCGGCAGCGGGATATCATAGGCCTTATGCCGGAGATCTTCCGCCTCGTCGCCGCCTGGGGCGCATTTGCCGTCTTCCACAGCCTGACCGTGTCGGAATGGTACGAGGACCGCGCGCGGGCGCTGATGGGCGAGCGGGCGTTCGCCGGATGGCACCGGCTCGCCTTCACGGGTTACTCCGCAGCGGCTTTCCTGGTCCTGATCCTTTATCTCCGCTCGATGCCCGACGCGCCGCTCTACCGCATCGAGGGATGGCCTCGCATCTTGTGTTACGCCGCCCAGGCCGGCGGGCTCGCGTTCCTCCTGTGGACGCCCTGGGACCTCAAGGAGTTCGTCGGCCTGCGCCAGTGGGAGAGATCCGGGCGCGGCGAATCGTCCGGGGACGGCGCCAACGACCGGCTCTTCACGGAGAAAGCATACGCAGTCGTACGCCACCCCCTCTATTTGGGGATCTCGGTCGTCCTCGCCTTCCGCCCGGCGCAGACACGGAACACGTTCGTCTCCACCGTGATGATCATCCTCTATTTCTACGTGGGAACGTTTTTCGAGGAGGCCCGCCTCGTCCGCAGGTTCGGCGACGCCTACCGGGCTTATCGGAAGAAAGTTCCTCGATTTTTCCCTCTGAGATGGATCGTCCGGGCGAGATGAGCCCGAGAACGAAGCCCCGCCCTCCGGATTTCACAAATCCATATCCATCCGGCGTCCGGCCTGAAAGTCGACATCATCGTGAAGAAGGGGGATGAATTCAACAGGAGCCGCTTCGCGCGGAAACGAAGCCTTGCGATATTCCCCGACCGGCCCGCATTCGTCGCGTCTCCCGAGGACGTGATCGTCAAGAAGATGGAATATTTCAAGGAAGGCGGTTTGGAGAAGCACCTCCGCGACATCGCCGGGATCATCAAGATCTCCGGGAAGGAACTGGATATCGTCCATATCGAGCGATGGGCGTCCAAGAAAGGCCTTGCGGAAATCCGGTAAAGTATCCGAAGCGGCGCCTACGACTGGGACGACTTGCATCGCCTTGTCCGGGCAAGCGAGCGGCTCGACGCCGAGGAGATTCTGCGCACGGTGGACTCATTTCGAATTTTCTGCGCGGTGCAATCGCCGGAGACAGAGGCTGTTTCCAATTCCTCATAAAATCTTCAAGCGAAGCGTTTCTCCTCCAGTTTCCCGATCCCCTGAAGCCGACGGAGAGCGTCCAGCGCCTGCAAGGACGCCAGGCGATGCTCCACGGCCGCACGCACCGTTTCCGAATCGCTATGCGTTCCGAGCAGTTTGCGCAATTTCCCGACGCTCGCCTTGTCGACAATCAGGTTGACACGTGCCATGTGGGCTGTTCCCATGTCCGCCCCTTCCGATATACACACTATTGACAATAATATTACACCCCACGTTTTACGCGTCAAGCACACGGGAACGAGAACAACAGGTGAGAACCGGCCAAGCCCCAGGTCGCCGAAAAAAATGCCCACGAAGGGAACCTCCTCCGTGGGCATCGAACGGTCATGGCTCCCCGAGCTGGTCACACTACGGAAATGATTCCAATGGTTCCCGTGGTTAGTAGTGCGGCACATCCGGGCCATCCGGGAATAACCCAAGACGAATCAGAGCGTTACGAGCTGGAAAATGGCCGAATGTCCCGCTCTACTAACCGGGCGCACGCCAGGAGGCCCCGAGATCTGGTTCCGAATCGTCCACGCCGCCGTTCACGGCCAAAATGGCGCCCCCTGGCGACCTATCGCGAACAAGAGGTGGAAGTCGCCCTCGGCCCCATGGGGATCTATGATGACGGCCACGTCGGCGTCATGAGGCGACGGATTGACGCCGATCAGGTCGTGAGCGTCGTCCCGCTGACCCGGGGAAATCTCAAACCGAACTCCTCCGCAAGGCCATCGAGTGGCGGCGCCAGCTCGACGCCGGGGCGGTCCGAAACCAGGCCGACATCGCCCGGCGGGAGGGAATCACCCGGGCACGCGTGACCCAAGTCATGGGCCTTCTTCGCCTTGCCCCGGAAACCCGGGAACACATCCTGGCCATGCCGGATGTTGTCCACCGTCCTCCCATCACCGAACGGATGCTCCGCCCCAATATGGTCCTCGCAGATCGCGGAAACCAAGTCCGAGAGCTTCAAGATCTGCTGGTCTAGGCGCCTCGCCGACATTCCACCGTCACAAATTCTGCTGTAAACTCAAGTCGTGCCCGAATGTTCCACACGATAGCATGCACCCCATCCTTCGCGACGGCGCGATCGTCTGCATCGACACGAAGGCGCGACCCGAGGAAAAGAAGGTCCCGAAGGGATCGATCTGGGCGGTCAGGAAGGACGAAGGGGCGGTCGTGAAGTTCATCCAGGTCGGCGAAGACATGATCGCCCTCCTTTCGGCGAACCCGAACTACCCTCCCGAGGCGGTGACGGACCCGGAGGCGATCATTGGACGGGTCGTGTGGATGTGGCAGGGAGTGTAAGATACTGCATCGGCCGGAATCCAAGACGCGTTAGGCCACATTGGCGAAATATCAAAAAGGACGGGTTCAGTGAAGCGACGAATTTTCGACTCACACCTCCATATCATTGATCCGGCCTTCCCGCTCGTGCCAAACAACGGATACCTACCTGATCCGTTCACAGTCGATGACTACCTGAGGAGGGTACGCCCCTTAGGTGTTGCGGCGGGTGCCGTTGTCTCAGGTTCGTTCCAAGCCTTCGATCAAGGTTACCTCGTGGGGGCTCTCGAGCGTCTCGGCCGCACATTCGTGGGCGTGACGCAATTGCCGGCCTCGATACCCGATGCGGAGATCATTCGACTGAATGAGAAGGGCGTGAGAGCCGTTCGCTTCAACTTGAAACGGGGCGGCTCAGAGTCGGCCGAGCACTTGGAGTCATTTGCGCGGAGAGTCCATGATCTCGTGGGATGGCATGTCGAACTCTACGTGGATTCGCGCGATCTTCCCGAACTGCACGGAACGTTGCTGCGCCTTCCGGCGGTCAGCGTGGATCATCTCGGACTGTCGAGAGAAGGATTTCCGAGATTGCTACGCCTTGCAGAAAAAGGTGTCAGAGTGAAGGCCACGGGTTTCGGGCGCGTCGATTTCCCGATCGGTAACGCGCTCCGGGCCATTCACGCCGCGAATCCACATGCCCTGTTGTTCGGGACCGACTTGCCCTCGACGCGCGCACCACGTCCGTTTGAAACGAGCGACATTGAGCTGCTTGTTGATGCGCTGGGAGATGAGGCGGCAGAAATGGCCCTTTGGCGAAATGCATTGAGTTTTTATCGGGTTTCGGAAAATGTGGCCTAACTACGGCTTGAAGCTGGCTGCCTTGACAAAAGATTGAGGTCTCGCAGTTTAACCGGAGCGTCACGCCACTTTCTGCTTCCGCTTCTGGAATGAGACGACGATTTTGACTCGGACTCCCGCTCGCGAGAGCATGTCGACCAAGGTATCGATGCTGAAGAGATCGATCTTCCCCTTGAAGAGGTCGCTGATGCGGGGTTGAGTGACCCCAAGCAGTCTTGCCGCCTCGGCCTGTTTCAGCCCCTTGGCCTTGATGACCCTGCACAGATCGATCATCAGGTCCGATCGGATCTTGAGGTGCTCGGCTTCCTCAGGGGGGAAGCCGAGGTCCTGAAAGACGTTCCCGCTCGAAGGGGTCAGTTTCATCTTCATAGAGCACCTGCCTTCCCTGCGATTATCGTTGCGCCTGACGATCCCGAATCAGTTGGCCGAAACGCTTCCTGGCCAACTCGATGTCGTTCTTCGCGGTCTTCCTTGTCCGTTTCTCAAACGCATGGAGCACATAGATCGCCTCGCGGAACTTGGCGATGTAGAAGACGCGGTGTTCGACCCCCGTGTGAATGCGGATTTCGGTGACGCCCGCGCCAACGCTCGGCATTGGCTTCCAGTCGGGCGGCTCCAATCCCTCCTGAACAAGTCGAAGACTCTGTCCGACGAGGCGCCGCGCATCTTCCGGAAACGCCCTGATGTCCTCGAGGGAGGTTCCGGTCCATATGATCGGCTTCGAGGACACGGCGCAGTATACAAAATCTTGTATGCGCCGTCAATTACCGCCTGAACGCTTTCCGTTCGCGACTCCGGCCACTCGTCGCTGACCACCCGCACCCGAAGGTTGGCGTCACGGGCTTTAGACGAGTTCCGCCACTTCATCCCTTGCCATAAGAATGGGCGCCAGGAAGCAAGAAGTCTCCTGGAGTCTACGGCCGTACGGACCCCCCGGCCGGACCTTGTCCCCCAAATCGCGGGAAAAGGGCCTTTTACCTTATAGGAGCCCTGTCGTCTGGCCGCGGAAGAATTGCCTTGATTCGGGGTACCCCGCGAGGTAGGAGTGTCCATGAAAAGTGAGGAAACACGATGAAAAACAACCATTTATGAGATAGCGGGAAGATGGCGAAGAAGAGCGGATACTCGGCGGGGCCGTTTTCGGTGGACGAGATCGGGTTCATCCAGATCGGTCCCGCCAAGGTCCTGGCGGCGGTCGCCCGGAGCGAGATCGACTTGAACCGGATCGCCAGGGAGGAGATGGCGTCCCGGGGATTGGGCTTGAACGGCGAGTGGGTCGGGTTCGAGCGCGCCCGAAAGATCCACGGGCTCGACGAGTAGGGGGAAGAGATGGGCGCCGCGAAGCACCGCACGTTGGCCCAGGTGATGGCGGAACAGATCGGGACCACGTTGGTCGGCGGGACGATTACGGACGCGATCCTCTCCACGGACCGCGAGGAGTACGGCTTCAAGGTGAGGTGCAGGGACGGCAAGACCCGGATCGTGTGGGTGATGTCGGACGCGGAAGGAAATGGAACCGGATTTCTCGAAATCACGGAGGGATCACGATGAGGAACATCCCGGTGACGAGGAAGAAGGCGATGCCCGAGGAACCGAAGGTGACCTGCCCGGTGTGCGGGGACACGGAGAAGGAGAAGGACTACCGACCCGAAACCGGAATGTGCTCACGGTGCCGGGACTACCTTGCCCCCGAGCGGGGCGGGGTGGACCACGGACGGTTCATGATCCGCACCAAGACCTGGGACGGCCAGAACGGCCGGCGGATCGCAAGCATCCGGCCCCGGGGCTTCTGGTCGGAGACGATCGAGGTCCGGGAGCAGCTGCGCCACTCCTACAACCCCGACACCAAGGATATCGAGAAGAGCTGGGAGTATTCGACCCCCGCCCGGGATGGGTCGAGCCCGAGATCTATACCGCTCAGGGAGCCGAAGACCCCCCGCGTGGTCGAACTCCTGCGCAACGCTATAGAGTGGCAGGCCCTGCTGGAGTCCGGCAAGATCGCCAATCAGGCCGACATCGCCCGCCGGGAGGGAATCACTCGCGCCCGCGTGACCCAGGTCATGGGTCTGCTGCGCCTGTGCCCGGAGATCCGGGAGCAGATTCTGTCTCTCCCTGATGTTGCCCACCGTCCCGCGGTGACAGAGCGAATGCTTCGGGCATTACGACCATCACCGATCACAGCAGTCAGCTTCAGGAGTTTCACGGGCTCTTGGCGTACCGGCTCAGGCAACGGATGGCGGATTCGCAAACCTGACGATCCCTCCGACGGATGCGATGATCCAAGGCGGAAGCGGGTTGTCGACAGGGCCGCCTACCCTTTTCTTCCGTGCTCCGCCAGGTACGCTACGATCGCCTCCCGCTCCGCCGGGGACGGCGCCTCGACGCCGCCCATCATCGGCATCCCCGGCATCATCGACATCCGGGCGAACATCCGCCCAGCCACGGCCGGCCATTCCTCGGCGGTATGAAGGCGGGGGTGCGGAGTGTCGTGGCACTGGGAGCAGTACCGGCCCGTGAGCTCAGCCCCCCGGCTCCGGGGGTCGGGCAGATCCTCTTGAAGAACTGGAAGAGGAACCCGACAACCACCCCGAGGAAGCCCCCGCCCCTCCCACCGCAACCGACGGCCGCCCCCGGTAAGCTCCTTGATCTCGCCGTAGTCGAACCAGAGCGAGCCGGACGTCATGCAACGGTCGATCTCCCTGTCGCCGGAGAGGACCCTGCCCATCGCCGCGATCTTGCACCGGGGGCAATTCATCCGCCCCGGTATATCCGGCTTCCGGGCGGCGGGGGAGACAGGCGGGTATCACACGGTTCCGAGGGCAGCGGAGCTGTTATGCCGGGCACCGAGAGCGCCCGCGGACTACATCAACAGCGAGAGGACGGAGTGCTCGGCGAAGTCAAGGACGGAGCGGGGGACGATCCCTAAAACCAGGACGGCCGCGGCCGAAGCACACAGGGCGAGCGAGAAGGCCAGGCGGGGCGGGCGGGGGACCGGCACCTCTCCGGGTGCCGGGACCATGTACATATGGACGACCAGCCGCAGGTAGTAGTAGACAGAGACGGCGCTGTTGAGCACGCCGATGACCGCCAGCCCGATGTAGCCGCTCTTCACCGCCGCGCTGAACAGGTAGAACTTCCCGACGAAGCCCGCCGTCGGCGGGATCCCCCCGAGCGACACGAGGAACAGCGTCAGCAGGGCGCCCAGGACGGGATAGCGGAACCCCACCCCCTTCAGGTTGCCGATGTCGTACCCCTCATCCTCCTTTTGCGCGATCAGGATCACCACGCCGAAGGCGCCGATGTTCATGAAGGCATAGACGAGCAGGTAGAAAAGCGACGCCTGGGCGCCGAGGACGTCGCCGGAGACAAGCCCGACCAGGATGTACCCGGCGTGGGCGATCGAGGAGTAGGCCAGGATCCGCTTCACGTTGTCCTGCACGAGCGCCGAGACGTTCGCAACCGTCATGGTGAGGACGGCAAGGATCCACAGGATGTTCCCGAGAACCGGCTGCGTCGCGGGGAGCGCCACCAGGAGCACGCGGATCAGGGCCGCGAACGCTCCCGCCTTTACGGCGGCGGACATGAACGCCGTCACCACCGTGGGAGCTCCCTCGTAGGCGTCCGGCGTCCACATGTGGAACGGCACGAGCGACACCTTGAAGGCGAGCCCGACGAGCAGGAAGCCCATCCCCGCCAGGAAGAGGGGGCTCGACGCGATGCGGCTGTCGTAGAGCATCGTCGCCAGGACCGGGATCTTCGTCGTCCCGGTGGCCGCATACATCAGCGCGATCCCGTACAGCAGGAACCCGGATGCGAAGGCCCCGAGGAGAAAATACTTGAACGCCCCCTCGATCGCCGTCATCCGCTGCCGGTGGAAGCCGACCAGGACGTAGATGGGCAACGACAGCGTCTCGAGGCCTAAGAACACCGTCATCAGGTCGGTCCCCTTGGCCATGAACATCATGCCGGAGGTCGACAAGAGCAGCAGCGAATAGAACTCGCCCTTGTGCGTCCCCTCCCACTCCGAGTAGCCGGTAGCCATCAGGAGCGTGAGCGCCGCGGCGGTCAGGATGACGATGTCGAAGTAGGCCCCGAACCCGTCGTGGGCGATCATCCCCGAGAAACCGTCGATCCGGATCGACCGCATGAGGTACGCGAAGAACAGGGCGATGACGACCCCGATGATGCTCGTCCCGCACAGGACCCGCTTGTTTCCCTCGGGGATGACGACGTCGAGGAAAAGGACGAAGAGCGCCGTCGCGATCACGAGGATCTCGGGGATGATGCTGTAGAGGCTCCGGACGACGGCCGGCACGTCCATGGGGATCGGGCCCATCCTCTCCTCACTTCCTCCCGTCGAAGTCGCGGGCCAAGGGGCCTTGCGCCGGCGGAGGGACCGCTTCGCGAAGCGCCGCCTGCCGCTTCGTCTCGATCCGGGTGATGACGGCCTGCACGGAGGCGTCCATCTTCCGCAGGAAGGTCTGCGGGTAGACGCCGATCCAGAAGACGAACAGGAGCAGCGGGAGCATGTACGCCACCTCCCGCGCGTTCAGGTCGGGGAGGAAGCGGTTCTTCTCGTTGGTCACCGTCCCGAACATCACCCGCTGGAACATCCAGAGCATGTAGACGGCCGCCAGGATCACCCCGGTCGCCGCGAGGACGGTCAGGACCCGCGTGGCCTTGAACGCCCCCAGGAGGATCAGGAACTCGCCGACGAATCCGTTGGTGCCGGGGAGCCCGATCGAGGAGAGGGTGACGATCATGAAGCAGGCCGCGTAGACCGGCATCCCCTTGGAGAGCCCGCCGAACTCCTCGATGAGCCGCGTGTGGCGCCGTTCGTAGATGATCCCCACGATGAGGAAGAGCGCCCCGGTGGAGACGCCGTGGTTGATCATCTGGAGGATGCCGCCCTCGATCCCCTGGAGGTTGAAGGCGAACAGGCCGAGCATCACGAACCCCAGGTGCGAGACCGACGAGTAGGCGACGAGCTTCTTCACGTCCTTCTGGACCATCGACATAAGCGCGCCGTAGATGATCCCGATGACCGCCAGGACCCCGATGAGCGGCATGAAGGCCACGGCGGCGACGGGGAAGAGCGGCATCGCGAACCGGAGGAAGCCGTACGTCCCCATTTTGAGAAGGATGGCTGCCAGGATGACCGACCCGGCGGTCGGGGCGTCCACGTGCGCGTCGGGGAGCCACGTGTGGAACGGGAACATCGGGACCTTGAAGGCGAAGGCCAGCGCGAAGGCCGCGAACATCCAGAACTGGAGCTTGACCGGCACGTTCAGGTCGTAGAGGCGGAGCAGGTCGGTGGACAGCACGCCGGTCGTCTTGTACTGGTGGAAGTAGAGCGCGATGATCGCGACAAGCATCAGCACCGAGCCGGCGAACGTGTAGAGGAAGAACTTGATGGCCGAGTAGATCTTCCGGTCGTGACCCCACACCCCGATGAGGAAGTACATCGGGATGAGGACCATCTCCCAGAAGACGTAGAAGAGGAAGACGTCGAGGGCCGCGAAGACGCCCACCATCGCGGTCTCGAGAATCAGCATGAAGACCATGAACTCCTTGACGTGCTTCTCGACCGCCTCGTAGGTGGACAGGATCGTGATCGGCATCAGGAACGTGGTGAGCATCACGAGCCACAGGGAGATCCCGTCGATGCCGACGTAATAGCTGATGCCGTACCTGGGGATCCACTCGACCCGGGAGACGAACTGCATCGCCGCCGTCCCGGAATCGAAGTCGAGGGCCAGGGGCAGCGACAGGATGAACTCCGCGACCGTCACGACGAAGGTGACGTGCTTGATGAAGCGCGGGTTCTCCCGCGGCAGGAACAGGAGGAGCGCCGCCCCCGCCAGGGGGAGGAAGATCAGCGCGGTGAGCAGGTTCTGCGCCAGGATCGGTGGCAACGTCATCTCGTCCCGCCTCGGTTCACGTCCGTTTCGCTCCTACCGCCACAGGATGTAGCCGATGACGAGGACGGCGCCCAGCAGCAGCGAGAAGGCGTAGTTCCCCACCACGCCGGTCTGGATCCGCCGGACCCGGTCGCCGAAGCTCCGGATGAAGGCGGCAATCCCGTCGACCATCCCGTCGATCACCGCAACGTCGAACATGTGCCACAGCCAGACGGAGCCGTTCACGATCCGGCGGACGAACAGGAAATCGTAGATCTCGTCCACGTAGTACTTGTGGTAGACGACGTCGTAGAGCCCCGGGACCGACTCGGCGATCTCCTTCGGCTTGCCCGGCTTCACGCGATAGAGGTACCAGGCCAGCCCGATCCCGCACAGCGCCACGGCCACCGACCCGGCCATGAGCCCGAGCTCGAGCGCCGCCGGGTGGTGGACCGCCGCACCCTCGTGCCCGCCTCCCGCCGCCTGCCCGAAAACGGGCGCGAGCCACTCCTCGAAATAGTTGCGCCCGCCCAGGACCGCCGGGATCCCGACCCAGCCGCCGATCACGGAGAAGACCGCCAGGAGCATGAGCGGGACCGTGATGATGTACGGCGACTCGTGGACGTGCTTCTCGACCTCCGGCTCCATCCGCGACTCGCCGTAGAAGGTCATGAAGACGAGACGGAACATGTAGAAGGCGGTCACCCCCGCCGCGACCGTCGCGACAGCCCAGAGCGCCACGTGCCCGTGCGCCGAGGAGAACGACTGCCACAGGATCTCGTCCTTGGAGAAGAAGCCGGACAGCCCCGGGATCCCCGCGATCGCGAGCGTGGCGATGAACATCGTCGCGAAGGTGACCGGGAGACGCTTCCTGAGACCCCCCATCTTCCGCATGTCCTGCTCGCCGGACAAGGCGTGGATGACCGAGCCCGAGCCGAGGAACAACAGCGCCTTGAAGAAGGCGTGCGTCATCAGGTGGAAGATCCCGGCCGTGAACGCCCCGACGCCGCACGCCAAAAACATGTAGCCGAGCTGGGAGACGGTCGAGTAGGCGAGCACCCGCTTGATGTCGTTCTGCGCGATCCCGATCGTCGCCGAATAGATCGCCGTCGCCGCGCCGACCACGGCCACGGTCCCCATCGAGACGGGAGAGAGGAGGTAAAGCGCGCTCGTCCGGGCGACCATGTAGACGCCCGCGGTGACCATCGTCGCGGCGTGGATGAGGGCGGAGACCGGCGTGGGGCCTTCCATCGCGTCGGGGAGCCAGACGTAAAGCGGGATCTGGGCCGATTTCCCGGCGGCGCCGAGGAACAGGAGCAGCGTGATCGCCGTCGCCAGGGCCGTCGTGAGCGTCCCGTTTGCGTGGAGGAGCGGGATCTTCGCGAAGACGTCGGCGTAGGTCACCGAGCCGAAGGTCCAGAAGATGAGGAACACGGCGAGGATGAACCCGAAGTCGCCGACCCGGTTCACGATGAACGCCTTCTTCCCGGCGTCGGAGGCGCTCTTCTTCTCGTACCAGTAGCCGATGAGCAGGTACGAGCAGAGTCCCACCCCCTCCCACCCGACGAACATCAGGAGGAAGTTGTCGGCCATGACGAGCAGGAGCATCGTGAAGGTGAACAGGTTCAGGTAGACGAAGTAGCGGGCGAACGCCTTTTCGTGCGCCATGTACCCGACGGAGTAGACGTGGATCAGGAAGCCGACGCCCGTCACGACGAGCACCATCACGGCGGAGAGCGGGTCGAGCCGGAAGGCGACCGAGGAGGAGAAGCCGCCCGCCTGGATCCAGGGGAACAGGACCTGGACGAAGAGCCGGTCGTACGCCGGCCTGGCGGCGATCGCGAGGACCGCCAGGAGCGCCACGACGAAGGCGCCGCCGACCACCGCCGGCCCGATGAACCCGACGAGCTTCCGGTAGGCCGGGTCGGCGTGATGCCCTTCCCCGTGACCGCCCGCGGAGTGGGACGTGGCTCCATGGGCGGTGTCCCCGTGGGACGAAGGCCCATGCGGATCGGCTCCGTGGCCGTGACCCGCCCCGTGGCCCTGCTCGGCCAGCAGGATCGGCCGCTCGGCGAAGAGCGCGATCAGGCCGTTGAGGATCACCCCCAGGAGCGGGAGCGCCGGGACGAGCCAGAGGTATTCGAGGATGCCGGTCACCATTTGAGGACCTTGAGCTCCGTGATATCGACCGTGTCCTTGAGCCGGTACAGGGCGATCAGGATCGCCAGCCCCACCGCCGCCTCGGCCGCCGCGACGGTCATCACCATCAGGGCGAAGACCGACCCGGTCGGGTCGCCCAGGGACGATCCGACGGCGACGAACGCCACGTTCACCCCGTTGAGCATCAACTCGACGCTCATGAGGATCACGAGCGCGTTCTTGCGCGCCACCACACCGATCGCGCCGATCCCGAACAGGATCCCCGACAGCAGCAGGTAGGCGGACGGTCCCACGTCTTAAAGCTTCCTTTTCGCCAGCGCGATCGCCCCGATCACCGCGGCCAGAAGGAGCACCGAGGTCACCTCGAAGGCGAACAGGTAGTCGGTGAACAGCGCCCGCCCTACCGCCTGCACCGATCCGGCGTCGACGGCCGGGCCCGCGGGGGCCGCGTACCGCCGGGCGATGAGGGCCGACTCCACGATCAAGAGCCCCGCGATGACGACGCCCAGGAACCGCAGCCCCGTCGCCCGCTCCACGGGGAGCCGGCTCTCGGGGACGTTGATCAGCATGATGACGAAGATGAACAGGACCACGACGGCCCCGGCGTAGACGATGACCTGGATGACGGCGATGAAGTGGGCCGCCCGCAGCGCGAAGAGCGCCGCCACGGCGAAGAGGGTCAGGATCAGGTAGAGCGCCGACGCCATCGGGTGGCGGCGGGTCACCACCATGATCGCCCCGCCCACGGCGATCGCCCCGAAGACGATGAAGAGGATCGGCTCGACCATGTTTCCCTACTTCTCCAGCAGCATGTCGATGGTGTAGATCAGCTTCTCGCGCGTCTCGGCCGGCGGCACGAACCAGCCGGTGTCCATCCGGATCGCGTCGCACGGGCATGCCTCCACGCACTGGCCGCAGAAGACGCACCGCAGTTCGTCGATGTCGAACCGGACCGGGTATTTCTCGATCTTCGGGTCGGGCGACTCCCCCGCCACGATCGTGATGCACCGGGCCGGGCAGGCCGTCGCGCAGCAGTAGCAGGCCACGCACCGGGGCGATCCGTCCGGCCGCTTCATCAGCCGGTGGCGCCCCCGGAACCGGACCGGCATCGTCCGGCGGACCTCCGGGTACTCGATCGTGGGGATGTTCTCCTGGTGGAAGATGTTGCGGACCAGGTGCCCCATCGTCACGCCGAGCCCCCGGACGATCTCGAGGAGGTAGAGGCTCTCCTCGAACGACATCCTCTCCGGCCGGGCCACCTTTCTCACGCCGATCGCCATCGCTAAAAGATCCCGCCTTGATCGATGAAAAGCAGAACGAGCCCCGTCGCGAAGATGTTGAGCAGCGAAAGCGGGAGCATGACCTTCCAGCCCAGGCGCATGACCTGGTCGTACCGGAACCGGGGGATCGTCCACCGGACCCAGACGTAGACCCAGCTGAAGAAGACGACCTTCGCCACGAAGGCGCCGATCCGCAGAACGAGGACCGCCGCGGCCGGGACCGCGAACGCCAGGCCGCCGGGGAGGACGAACCCCGCGTCCCGGAGGTAAGGGAACTGCCACCCGCCGAAGAACAGCGTCGCCAGGACCGAGGAGCCGACGACCAGATGGATGTACTCCCCCATCATGAACATCGAGAACTTGAACGAGCCGTACTCGGTGTGGTAGCCGGCGACCAGCTCCGACTCCCCCTCCGGCAGGTCGAACGGCGTGCGATTCGCCTCGGCGTACTGCGCCACCATGAAGAGGATGAAGCCGAGCGGCTGGACGAAGACGCCCCACTTCGGGAGGATCCCGAAGAGGAGGTCGCCCTGCCCCTTCACGATCTCGGACATCTGGACGGACCGGAACACCATGAGGATCCCGACGACGGAGAGCCCCATCGACACCTCGTAGGAGAGCATCTGCGCGGAGGAGCGCAACCCCCCGAACAGCGGGTACTTGCTGTTCGAGGACCAGCCCGCCAGGATGATGCCGTAGACCACCAGGCCGGAGATCGCGAAGATGTAGAGGATCCCGACGTTGAGGTCGGCGATCTGGAGGGCGATCCGCTTCCCCAGGACCGTGACGTCGGGCCCGAAGGGGATCACGGCGATCGTCATGATCGCCGGCGCCAGGGCGAACATCGGCGCCATCTGGTAGAAGAGCCGGTGGGCCCCGTCGGGGATGAAGTCCTCCTTGAACAGGAACTTGATCGCGTCGGCCAGCGGGTGGAAGAGCCCGCCGAGGGTGAGCCCGAGGATCCGCGCCCGGTTGGGGCCGCGCCGGTCCTGGATGTAGGCCGCCCCCTTCCGCTCGACCCACGTCATCACGACGACCAGGCCGAAGACGAAGGCGAAGAACACCGCCAGGCGGGCGACCGACACGGCAAGGTCGAACAGGGGCGTCATTTCATCGCCCTCCCGCCGCGGGGCCGCCGGCGGCCGGCTGCCCCAGGGCGCCGATCGATTCGGAGGTCATCCCGGAAAACGGGGCCTCCGAGGCCGCGATCACCCGGAAGACGGCCTCCTCGTCCGCGTATCTCCAATCCGCCCCCAGGCGATTCGCCAGCGTGACGACGACCTCGATGTCCCTGCGCGCCTTCCCGCGCGGCGGGAAGCCCGGCTTGAACCGCTGGACCCGCCCGGCGAAATTGGTGAAGGTCCCGCCCCGCTCCGCGAACGAGGCCGACGGCAGGACGGCGTGCGCCGCCCGCGCGAGCGGTCCGTCGTTCGCCCCCACGACCGCGACGAACGGGACGTTCGCCAGAAGCGACCCGATCTCCCCGTCCGTGAGGTCCCCGAGGACGTTTCCGAAGACGAGGAGCGCCCGGATCTCCTTCGCCGCGATCTTCTTCACGATCTCGCCGAACTTCCACTCGGCGATCCCGAGCAGCCGCGCCCCCTGCGAATTGGGGTTCTTGTCGCCCTTGATGAGGAAGTCGTCCGCGAAGCCGTCTCCCGGCGTCCGCGACGTGAAGGCGAGGTTCGGCGTGCCCAAGACCTCGTCGGCCAGCCGCCGGACGAGGAAGAGCTCCTCGTTGGACGACTGCGGCGAGGCGACCACCGCGACGGCCCCGGGACCGCCCCCGTCCACCGCCCCGCGGAGCCGGAAGGCCGTCGTGACCAGCGCGGCGTCCCACGCCGCCACGGCCGGCTTCCCGTCCTCCCGGAGGATGGGCGTGAGGAGCCGCCCCTCGTTCGCCTTCTTGGACTCCAGCCGCCCGAAGTCGCACATCCACGCCTGGTTGACCGCGTCGTTGACGCGCGGCTTGAGCCGGTAGAGGATGTCCCCCCGGAAGTGCGCCTCGACGTTGCACCCGTTGGCGCAGCCGGGGCAGATCGAATCGGCGCTCGAAAGGAACCAGACGCGGCACTTGAACCGGAAGTCCTTGCTCGTGAGCGCCCCGACCGGGCAAATGTCGGCCAGGTTCCCGGTGTAGTTGTTGTCGAGCTTTCTTCCCGGGAAGATCGAGATCTCCGAGTGGTCCCCGCGGTTGAAGAACTCGAGCTCGCCGGTCTTCGTCACCTCGGTCAGGAACCGGATGCAGCGGGAGCAGAGGATGCACCGTTCCGCGTCGAGGACGATCTGCCCCCCGATGTCCTGGACCTTCTTCTTGTGGATCTTGTCTTCGATGGGGTAGCGGCTCTTGTGGAGCCCGTACGTCATGTAGTAGTTCTGCAGCCCGCACTCCCCCGCCTGGTCGCAGATGGGGCAGTCGACCGGATGGTGGATCAGGAGGAACTCGAGGACTCCCGTGACCGCCCTCCGCACCTTCGGCGTGTCGGTCCGGACGATCATCCCCTCGGTCACGACCGTGGAACAGGCGGTCTGGAGCTTGGGGAACTTCTCGACCTCGACGAGGCACATCCGGCAGTTCCCGGCGATCGAGAGCTTCGGATGGTAGCAGTAGTGCGGGATCTCGATCCCGATCCGCTTCGCCGCGTTGAGGATCGTCGTCCCGTCGGGGACCGTCGTCGCGATTCCGTTGATGGTGAGGGTCGGCATGGGTCCCTAAAATCGATTCCCGTACGGGCATTTCTTCTCGCGGATGTGCCGGTCGAACTCCTCCCGGAACTTCCAGATGAACGACTGGGCGGGCATCACCGCCGCGTCGGCGAGGGGGCAGATCGTCCGGCCCAGCATGTTGTCGCACAGGTCGAGGACGAGCTCGACGTCCCCCTCCCGCCCCTCCCCGTTCTCGATCCGCTTCATGATCCGGGCGAGCCAGCCGGTCCCCTCGCGGCACGGCGTGCACTGGCCGCACGACTCGTGCGCGTAGAAGTTCATGAGCACCGAGAGGACGCGGACCATGCAAGTCCCTTCGGCGATGACGATGACGCCGCCCGACCCCGCCATCGTCCCCGCCTTCGCCATCGACTCGATGTCGAAGGTCACGTCGATCTCGTCGGCCCGGAGAACCGGCGTGGAGGAGCCGCCCGGGATGACCGCCTTGAGCTTGAGTCCCTCCTTCATCCCGCCCGCGTGCTTCTCGATCACGTCGCGGAGCAGGACGCCGACGGGCAGCTCGTAGATCCCCGGCCGCTTGACGGGGCCGCTCACCCCGATCAGCCGCGTGCCGCCGTTCTTCTCGACGCCCAGGGCGGCGAAGGCATCGCCGCCGTGGGTGATGATCCACGGCACGTCGGCGATCGTCTCGACGTTGTTGACGATCGTCGGGAGGCCGAAGGCGCCCACGGAGGCCGGGAACGGCGGTTTCAGGCGCGGCCAGCCGCGCTTCCCCTCGAGGGAGTTGAGGAGGGAGGTCTCCTCGCCGCAGATGTAGGCGCCCGCCCCGCGGTGGACGAAGACGTCGAGGTCGAACCCTGAGCCCAGGATGTTCTTCCCCAGGAACCCCTTCGCATACGCCTCGGCGACCGCCTCGTCGAGGATCTTCGCCTCCCGGACGAACTCGCCCCGGATGTAGATGTAGGCGGCGTGCACCGTCACGGCGTAGGCCGCGATCACGATCCCCTCGAGGAGCAGGTGCGGCCCCTTGCTCATGATCTGCCGGTCCTTGAAGGTCCCCGGCTCCCCCTCGTCGGCGTTGATGACGAGGACCCGCGGCCGGGAGAGGTCCTTCGGGAGGAACCCCCACTTGACCCCCGCCGGGAAGCCGGCGCCGCCGCGCCCGCGGAGGTTCGCCTTCTTCACCTCCTCGACGATCCGCTCCCTCGGCATGCCGAGCGCCTTGCGCAGCGCCTGGTAGCCGCCGTGCTCCATGTAGACGTCCACATGGCGGTAGCCGGGGTTGCCGAAGTGGGTCGAAAGGACCGGTTCCATCGCCGTCCGCTCAGCGCTCCTCTCCGAAGTGACGCCTGCGCATGGTCCCGCCCGGGGGCCCCGTCCTCACGGGAGCCTGTCGAGGATCGCGTCGAGCGACTCCTCGGTCAGGTTCTCGTAATAGTCGTCGTTGACCTGCATCACCGGGGCCGTGCCGCAGCTCCCCAGGCACTCGACCTCGGCGAGCGTGAACTTTCCGTCCGGCGTCGTCTCGCCGGGCCGGATCCCCAACTTGCGCGACGCGTGCTCAATCAGGTGCTCCGCGCCCAAAAGCGAGCAGGAGATGTTCCGGCAGATCTGGACGTGGTACTTCCCCACGGCTTTCCGGTTGTACATCGTGTAGAAGGTCGCCACGCCCTCGATCCGGGACACCGGGACGCCGATCAGCCCCGCGACGTACTCGACCGCCTCGTCCGAGACGTACCCGAACTCCCGCTGCGCGATGTGGAGCGCCGGCAGGATCGCCACCTCCTTCGTCGGGTAGCGGGCGACGATCTTCTCGAACTCCGCCATCGCTTCCTGCGAGAAGGCCACGCTCACCGGTCCAGCTCCCCCGCGATGATGTTGACCGACCCGAGGACCGCGATGAGGTCGGCGATCATCTGCCCCTCGCACAGCTTCGGCATCCCCTGGAACATGTTGAAGCAGGGCGGCCGGACCTTGATCTTGTAAGGTCCTCCGCCTCCCTTGCTCACGATGTAGTAGCCCAGCTCCCCGTTCGCCGCCTCGGTCGCCGAGTAGACCTCGCCGGCGGGGACCCGGATCCCCTCCATGATGTGCTTGAAGTGGTTCATCAGCGCTTCGATGTTCGTGTAGACGGCCAGCTTGTCGGGCATGACGTAGCGCGGGTCGTCGACGGAGACCGGCCCCCCCGGCAACCGGTCGAGCGCCTGCCCGATGATCCGGAGCGACTGGCGCATCTCCTCCATCCGGACCATGTACCGGTCGCACGTGTCGCCCTGCTCCCCGATCGGGATGTCGAAATCGAACCGGTCGTAGACGAGGTACGGCTGGTCTTTCCGGAGATCGAAGGGGACCCCCGCCGCCCGGAGGACCGGCCCCGTGAAGCCGAGCGCGATCGCGTCCTTCGCCGAGACGGGCCCGACGCCCATCGTCCGCTCGATGAAGATCCGGTTCTTGGTCAGCAGGGCGTTCACGTCCCGGATCGCCGGCTCGATCGAGTTCCGGCAGACCGCCCGGCACTCCTCGACCCACCCCTCCGGGAGATCCCACATGAGCCCGCCGATCCGGGTGTAGGCGGTCGTGAGCCGCTGGCCGCACAGCGGCTCGATGAGGTGCTTGTAGACCTCTTCCCGCGGCTTCCAGAAGTACCAGAAGTTCGTGAGCGCACCCAAGTCGACCATGTTCGTGCCGATGCACACCATGTGGTCGATGATCCGGGAAAGCTCGCAGAGGAGCACCCGGATGTACTTGCACCGCTCGGGGACCTCGATGCCGCACAGCTTCTCGACGGCCATCACGTACCCGACGTTGTTCATGAGCGCGGAGACGTAGTTCAGCCGGTCGGTGTAAGGGATCACCTGCGTCCAGGTGGCGGCCTCCGACTCCTTCTCGAATCCGCGGTGGAGGTAGCCGAACTCGGGGACGAGCGAAAGGATCGTCTCCCCGTCGAGCTCGGCGATGAAGCGGAGCGTCGCATGGGTCGCCGGGTGGGACGGGCCGATGTTGAGGACGATCGGCTCGTTCCGGAGGTCGAGCGACCCGGCCTTCCGTTCGTATCCGACGATCTCCGCCATGTCTCCTTCCGCCCTACTCCTGCGGCCCGAGCGTGGGCTGCCGCTTCGCCTTGGGGTAATCCTTGCGCAGCGGGTGGCCGACGAACCCCTCGTAGAGCAGGATCCGCTTGAGGTTCGGGTGCCCCCGGAAGACGATCCCGTACATGTCGTACGCCTCCCGCTCGTACCAGTCCATCCCGGGCCACACCGACGAAACCGTGTCGACCACGGGGTCGTTCTCCGGGACGCGCACCTTGAGCCGGGCGCGGTGCTTCTTCCCGTACGAGAAGAGGTGGTAGACCACCTCGAACCGCGGCTCCTCGCCCAGGTAGTCGACCCCGGTCAGGTCCATCGCGAAGCCGAACGACATCTCCGGGTCGTCGCGCAGGAACGTGCAGATCTCGACGATCCGCTCCCGGGCGACCAGCGCCGTGTCGTCGCCGAAGTCGGAGTGCGTCGCGAGGATCGCGTCGCCGAACCGCTCGCGCAGCCTCCTGAGCACCGGGCTCATCCGCTCGTCCGCCACGCCGAATCGCCCCTTCAGATCTTGATGGGCCAGCGCTCCGCCGCGCGCGGGGCCCCGGTCTCGAGCATCTTCTGGATCATCACGACCGCGTCGATGATCCCCTCCGGGTTCGGCGGGCACCCGGGGATGTAGACGTCCACCGGCAGGATCTTGTCGATCCCCTGGAGGACGGTGTAGTTGTTGTAGAAGCCGCCCGACGAGGCGCAGGCGCCCATCGCCACGACCCATTTCGGCTCGAGCATCTGGTCGTGGATCCTCTTCAGGACCGGGGCCATCTTGTAGTTGATCGTGCCGGCCACCAGGAGCATGTCGGCCTGCCGCGGGGAAAAGCGGACAACCTCCGCGCCGAACCGGGAGAGGTCGTAGTGGGTCCCGAACGCCCCCATGACCTCGATCCCGCAGCACGCCGTCGCGAAGGTGAAGGGGTAGATCGAGTATTTCCGCCCCCAGGCGAGCATCGCCTCGAGGGTGGTGAGCGCGTAGCCCCCTCCGGGCGCGGCGCCTTTCCCCGGCGTCACTGCCACTCCAGCGCCCCCTTCTTCCACGCGTAGATCAGCCCGGCCAGCAGGATGAAGACGAAGACCGCCATCTCGATGAAGCCGAAGAGCCCCAGGTCCCGGAAGAGGACCGCCCACGGGTAGATGAACGCCGACTCGAGGTCGAAGAGGATGAACAGCAGGGCGATCAGGTAGAACTTGACCGGGACGCGGACCTGGGCGGGCATGAGCGGGTCCACGCCGCACTCGTAGACGCTGTACTTGACCGGGTCGTACCGGTTGGGCCCGAGCGCCTGGGAGAGGAAGACGAAACCGACCGCCATCGCGAGCGCGATGACCATGAGCAGGATGACGGAGAAGTAGGGGTCCGAGAACGGGATGGACGACAGGATGTTCGTCACCTTCGGTCTCTCCCCCTCCTTCTAATTGACGAGCAGCCTGACCGACGCCGCGGCCGCCCGGATGACGGGCTCCCAGTAGATCCCGAGCAGCAGCGTCGGGACGACGAGGACCGCGACCACCACGCGCGGGGCGACCGGGACCGGGAGCGGCCCCGGCACCTTCGGCTCGTTGAGGAACATGACCTTGACGATCCGCGCGTAGTAATACAGGGAGATCACGCTGTTGAGCGCCGCCACGACGACGAGCCAGTAGACCCCCCGGTTGATGACCTCCGCGAACAGGTAGACCTTCCCGATGAACCCGGAGAAGGGGGGGATCCCGGTGAGGGAGAACAGGAAGATGGCGAGCGCCACCGCGATGAACGGCGCGCGCGTCCCCAGCCCCGCGTAGTCCGCGATGTCCTCGCTCCGCGTCCCGTTGGCGACCAGGACGACGACGTAAAAGGCGCCCAGGTTCATGAAGAGGTAGACGACGAGGTAGAACAGGATCGCCTTGAGGCCGACCGCCGTCAGCAGAACGAACCCCATCAGCATGTAGCCGGCGTGGGCGATCGAGGAGTAGGCCAGCAGGCGCTTCACGTTCCGCTGGTTGATCGCGACCAGGTTCCCCACCGTCATCGTCACGGCGGAGAGGACGGCGAACAGGAGCGGCCAGTCCACGGCGGGCAGGGTCGTCCAGACCCCGGCTGCGTCGCCGGAGGACACGAACACGGTGTAGAAGAAACGGACGAGGACCGCGAAGCCCGCGGCCTTCGGCCCCACCGACAGGAAGGCGGTCACCGGCGTCGGCGCCCCCTCGTACACGTCGGGGCTCCACATGTGGAACGGGACCGCCGCGATCTTGAATCCGAACCCCACCGTGACCATCACCGCCGCGAGCAAGACCGTGAGCGCCGCCTGCCCTCCCGCCAGGGCGCGCCCGATCTGCGCGATCTGCGTCGTTCCCGTCAGCCCGAAGAGGATCGAGAAGCCGTAGATCATCACGCCCGAGGCGGTCGCGCCGTAAACGACGTACTTCATCGACGCCTCGGTCGATCGCGGACGCCCCTTGAGGTATCCCGCGAGGAGGTACGACGGGATCGAGACGAGCTCGAGCGCGATGTAGAGCATCACGATGTCGGTCGCCGCGGCCAGCAGGAACATCCCGAGAAGGACCGTGAGGAGGAAGATGTAGTACTCCCCCTGGCTGCGGCCTTCGAGCTCGGCGCTGTCCATCGACATAAAGATGACGAAGAGCGTCGCCACCGCCGTCAGGACCTTGAAGAAGAGAGCGAAATTGTCGAAGGCGATCATCCCCTCGAAGAGCGACCGCTCCCCGGCCGGCACGGAGCCGCACAGGACGAGCGCCGTCCCGACGCCCAGGAGCGAGAGGACGGCGGGCGCCGGCGACAGCCGGTTTTTCCCCGCGACGTGGACGACGACGAGCAGAAGGATCGTCGCCGTGAGGACGAGCTCCGGCAGGAAGTACCGGAGGCTGTCGAGGTTCCCGAGAACCACGTCAGATCACCATCTTCACGACGTCGACCAGGCGGACGAGCGACGCGTTCATGAGGTTGAGAACCGGCATCGGGTAGACGCCCAGCCCCAGCGTGATGATCGCCAGCGGCGTCAGGCAGAAGATCTCCCGGCCGTTCATCTCCTCGAGTTGGGCGTACTTCGGGTTGAGCGGCCCGAGGAAGACGCGTTGCAGCGCCCACAGGTGGAACGCGGCCACGAAGATGATCCCGGAGGCGGCGACGAGCACGATCGTCCGGAATACCGAGAACGACCCGATGAAGACCATCGATTCGGCGACGAAGCCGGAGAAACCGGGCAGCCCGAGGGAGGCGAAGAAGGCCACCGTGATGAAGAACGTGTAGACCGGGACGACCGCGCCCAGCCCCCCGAAGCCGTCGATGTCGCGGTGGTGCGCCCGGTCGTACACGACGCCGACCAGGAAGAACAGCATGGACGTGATGACGCCGTGGCTGAACATCTGGAACGCTCCGCCGACCATGCCGGCCGGGGTGAGCGCCGCCATGCCGAGGAGGACGAACCCCATGTGGCTGACCGAGGAGTAGGCGACGAGCTTCTTGAGATCGGACTGCGCCATGGCGCACAGCGCGCCGTAGATGATGTTGATCGCCCCCAGGACGGCCATCGGGATGGCGAACCATTTCGTCACGTCCGGGAAGATCGGGAAGGAGATCCGCATCAGGCCGTAGGTCCCCATCTTCAGGAGGATCCCCGCCAGGATGACCGAGATGGCGGTCGGCGCCTCGACGTGCGCGTCGGGGAGCCAGGTGTGGAACGGGAAGAGCGGCACCTTGATCGCGAAGCCGATGAACAGGCCGAGGAACAGCAGGATCCGGACGTCGAAGCCCTTGAGCCAGGCGTTGTGGGTCGACTGCGCCATGTAGTGGAGCATGTTGAAGGTGTGCCCGCCGGTCTCGGGGTTGACCGAGTTGAAGTAGAGGGCCAGCATCACGATGAGCATCAGGACCGAGCCGAGCAGCGTGTAGAGGAAGAACTTGATGGCCGCGTACTCCTTGCGCGGCCCGCCCCAGATCCCGATCAGGAAGTACATCGGGAGGAGCATGACTTCCCAGAAGACGTAGAAGAGGAAGAAGTCGAGCGACGCGAAGACCCCCATCATCCCGGTTTCGAGCAGGAGGATCAGCGCCATGTACCCCTTGATCTGCTTCGCGATCCCCCAGGAGCCGACGACCGCCAGGAACGAGACGATCGCCGTGAGGATCAGCATCGGCATCGAGATCCCGTCGGCGCCCATGAAGTACTCCACGTTGATCGACGGGATCCAGGTGTAGTGCTCGACGAACTGGAACTGGTTCGGCACGTTCACGCCGGCCACCGTGCGGTCGAAGCTGAACCAGAGCTGAACGGCGAGCAGGACGGGGAGGAACGACGCGACGGCGGCGACCGTCTTGACCAGCTTGTCGTTCCCCGTCGGGATGCACAGGATGATCGCCCCGCCGAGCAGGGGGAGAAACGTCATCAGGCTCAGGATGTGGCTGTCGATGAAACCCACGGAAGACCTCCTCCGGTCAGAAAACTTTCACGAGGAAGATGATGAGGACCCCGCCCGCCAGGATGAACACGTAATGGTAGAGCTTCCCGGTCTGGAACCGGCGGAAGAAGGATCCGCTCTCGATCGTCACGGTCGCCACGCCGTTGACGGCGCCGTCGACCACGGAATTGTCGAACTTCCCGACGAGCCACGACGCCCACACGCCGAGCTGCGCCGCGAGGTTGACGAGCCCGTCGACGACGTGCAGGTCGAACCAGCCGAGCGCGCGGGAGAGGGCTTTCGTCCCGTTGACGGCGGTCGCCTCGTAGAGCTCGTCGAAGTACCACTTGTTCACGAGGAAGGCGTGGACCGGCGAGAGGGACGCAGCCACCTTGCCGGGGTCGATCCAGCCGAACAGGTAGACGACGAGGGCCAGGAGGATCCCCAGGCCCGCCACGGCGACCGAGGAGTACATCGCGATCGCGTGGGCGCGGTGCGCCAGGTGCTCGTCGTGCGCCGCCTCGTGGGCCGTGGCCGCGGCGGCGTTCCCTTCGGCCGCGCCCGCCGCAGCGGAGCGGGCGGCGTTCGGCATCCCGGCTTCCGCGTGCGCCGCGGGCGCAACGGCATGAGTCGCCCCGGCGGCCGCCACGGGATGAGCAACGGATCCCGGCTCGCCCGCCGACTTGTCCGCCGAAGCCGCATGAGCGGCGAAGGCGGACGCGGGCCTCGGGTTCAGGACCTGGAACCACCCCTTCTCCTCGAACGGCGACTTGTACCAGAAGGCGAACGACAGGATCGCCAGGACGACCAGCGGGACCCACATGTTGGGGGGCGACTCGTGCGCGTGGTCGTACTTGTGGTGGTCGCGCGGCTTGCCGAAGAAGGTGAGGATCACCAGGCGCGACATGTAGAAAGCCGTCATCCCGGCGGTCAGCAGCGTGACGACGAACAGGATCATGTGCTGCGGGTTCTTCATCCCGAACTCGAGCGCCGCGGCCAGGATCATGTCCTTGCTGTAGAAGCCGGAGAACCCGGGTACGCCGGCGATCGCCGCCGTGGCGATGATGAAGGTGACGGCGGTGATCTTCATCTTCTTCCACAGCCCGCCCATCTCGAAGATGTCCTGGCTGTGGACCGCGTGGATGACCGACCCGGAGCCAAGGAACAGGCACGCCTTGAACGCCGCGTGGGTCATCAGGTGCGCCAGCCCCGCCGTGTAGCCCCCGGCCCCCAGCCCCATGATCATGAAGCCGAGCTGCGAGCAGGTCGAGTAGGCGAGCACCTTCTTGATGTCCCGGGCCGTGAGCGCGATCGTCGCCGTGATGAAGAGGGTCAGGAGGCCGACATAGGCGATGAAGAGGAAGGCGTCCGGCGTGAAGATCGGGTAGACCCGCCCGACGAGGTAGACGCCGGCGGCCACCATCGTCGCCGCGTGGATCAGGGCGGAGACGGGGGTCGGGCCCTCCATCGCGTCCGGGAGCCACACGTGGAGCGGAAACTGGGCCGACTTCCCGATCGCCCCGCAGAAGATCCCGATCCCCGCCAGCGTAAGAAGCGTTCCGCCGATCTTCCCCTCGCGGATCGCCTGGAACACCTCGTCGTACCCCAGGACCCCGGTCGTGGCGAAGAGGATGAGGAACCCGATCAGGAACCCGAAGTCGCCCACCCGGTTCACGATGAACGCCTTCTTGCCGGCGTCGGCCGCCGACTTCTTCTCGAACCAGAACCCGATCAGCGCGTAGGAGGCGAACCCGACGAGCTCCCAGAAGATGTAGATGAAGAAGAAGCTCTCCGCCAGGACGAGCCCCAGCATCGAGAAGGAGAAGACCGACAGGTAGGCGAAGAACCGGCTGTACCGCGGGTCTCCGTGCATGTAACCGACCGAAAAGACATGGACCAGGAAGGAGACGCCGGTGACCACGACGAGCATCACGGCGGTCAGGTTGTCGACGAGGATCCCCGTCTTGACGACGAACCGGCCGCCGACGTCGAGCCACGGGTAGACGACGTGGTACCTGAAGTTCGGATCGTGGATCCGGAAGACCTCGGCGAAGATCGCGATCGACATCACGAGGGCCGTGCCGATCGTGGCGATGGAAACCCAGTCCCCCTTCCGGGGAAGCCGCTTGCCGACCGCGATATTGATGAAAAACGACGCGAGCGGCAGGAACGGGATCAGGTATGCGTAGCGAAGCACCGGTTATGGCCCCTTTGGCGTCGGTCCGCGGATCAGATCAGCCCTTCAGGGTGTCGGCCACGTCCACCTCGACGGTCCCCGAGGTGGCGAACAGCCGCAGGAAGATGGCCAGCGCCACGGCGGCCTCCGCCGCGGCGAGCACGATGACGAAGACGGCGAAGATCTGGCCGCCGATCACGCGCGAAACGTAATGGGAAAAGGCCACGAAGTTGACGTTGGCGGCGTTGAGCACGAGCTCGACGCCCATGAGCACGGCGACGGCGTTGCGCCGGGTCAGGATCGTGTAGAGCCCGCAGCAGAAGAGCGCCGCGCCGACGACGAGCAGTTTCTGAAGGTCCATTACTTCGATTCCTCCATGTCGGCCGCCGTCCCGTCCTTCGCGTCCGGCCGCGACAACAGCGCCGCGCCGACCAGCGCCGCCAGGAGCAGGACGGAGGCGACCTCGAACGGGAGGAGGTACCGTGTCATCAGGAGTTCCCCGATCTCCGCCGTCGTCGGCGCGTAAGAGACGTCCGGGCGCACCGGGAACTTCGTGGAGACCGCCGTGTACGACAGGATCCCGAAGAGGCCCAGGCAGATGACCGACGCGGGGCCCCGGAACCGGGCCGGGTTGGAGATCTTGACGTCGGAGATCCGGTTCGACAGGAAGACGGCGAACATGATCAGGACGAGGATGCCGCCAACGTAAATGAGCACCTGGGTCGCCGCCAGGAAGTCGGCCGAGACGAAGACGTAGAGCCCCGCCACCCCCGCGAAGGCGAACAGGAGCGCCACCGCGGAGTAGATGATGTTGGGCAGCGTCGCCACAAGGATGGCCGAGCCGACCGTGAGAGCCGCGATGGAGTAGAAGACGAGATCCGCCGGGCCGTTCATCCGTTCTTCTCCGGTTCCGCGTTCACCGGCGCTCCGGCACCCGCGTCGGGGGATGGGGTTGCTTTCGGCGCGGTGTTCACCGGTCCCGGGTTCCCGAACCCGGCCGGCTGCGGGATCGGTTCCTCCTTCGCAACCGCTCCCGCGGTCCCTTCGGAGGACGAGGCGGGTTTTGGCGCTTCCGCCTTCGCCGCCTCCGCGGCCTTCGCGGCTTCCGCGGCCTTCGCCTGCGCCTCGGCCACCTGCTTCGCCACCCGTGCCTTAATCTCCCCGGGGTCCTCGTCGACGAAATGCAGGATCAGCTCACCCCGATCGAGGGAGGCCTTCTCGTATCCGCTCGTGTGGACGAGCGACTTGGTGGGGCAGGCTTCGACGCAGAGGCCGCAATACATGCACCGGCCGATGTTGATGTCGTAAGAGACGAGGACGAACTTCTTGTCCGCCCCGCGGACGGCCTCGAGGGAGATGCAGTCGACCGGGCAGATCTTGACGCACATCTGGCAGGAGGTGCACCGCTTGATGTCGTTGTGGAGGAAGCCGCGGTACCGCTCGGGCACTTCCCACCGTTCTTCGGGGTACTGGAGGGTGATCTCCGCCTTCGGGTCCACGCCGTACTTCGCCGTGATCCGCATCCCCTTGGCGGTGGTGACCACCGCCTCCACGATGTTGTTGATGTAGTCCTTGAGGCCCATCATCTTTGTTCCGCCCGCCGTTACCGCCCGAAGACCGCGGCGACCATCTGCGGGATCCCCTGCCCCTTGAACAGGAGGAGCCAGAGGGAGACGCCCAGCAGGTTCGCGAAGGTCAGCGGCACCAGGTACTTCCAGCACATCCGCATGAGCTGGTCGACGCGCAGCCGCGGCAGCGTCCACCGGATCCACATGATGACCAGGACCATCACCAGGGTCTTGGCCAGGAAGACGACCAGCGACATCAGGTTCCCCCAGAGGGGCGGGAGCGCCTCGGCATGGAAGAACGGGACGTGCCACCCGCCGAGGAAGCAGGCGGTCGCCAGCGCGGAGACGATGAACATGTCGCCGAACTCCGCCATGAAGAAGAAGGCGAACCGGATCCCCGAATACTCGACGTTATAGCCGGAGACGAGCTCCGACTCCGCCTCGGGGAGGTCGAACGGCGTCTGGTTGGTTTCGGCCATCGCCGCGGTGAGATACAGGAAGAAGGAAAAGAAGGCGAACGGGTTGTGGAAGAGATTCCACCCGAAGAGGCCCAGGTACCCTCCCTGGGAGCGGACGATGTCCTGGAGGGAGAGCGACCCCGCGATGAGGACCGCGGGCATGAGCGCCATCCCGACCGGGACCTCGTAGGAGACGATCTGCGCGCAGCAGCGCATCCCCCCCAGGAGCGCCCACTTGTTGTTGGAGGCCCACCCCGCCAGCAGGACGCCGATCGTCACGAGGGAGGTCACCGCCATGACGTAGTAAACGCCGATGTTCAGGTCGGAGGCGATCAGCCCCACCCCGAAGGGAACAACGACGAAAGCGGCGAAGGAGCCGATGAAGACGAGGTACGGCGCCAGCTTGAAGAGGAACCGGTCCGCCTTCGCGGGGATGATGTCCTCCTTGAGGAGGAGCTTGACGCCGTCTGCCACGAACTGGAGGATCCCGTTGGGCCCGACCCGGTTCGGGCCGATCCGCACCTGGATGTCCCCCGCCACTTTTCGCAGGACGAGGGACGCGGCGCCCTCGAAGAACAGGGCGAACGACAGGACGACCGCCGCGACGGCGACCATGACGAGGAGCGTCACCGCCCACAGGGGGGCCGCGGCAAGCGCCGGCACGGCGCGGACGAGTGAAAGGGCGAGCGCTTCCATGCTCAGCGATCGATCTCCGGGAGGATGATGTCGAAGCTGCCGATGACCGCGACGATGTCGGCGATCATGAGTCCCTCCGTCACCTTCTCGAAGATGTTCATGGTCACGAAGGAAGGGGCTCGGATCTTGAGCCGGTACGGGTTGACGGTCCCGTCGGACACCAGGTAGATCCCGGTCTCGCCGCGGGGGTTCTCGGCGCGGAAATAGACCTCGTTCGCCGCCGGCTTGAACGGCCGCGGCACCTTGGCCGTCACCGGCCCCTCGGGGATCTGCGCGATCGCCTGCCGCAGGATCCTGACGCTTTCCCGCATCTCGTTGATCCGGACCATGTACCGGTCGAAGCAGTCGCCCACTGTCCCGCGCTCACCGGTCCCGACGCAGACGTCGAACTCGAGCTTCGGGTAGACCGAGTACGGCTCGTCCTTCCGCAGGTCGAATTTGACGCCGGATCCGCGCAGGTTCGGGCCCGTGAGCCCGTAGGCAATCGCCTCCTCGGGGGAGATGACGGCGACGTTGGCGAGCCGGTGGACGAAGATCTTGTTGTAGGAGATCAGGTTGTTGTATTCGTCGATCTTCGGCTCGAAGTAGTCGAGGAACTCCTTCGTCTTCTCGAGGAAGCCGGGCGGAAGGTCGGCCGAGACGCCGCCGATCCGGGCGTAGTTGTACGTCAGCCGGTTTCCGCAGAGCATCTCGAAGAGGTCGTTGACCCTCTCCCGCTCCCGGATCCCGTAGAGGAACGGCGTGAACGCCCCCATGTCGGCCGTGAACGACCCGAAGGCGATCAGGTGGGAGGAGATCCGGTTGAGCTCGCACACGATCACGCGGATGTACTCGGCCCGCTCCGGGGCCTGGATCCCGGCGAGCTTCTCGACCGTCCAGGCCCAGGCGCAATTGCAGTTCATCGAGGCGAGGTAGTCGAGCCGGTCCGTGAACGGCATGAACTGGGCGTAGGTCACGCGCTCGCCGATCTTCTCCAGGGCCCGGTGGAGGTACCCCACGTCGGGCCTCGCGTTGACCACGACCTCGCCGTCGGTCCGGAGCAGCACCCGGAGCACCCCGTGGGTGCTGGGATGCTGCGGGCCCATGTTGATGAGCATCTCCTGGGTGGGAAGCGCCTCGCGGCGCGGGACCGCGTTCATACCTTCACCCCGTGGTACGACTCGGGGTACTTGTAGTCCTTCCGCAGCGGGTGCCCTTCCCAATCCTCGGGGAGGAGGATCCGCCGCAGATCCTTCGAGCCCGTGAAGACGATCCCGAAGAGGTCGTACGTCTCCCGCTCCATGAAGTTGGCCGCCGGCCACACCGGGTCGACGCTCGGCATTTCCGGCTTCTCCTTCGGCAGGAAGATCTTCACGCCGACCGTGTGCCTCAGGGACATCGAATACAGGTGCCATACCACGGCGAACCTGTCCTTGTAATCCACGCCGGAGAGGCACATGAGGGAATCGAACGAAAGCGCCGAGTCGTCGTGCAGGAACCCGGCGATCTCGAGGGCGGATGCCGGGGCGACGACCACGAACGACGGCCGGGCCGCCTCCTGGAGCTCGAGCACCGCGCCGCCGAACCGTCCCTTCAGGACCTCGAATATCGTTTTGGGTTCCACCGGTTGCCTACGCCTTCGCCGCCAGGTTTCTCTTCCGCTCGATGATCTTCTGGAGCCGCAGGATCCCGTCGATCAGCGCCTCGGGCCGCGGGGGGCACCCCGGGACGTAGACGTCGACCGGGATGAGGAGGTCGACGCCCTTCACGACGCAGTACGAGTCCTTGTAGAAAGGCCCGCCCGTGTTGGCGCACGACCCCATGGAGATCACGTACCTGGGCTCGGCCATCTGCTCGTAGAGGCGCTTGATCCGCTCGGCCATCTTGTGGGTGATCGTTCCCGCGACGATCATCAGGTCCGACTGCCGCGGCGTCGCGCGGAAGACGGCCCCGAACCGGTCGAGGTCGTAGCGGGAGGCGCCCGCCTGCATCAGCTCGATGCCGCAGCAGGCCGTCGCGAACAGGAGGTACCAGAGGGAGGATTTCCTCGACCAGTTGATGAACGCGTCGACGTTCCCGACCATCACCGTCCCCTCGCCCTTCGCGAGGCCGGGAACGGGAACGCCCGCGTGCGCCGGATCGCGGCTCATCGCCCGTCCTTCCCCGCCGCGCCGTCCTGGAGCGTCCGCACCCACTCGAGGTCGCCCTCCTTCCACAGGTAGGCCAGCCCCGCCAAAAGGATCACGATGAAGACGAACGCCTCGACGAACGCCGGGAGCCCCAGGCGCCTGAAGATGACGGCCCACGGGTAGAGAAGCGCCACTTCGACGTCGAAGATGATGAAGATCAGCGCGATCACGTAGAAGCGGATGTTGAACTGGACCCAGGAGGACCCGTAGGGCACCTCGCCGCACTCGTACGACGAGAGCTTGACCGGGGTGGGATTGCGCGGCGCCAAAAGCCGTGAAACGCCCAGCATCAAGGCGACGGTGACCGCCCCGAGCGCGATGAACACGAGGACCGTGGCAAAGTCGACGAGCATCGTTTTCCGATCCACCGCCTGGTGCGTTTAAATTGAAAGCCCCGCGCGGGGCCTGGGGAGTCTCCTCGGGGGAGACCGACTGTATACAATCGACAATCGACAATACAATACGTGGGAATCGCCCCAAGTCAACAGAAAACTGTCCGCTGGTTCGAGCGCGAAAGGCCAGGCGTCCCGGTTGCGGTTCCAAGCGGTCTGTTCGTTATAATACCACGGATGGACGCCCGGAAACTGACCGCGCCGCCGAAACTCCTGGCCCCGGCGGGGAGCCTCGAGGCCGTCTCCGCCGCCCTGGCCGCCGGAGCGGACGCCGTCTACGTCGGGGTGCGGGGACTCTCCCGCGGGGGGAGCCGCGCGGGGATGGGACTCCCGGAGATCGGCCGCGCCTCGAAAGCGTGCGCCCGCGCCGGGGCGGAGATCCAGGCGGCCGTCAACGCGGTCCCGGCCGCCTCCGAGCTGCCCGCCTTCCTGTCCGCGGTGACGCGCCTCCGGGCGGCCGGGGTCGGCACCGTCGTCCTCAACGACCCCGGGGTGATCGCGCTCGTCCGGGGCGAGGTCCCCGGGATCCGGATCTGCGCCTCCGTGGGGCTATCGACGCTCAATGCCGAGGACGCCCGGTTCCTGCGCGACCTGGGCGCGGATGCCGTCGTCCTCCCCACGGCCGTGCGCCTCGACGAAGTCCCCGCCATCAAGGCGATCGGGGGGCTCGCCGTGGAGGTCTTCCTGCTCTGCCGGGCGGAGGTGATCCTCCACGGGAAATGCGCCCTGCCCGGCTACGCCCTCCCGGGGAACGCCCCGGAGGGGAGACCCGGCCTCGTCCGGGCGGGGGCAACGGCGTCCGCCAAGCGGAGCGGCCGGTGCCACCTTGTCTGCCGCGCGCTTCCGCTGCGGCAGGAGACACACTCGATCGAGGACGAGCTGGCGGACTGGATCCGCGCCGGGGTCGACGCCTTCAAGGTCCAGGGGCGGGAGCTCGGGCCGGAAAAACTCGGGGACCTCGTTTCCCGCCTGCGCGGCCGGCTCGACGCCGCGATCGCAGACGTGCGCAGGGAGGGAACCCCTTAACGGGCGGCCGACAACGCTTTCTTCAGCTCCTTCGGGAGGGGAATCGATCGCCAGGAAGCGTCGATCGCCCGGCAGGAGACGGCCCCTTCCGCCGCGAGGAGGTCCTTCCCGTCCGTGTAACGGAACAGGCGGAACGAGAAGGTCGCACCCTTCGCCTCGACCCGCGAGACGCGGGATTCGAGCGTGAGGAGATCGTCGAACCGCACGGGGGAGCGGTACCGGCACCGGACCGCGACGACCGGGAAGCCGAACCCCTTCTCCCGGTTCCGGTACGCCGCGTCCGGGGAGATCCCCTTCGCCCGCAGGTATTCGTCCATTCCGCGCTTGAAGTAGTCCAGGATCGACGCGAAGTAGGCGACCCCGTACGGGTCGGTCTCCCCGAAGCGGACCCGGATCTCGATCGCGTGGGAGGCGGATACGGCCATCGTCTCCTCCGTGCAGGGAATTGATGCCAGAATGGCGCGCGAGGGGTCTCCAAGTCAACCGATCCGCGTGCCTCCGGGCGCAAAAAACGCTACATTATGAAAATGAAGCCGGGCCGGGACCAGATCGATCCCTTTCCCGCGGAGGGGAAACCCGGGGTTCACCCCGCCCCCCCGGGGGGAGAGGGGGACGTTGGTGAGCGCCCGGCCCCCGAGCCGCCGCCCCGCCGGCGCGAAACGCCGCCGGTCGATCTCGACTGGATCAAGGCGGGTCTTGCGGTCCTGGCCGCCCTGGCCGTCCTCGCCCTGCTCCACTATGCCGCCTCGGTCTTCATCACCGTCTTCTCGTCGCTTCTCCTGGCCTTCGCCCTCGAGCCGCTCGTCCAGCTCCTGTGCCGGAGGACGCGGCTGTCCCGCCAGTTCGCCAGCGCCGTCGTCGTCTTCCTGTTCATCGCGACGCTCTACGGGATCCTCTGGCTCGCCTATGACCGGGTGTCGACCTTCCTCTCCGACGTCCCGTCGCTGGTGGAGCGGGTCCGGACGGCGCCGCTCGTGGAGCAGATCACGAGCAAAGCCCGGGAGCTGGAGCGGATCGCCGAGGAGACGACCCGCCGCTTCGCCTCGGCGCAGCCGCCTGCGCCGGAGACGGTCCCCCCCCAGGTCGTCGTCCGCGACGGCGGTTCCTTCAGGGAAGCGCTGTTCCGCGGCCTGGGCTCGGTCACCACCGTCATCTTCTCGTTGAGCTTCATCCCCTTCCTGGTCTACTTCATCCTGGCCGACAAGGAGCCGCTGTCGCGCCGAACGCGCGAGCTCTTCTCCGAGGAGAAGCGGGAAACCGCCGGCGCCATCCTCGAGGACATCGAGCTGATGATGCGCAAGTTCCTCCTCGGGAACGCGATCGTCGCCGGAATCCTGTCGGCCGCCACCTGCTTCGTCTTCTGGCTCGTGGGGCTTCCCTACTGGATCGTGCTGGGCACGATGAGCGGCACGATGAGCATCGTCCCCTACCTGGGGCTCGTGCTCGCCCTCCTCCCCGGCGTCCTCGTGGGGCTCGTCACCTTCTCCTCCGGCCTCCCGTTCCTCGTCGTCATCGGGAGCGTCGCCCTGTTCCACGTCATCGCCGCCAACCTTCTCACCCCGAAGCTCGTCGGAGCGGGAGTGCACCTCAACGCCGTCGCCTCGACCGTGGGGCTGCTGTTCTTCGGCTGGCTCTGGGGCGGCATGGGGCTTCTGCTCGCCATCCCGATCGTCGCGGTACTCAAATGCGTGCTGGAGAACATCCCGGCGACGCGGCCGATCGGGCTGTGGCTCGGGGACTGAGTCCTGGGGCGGTCCGCCCGACAACTCGCGTGCGAGGTCCCGGCCCGCCGGCCCATCGGGGAGGCAGGTTGTCGTTGTGCATCGATGAATTCCTATTTATGATGGGCAAAATTCTTCGAGAGGGATCAAGGCCCGCCGGACCGGGAGCCGCCGGGCCTTTTTCGTCCGACTTACAATTCCAGCGGCCGGGTGATGTCCGCATCCGGCAGGATCCGGTCGAGGAGGGCGCGCAACTGTTCCGCGGCGCCGCGCCGGATCCCCGCACCCGGGTGCCGCACGGAAGAACTCGCGATCAGCCCTCGCATCCGG
The DNA here is from genome assembly GCA_023488945.1 of Deltaproteobacteria bacterium. The sequence goes on from JAMDBZ010000082.1 coordinate 39,725, forward strand.
TAGATCTCCTTGCGGATCGCCACGCCGGGCTGCTGCTCGAAGACGATCAACGGAAGGAACCGCCGGTAGAGATCCCAGGCGGCATTCATCCGGCCCCGCCGCGCCTCCCGGACCATCGCGACGAGCACCTCCGGGAAGGCGAACCCGGTCATGAAGCCGCTGCTCCCCCGTTCCAGGTCGAACAGCCCGTACAGCGCCCCCAGCCCGGTGAGGACGGGGACCTTCCGCCCCGCCATGCCCCGGATCAGCGCGGCGATCTTTTCGGGGGTCGGCGATGCCTCCTCCTTGATGCACCCCACATTCGGGATCTCGTCCACGAGCCGGAGCAGGAGCGGAACCGGCATGTGGACCTCCGTAGAGGCGGGATGGTCCTGGACCACGATGGGAATGGAGATCCCGCCGGCCACCTGCCGGAAGTACTCGACGATCCTCTCCTCGCTCGGGACCGGCTCCCGGGACGGAGTCACCATCACCGCGTCCGCCCCGAGCGACCGGGCCGTCTCGCTCAGGCGCCGGGTCGCGCGCGTTCCCCGGTGACTGGTCCCGACGATTACGGAGATCCGTCCCGCCGCGGCGGCGACGGCCGCCCCGATGAGCTGATCCCGCTCGGCGTCCGCGAGGCGGTTCGACTCTCCCAGGACGCCGACGATGGTGACGCCGTCCACGCCGATGTCCGCCATGAAGCGGACCAGCCGCGTGAACGATTCCAGGTCGATCTCTTCCCGCTCGTCGAACGGGGTCACGAGGATCGGATAGACCCCCTCGAAGGACACGCTGCCCGCCATGCGCCGGCTCCTTGGGAAACCGGGAAAACCGGGCGTTCCCCGCACCGTTCTCCCCGGCAAGCATTATAATGCACCGATGCGGGACTTGTGTCCCCGGAGGTGAGGATGAAGGCCATCGGGATTCACCGGTACGGAGGCCCGGAGGTGTTGATCGCGGGAGATGTTCCCGTCCCGAAATTCGGAGGGGGACAGGCCCTCGTCCGGCTGACGGCCGTCGGTGTCAACTTCATCGACATCTACCAGAGAATGGGGCTCTACCCCCTTCCGCTGCCGTTCACGCCGGGCAACGAGGGCGCCGGGATCGTGGAAGAGGTCGGGCCGGGGGTCGCGGAAGTGTCCCCGGGAGACCAGGTCGCCTACGCGGGCGCCATCGGGTCCTACGCCGAATACGCGGTGGTCCCTTCCTGGCGGCTGGTCCGGATTCCCCGAGGGATCGCCCCCGAAACGGCGGCGGCCGCCATGCTTCAGGGGATGACGGCCCACTACCTGTCGCGCGACGCCTACCCGCTGAAGCCGGGAGACGCCTGCCTCGTGCATGCGGCGGCCGGAGGGGTCGGTCTTCTGCTGGTCCAGATGGCCAAGCAGCGGGGGGCCCGGGTGATCGGGACGGTCTCAACGCCGGAGAAGGCCGTCCTGGCCCGGGACGCGGGAGCCGACGACGTCGTCCTGTACACCGAGCGGGATTTCGAATCCGAGGTCCGGCGGCTGACGGGAGGCGCCGGGGTCCAGGCGGTCTACGATTCCGTGGGGCTCTCCACGTTCGAAAAGAGTCTGAACTGCCTTGCTCCCCGCGGATACCTCGTCCTCTACGGCCAGGCCAGCGGCCCCGTGCCGCCGTTCGACCCGCAGATCCTCAACGCCAAGGGAGGCCTCTTCCTGACCCGGCCCTCCCTGGCGCACTACACGCGGACGCGGGAGGAGCTCCTGAGCCGGGCGGGCGAGATCCTCGACTGGATCGCCGGCGGCCAGCTTCGCGTGCGGATCGCGGGGACGTTCCCCCTGGAGGAGGCGGAGAAGGCCCACCGGCTGCTGGCGGCGCGGCAGACCACGGGCAAGATCCTCCTGCGTCCCTGAATCGCACGAAACGAAAAACCCGGCGGTCGCCAACCCGCCGGGCTTTCCCTCGGACGATCCGGCCACGCCCCGTCGGGGCGCCCGGGGTTCCCGTCCCGATTACGCCTTCGTCTTCTCGACCTCCCGCTGGCGCAGGATGCGGCGCAGGAGCTTGCCGACCGCGGTCCGCGGCATGGCGTCGATGAACTCGATCTCGCGCGGGAGCTTGTAGACCGCGACCTTCCCCCTGCAATGCTCGACCAGCTCTTTCTTGAGGTCGTCGGACGGCGTCTTCCCGGGCTTGAGGACGACGAACGCCTTGGTCTTCTGCCCCATGACCGGGTCGGGGACGCCGACTACGCCCGCGTCAGCGACGGCCGGGTGGGTGACCAGCGCCTCCTCGATCTCCTCGGGCCCGATCCGGTAGCCGGACGACTTGATGAGGTCGTCCTCGCGGGAGAGGAACTGGACGTTCCCGATCTCGTCCATCGTGACGACGTCGCCCGCCAGGCACCAGCCGTCCTTGACGGCCGACTTCTGCTTGTCGTTGTCGCGCCAGTAGATCGTCCCCGTGGGCCCCTGAGCGATCATCTTGCCGACCTCGCCCGGCTTGACCCGCTCGAAGTTCTCGTTGACGACGCGCACGTCGTAGCCGGGGCAGGCGGAGCCGATCCAGCCCGGCTTGACCTTCTTGGTCACCGCCGCCGAGATGAAGACGAACATCATCTCGGTCGTGCCCAGCCCCTCGTAGATTTCGAGCCCGAACTTCTCCTTCCAGTCGAGGTACGTCTTTCCGGTAAGTGCCTCGCCGCCGCCGGTGCAGAACCGAAGCGACGAGTAGTCCCAGTCTTTGGGATTGATGTCGACGAGCATCTTCCGGTAGGCCGTGGGCAGCGCCGACATGATCGTGATCTTGTGCCTCTGGATGTTCGTGAACATCGCCACCGGGTCGAACCGGGGGATGAGCGACACGGCCGCGCCGTACCGGAACGGGATGACTGCCACGGTCGAGTAGCCGGCCGCCATCGCGATGGGGGCCGGGCCGCCGATCACGTCCTTGTCGGAGACCTCCCAGCAATACTTCCCGAACCCGTCGGCGACGATCAGCGACTCCTCCATGAAGTGGGCCGTCCCCTTGGGAAGCCCCGTCGTCCCGGAGGTGAAGAGCAGCACCGAGACGTCCATCCGGTCCCTCTTCACCGCCTCGCACTGGTCGGGGTTCTTCATCAGGTCGGAGTAGGGGATGTACCCCTTCGCGCGGATCGCGTCCTCGGAGCCGGGCGGCGCCACGACGACGAAGTGCTTGACCGTCTTGAGGTCGGGCTTGGCCGCCTCGACCTCACCCAGCATTGCCTGGGCGACGATGAGGACCTTCGCCTCGGAAAGGTTCGCCACGTGGGCGATCTCCGTCCGGGCAAAGAGGACCGAGGTCGGCAGCGACACCGCCCCGATCTTGATGATCGCGAAGTTGCAGATGATCGCGGGCGGGATGTTGGGCATCCGCATCATGACGCGGTCGCCTTCCTCGACGCCCAGCTTCTTCAGCCCGTTGGCGACGCGGTTGACGCTCGCCTGGAGCTGCTTGTAGGTGATCTTCTGGTCCTCGAAGTAGACGGCGACCTTGTCGCCGTACTTCTCGGCCGTCCGGTCGAGCAGGACTTCCGTCGAGTTGAACGTCTGCGGGATCTTCTTGAACTCGTCGAGGGAGTAGATGCGCTTGGGGCGCAACTCCTCGGGCGGCAGGTAGCCAGCCGGAATCTTCGCCATCGGATCCTCCTCATGAAATTGTGGAACGGCGGCCCGGGGCCCGAAGCCGGCGCAGTCGGAGCCGCCCCTCCCCCGTCTATCGGATCACGCCTTCTCGATCAGCCGCTGAAGCGCCTCCTCGCAGCCGACCAGCCGCGAAAGCTCCTTGTCGGACCGGGGAAACGCCTCCACCGGATAGCGGTCAGCGTCCTTCTCGAACACCAGGAGGGCCGGCACGGTCTTCCCGAAGTCTTCCTGGAGGGCGCCCTTCGCTCCGAACACCGCGCGGACCTGCGCCTTCGGGCCGGTCAGTGCCGAGTTGTACGTCATGAATGCGACCTGCTGCCCCTTGAGGTCGACCGCTTTCGCGTTGACGCCATTGGCCGCCAGCTTGCCCACCAGCTCGACCGCCTTGGCGTTGTCGCAGGGATACATCGACCCGGGGGCCACCGTGCTGTCGTAGTAGAATTCCACCTTCATCGTCGCAAGCCCTCCTTGCTTGGAATGGTGTTTTGAATGAAAGAGCCCGATAAAAAGGCAAAATCCACGGCCGCTCAATGGGTTCCCAAAGGCGGCCGTGGATTCGCCGCGTCGCTACTCTACCAGACCGGCCGAAGCCGGTTCAAGGGTTTATTTACTTGGGGACGGCCGGCCCCGACCCCTCGTAGTAGCCGCACTCTCCTTCGATCCCGTCGACTTTCGGGATGTTGATGGCGTACGGCCACTCGAGCTTTGCGCACTGCCCCATGTAAGCCTTGGCGATATTGGGGTCCGTCGCCTTGACGAAGTTCTTGCACGCCTGGCAATTCGGTACGATTTTCGCCACGGTATCTCCTCCTGTATCCTATAGGTCGATCGAAACGTCCGTTGCGCGTCGCCCTTCACACGCCGGTGTAGAACATCTTCGGCGTGCTCCCGATCAATTCATCGGCCGAGAGCGGTTTCCCGGAAACCGCCTTGCCCCGGATGCTCTTCGTGATCGGGATCGGCTTCCCCTGGAAGTCCGGCCGGGCCTGCGGCGCGTCGGAAACCTTGCCGGCGGTCGTGATCGGCTTCCAGTCTTTCGTCTGTGCGAAGCCGGGAAGCTTGTCGTGCGGCCCCTTCGCCTCGACGGGCGGCCCCTGGCGCGCCCCGTTGACCAGCTTGTACGCGTAGACCGCGTCGCAGCCGGCGCACTTCCACTTCCCGTTGAAGTTCCAGAACGTGAACGGATCGAGGTAGTTGATCACCTCGCACTTCGGGCACTCGACAACCAACGAGGTATCCTTGAAGCTCATCGTTTCCCCCTTTTCGTGGGCTTAAATGATCTCTTTCGCCTCCAGATCGGCGATCTCGGAGCCGCTGTAGCCGCACAGCTTGGACAGGACGTACTCGTTGTCCGCGCCGACCGGCTTGAAGACCCACCGGCACCGGGCCGGCGTTTCGGAAAGCAGCGCGGGCATCACCTGGGTCTGCACATCGCCGAACGTCGGGTCGTCCATCCACTTGAGCGTCCCGCGGAGGTGGAAGTGCTCCTGCTCGGAGACCTCCTTCGAGTTCCACACCGGCTGGGCGACGAGGCCGGCATCCACGAACGCCTTCCAGGCCTGCTCCTTCGTCTTGTCCGCGGCCCACTTCTCGATCTCGGGGTAGATCTGGGTCTGCGCGTCGGCAGCCACCCGGTCGGAGTGGGTCGGATACTTCTGGGCAAGGTCCTTGCGGTTGATGAGGTTGCAGAGCTTCTTGAAGTCCTCGTCCTTGTAGGCCGAGACGAAGCAGAAGCCCACTTCCTGCTCCTGCGGGTTCTTCGAGCCGGGGTATGACGACTTCCCGCACTTGAGGATCCCGTGGACGCACAGAAGCGGCTCCCAGTTCCCCCACCGCTGGCCGACGATGCCGGTCTTCCCGTAGAGCGCGATGAAGTCGGTCAGGTGCCGCTGGGCGCCGTGGACCTGGGAGTATTCGAGGAAGTTCCCCTTCCCCGACACGTTGTCGCGCCAGAAGAGACAGGCGATGATGTTGAACGCGGAGATCGCGCCGCCCCAGTAGTCCATGATCCAGATCGTCTGTTTCGCCGGCAGCCCGCCGTACTCCTTGGGCCACCCGGTGATCGAGAAGCAGCCGCCCTGGGCCTGGCCCAGGATGTCGTAGGAGGCCCGGTTGCGCCCCGGCCCCCAGCCGCCGAACCCGCCCATCCACTGGTAGATGCAGCGCGGGTTAGTCTGGAGGTGCTGCCGTCCGCCGATCCCCCACCGGTCGAAGGTGCCCGCCCGGTAGTTCTCGGCGAAGACGTCGGTCTTGGCCGCCAGCCGCTTCATGATCTGGATCGCTTCCGGCTTGTGGAAATCGAGCGACAGGAAGTACTCGTTCGCATTGGCGCCGAAGAAGCCGAGCCCCGTCCCCTTGTCCGGCATCCACCGGGAGAGGGGATAGAGGAACGGCTCGTTGAACGGCGTGGTGTGCCGCATCGGCTCGCCCCGCTTGGGGAGCTCGACCTTGATCGTCTCGGCGCCGAACTCGGCCAGGTAGTTGGCGCAGGAAGGGCCGAGGATGTACTGCGTCGTGGAAATAGCCCGGATTCCCTTGAGGACCTCCGGCTTGTGGAACTGGTCCTGCGTGTTGAAAACCGTCCGACAGAATTCCTCAAACGTCATGTCCTTCAAGGACTTGTCGATACCCGTCATTAGATGACCCCTCCCTTCTTCAAATTCAGCAGCTCCTCCCGGCCGAGACCGGCGAGGCGGCGGAGCACGTCCTCATTGTCCTGGCCCACCGTCCGTCCGATCCACTTGATCCGGCCCGGTGTGTTCATCCCGATGAAGCCGGAGCCCCCGATGAGCACCTTCCCGTAGTTGACGTCATCGACCAGCTTGAGGTGCCCGCGGTACTTGTAATGGGGGAACTCGCACACCTCGTCAAGGAAGGAGACGCCGCCGGAGGCCACTTCCTCTTCCTGGAGCGCCGTCTCGGCCTCGAACCGGGTCTTCTCTCTCATCCACTCGCACAGGGTCGTGTAGGTCTCGACCTGCATGTAGTGCGGGAGCCGGTCGGTGACGACCCGGAGCTTCGGGTCTTCGCAGATGTGCTGCTCGAGCTCCGGCTTGTCCTTTCCGACGGTCCGCCAGATCCGGAACCAGAGCCGGTCGTGCCCGCCGCCGACCATGATCTGCCCGTCGGCGCAGGGGTTGACCGCGTAGATGTTGATGGCCAGGTCCCAGTTCCCGTAGCGGGGCCGGACCGATCCGTCCATTCCGTGCCATCCCCAGTTGTAGTCGATGATCCGCATGACGCCCTCGGCCGCCGTGCACTCCACGAACTGGCCCGTGCCGAGGAAACGATTCCGGGCGTAGAGCGCCGCCATCGTACCCATCGCCGCGAAGGTGCCGCCGACCTGGTCGGCCAGCCACCAGCCCGAGCGCGTCGGGGTTCCGCCGAACGACACCGGCGCGCCGGTCCCGTGGACGAACCCCATCGAGCACTGCCCGACCGGATCCATGGCCCCCGGCTGGTCCTTCAGCGGGCCCCACTGGCCGCGCTCGCCGACCCACAGGTAGACGAGCCGCGGGTTGATTTCGGAAAGATGCCGGTAGCCGATCCCCAGGCTGTCGAAGTGCCCCGGGGCCGCGTTCTCGATCAGGATGTCGACCTGCGGGATGATCCGCTTGAGGATCTCGCGGCCTTCATCGCTCTCGAGGTTCAACGTGACGGAGAACTTGTTCCGCGCCTCGGCGAGGAACCGGGCGCCGCACTTCTCGCCGTTCTTGGCCTCGAACATGTACTCCTCGCGGCCGAACGGCGTCCGCGTGCGAAGCGGATCGCCGCCGGGCGGCTCGACCATGATGACCTCGGCGCCCAGCTCCGAGAAGTGCGAGGAACACCAGTGGCCGATGATCTGGTTCGCCGTGCAGTCGAGGACGCGGATCCCGTCGAGCGACTCGGGCTTGTCCGCGTTGAACTGCTGCCGGACGGCCGATTCGATCCACATGGAGTATTCCTTCCGCTTCTCGTCCACGCCGGCGTACACTTCGTCGGGCGTGGGAGGCGGAACGGCAGGCCACGGAAGAACCTTGATCGTGGGCCGCTTCTTCTCAGTACGCCACTTGTCTCCCATTCTTCCCCTCCTCAAAAATTTTCCTGGCTGCTGCGCTCACTCCGACATGAATGCCCTTCCCGCGATCTTCTCGTTTCCCCCCGCGTCTCCCCTCCTTTCCTCAGCGGATTTGTAAGAACAAGAGGCCCTGACCCCGCCGAAACGGCGGAGATAAGCCGTAAAACACCAATGAAAACAGGGGTTTCCGCCCCGACGGGCGGCGCGCTTTTATAAATTCGTTTTATTTTATATCCTGCCCGCACGGGGGCTGTCAAGACAATTCTTGTTTATAAAACCTCTTTTTGCCGCTTGAGGATCACGTGAACCCCGACGGTCCCGTACGCGATCCCGTCCCGGTTCGGCGCGACGAGCGGCGTGGCCGCGACCAGCTCCCACCCCTCTTCTCCTGCGGTGTGGAGCCAGTCCATATCCGAGACGAGGCCCTCCTTCGTCTCCTTGTACATCACCATTTTCTCCATATATTCAAAGACCATCCGCTACGTCCCCCCTTCGCTGGTTTTTGGCGGCATCCCGGCCGCGGCGGCGATGTGCGCCTGGATGTCGCGGTACAGATTTCCCCGCTCGCTCTCCGGGGCGGACATCATCCGCAGGGAGAGGATCGACACCTCGTCGTAGAGCCGCTTGAGCCGCTCCGCGCCGGCATCGCCGCCCAGGGATTTCAATATCGAACCGTGGTTCGAAGAAAAATTGTCGTCCATCAGCAGGGCGATCTGCCGGCCGGCATCCGACAGCTCCGATGGCGAGGCCGACAGGAGGTAGCGCGCAAGGTGGCGCGCCATCATCGCCTGGTCCATCTTCGCGTTGTCCTCCCGCAGGCGCGCGATCTTCTCCTCTTCCGGCATCAGTTTCCACACGAGGAAGGAGGCGGGCGGGATCATCGCCATGTGCCCCCCCGAATACCGCTCGAAGAAGAAGGTGAGCGCCCTGTCGGGGATCCTGTCCGCGATCGCCAGGATCAGGTCCCTGAGATATTTGGAGGGGATGTCGAAGAACGAGGGCCACCGGATGAGGAAGGGCGCCACGATCTCCCGCGTCTCCTCCATCGTCAACAGGTCGAGGTGGACGAATGCGGAGAGCCGCAGGTCCTTGAGCGTCATCGTCTCCAGGGTCTGCCGGAGCTCCCGCAGCTTCCACCCCGGCGGCCCCTCGCGCGGGTACCGCTCCATGACCGGGCCGATGAGCGTCTCGGGATCGGCGTCGAACCCCGCCGCTCCCCCCGCGATCAGCCGGATCTCCCGAAGGATTCCCTCGCACTCCTCCCCGGCGCCCGCGGCGACGGCCCGCTCCACCAGCGGCGCGATCGCGGCCGCGACCCGGCGGATGGCCTCCACGGGCAAGGGGGCAAGCCGATCCAAGAGATCGAAATAGAGGGCGAACTCGAGGACCCCTTCGTTGAACCCGGTGTCCGAGAGCATGTAGGGGCGAAAGAGGAGGCCCGCCTTCGCGATCTCGCGCCGGAGCTGCAGGGGCGTCACATCGTCGAGGTGCGCCGCGATCCGGGGCCACTTCTCCCGGACCGCCATCTCCTGGTACTCCTCCTGGGTGAGCCAGGGCGGATCGAACCGCTCCCCGTCCCGCTTCTTCTCCTCGAGCTCGGCCAGGGCGTAATCGGTGTACGCCGGGACGAACCGCTTGACGAACTCCCGGATCTCCTTCTCCGTCCAGTATTCGGAATAATTTCCCAGTAGCCGCGTCCGCGTCGCTTCATCCAAGCAATCGCCGAAGATCCGGACGGTGTAACGGAGCTGCGGGTCCCCGAGCTCGTCGAGGTTCGACAGGAGGTTCGCACTGCGGTCCTCGAGCCGGTGACGGACGATCTCCAGGTACGTCTTCATGAGGAACGGAGCGAAGCCTTCCTGCGATCGAATACCACGTGACAGCCTCTCATTCGGAATGTCAGCCCGGCCTGCGAAGAAAACCGGACCATCGTCACGACGGCGGCTCGCCCTCCCCGCCGGACAGCTTCCGGCGAAGCATCATCACCAGGTCGTCCGGGAGGAACGCCATGATGCCGCTTTCGTAATAATCGTCCCCAAGCCACTCGGCGATGTGGGCGCGATGTTCCTCGAGGATGGCGAGCGTCGCATCGAAGACGAAGACGGCGATGCACCGGTCGTCCCCATCGTAATAACGGTAGGCGAACCGCTCTTCCGGGAGAATGGCCAGGTCGATCCCGACCACGTCGCCCGCGTCGAGGTCGAACGCCCGCTTGATCTCGGCGAGCGTGAAGATCCGGTCCCCGACGGAGATCGACTCGAGCCCCGACCACAGGGGGCCGAACCGCCGCTCGATGACGTCCTTGTCCCTCAGCCCCATCGAACCCCTGCCTTTCCCCCCGGCTCCCGCGCAATAAAAAACGGCTGGCGCCGCCGGAGCGTATCTTGTACACTCCGCCTTTCGACGCTGTCAAGCCATTCCATAATGGCGTTTTGGTTTACGCGGAAAACCTCTGGATTTTCCTGCGGGTCCTTTTCTTGACACCACTTTTGCGCGACGGATACAATTGGCCGGTTCCGATTGCATCCATTCACTCTTGATGAGGAGGCACGCGGTGGCCGGTCTCAGGACGACGACATCGCAAAAGCTTTTCCGGGCGGCGAAAGCGCTGATCCCCGGCGGGGTCAACTCCCCCGTGCGCGCCTTCCGGTCGGTCGGCGGGACGCCGCTGTTCATCGCGAGGGCAAAGGGAGCGAAGGTCACCGACGTCGACGGGAACATCTTCATCGACTACGTCGGCTCGTGGGGGCCGATGATCCTGGGGCACGCTCATCCGAAGGTGGTCTCCGCCGTCCGCCGGGCAGCGGAGCGGGGAACGAGCTACGGGGCGCCGACCCCGGGGGAGGTGGGGCTAGCCCGCCTGATCCGGATGGCGTTCCCGTCCATCGAGAAGGTGCGGCTCGTCTCCTCGGGCACCGAGGCGGCGATGAGCGCCGTCCGGCTCGCCCGCGGCTACACCGGCCGCGACGCGATCGTCAAGTTCGAGGGATGCTACCACGGCCACGCCGATTCGATGCTCGTGAAAGCCGGCTCCGGGGCGCTCACCTTTGGGCAGCCCGACTCGCCCGGCGTCCCTGCGGACCTCGCCAGGCACACGCTGACGGCCGCCTTCAACGACATCGGATCGGTGCGGCGCGTCTTCGAGAGGAACAAGGGCCGGATCGCGGCCGTGATCGTCGAGCCGATCCCCGGGAACATGGGGGTCGTGATCCCTGCGCCCGGGTTCCTCGAGGCCGTGCGCAAGATCACGAAAAAGGAGGGCGCGCTCCTCATCTTCGACGAAGTCATCTCCGGTTTCCGCGTGGCCTTCGGCGGCGCGCAGGAGCTGTTCGGCATCACGCCCGACCTCACCGTCCTGGGGAAGATCATCGGCGGGGGGCTCCCGGTGGGGGCGTTCGGCGGGCGGCACGAGGTGATGGATGCGCTCTCGCCCGAGGGGCCCGTCTACCAGGCGGGGACGCTCTCGGGGAACCCGCTCGCTGTCGCGGCCGGGATCGCGGCGCTCTCCGAGCTTTCGAAGAAGGGAACGTACCGGAGGCTGAACGGGAAGGCGGACCTGTTGGCGGAGGGGCTCTCGAAGGTCTTCTCCCGCTCGGGGATCCCCACCGACACGAACCGCGCCGGCTCGATGTGGACCACCTTCTTCACGAAGGGGCCGGTCGTCGACTACCCCTCGGCCAGGAAAAGCGACACGAAGCTCTACGCACGATATTTCCACGGCCTCCTGCGGCAAGGAATCTCCATCGCTCCCTCCCAGTTCGAGGCCGGCTTCGTCTCCCTGGCCCACACGCGGGACGATATCCGGCGGACCGTGTCCGCGGTGTCGGCGGTGCTGGCGGAGCTGGGGTAACACCAGCGGCCCGCGGGATCGCTTTTCCGTTGACGCCCTCCGCGGATTCGTGGTAGGAAACAGAGGTTTTTCCCTATGGCCGAAAACCGGGATCGCAGGGCGTTCTTCCGGGAACTGGGCAAGTACAGCGCCCTGGGCCTGGAAATGGCCCTCTCGGTCCTCATCGGCTGGTGGATCGGAAGCTGGCTCGACGGGAAGCTGGGGACGACTCCCTGGCTCATGATCCTCTGGATCGGGTTCGGGTTCGCAGCAGGGGTCCGGAGCCTCTATCGCTCCGCCCTCCGGTCCGAGAAGGAACTGGAGAAGGACGAGGAGGCGAAGCGGAAGCCCGGTGGAGAGTAGCGGCAATTCGGGCTCCCTTTCGCTGCGCCCGATGGAGCTCAAGATCCTTCTCTCCGCCGGGGTGATCCTCGTCGGGATCGCGGTCGCGGGCAAGTTCCGGTGGCTGCCGGGAGCCGCCTGCGGGGCCGCCATCGCCTACGGCAACTTTTATTTGATCCGGAAGATCCTGGAGAGGGCGTTCGCAGGCGGCGGGACGATCAAGAGGACGTTCATCGTCCAATACGTGCTCAAGTTCCTGGCCCTTGTGGCGGTCGTCTGGCTCGTCGTCCGGTCCAGGCGGTTCCAGGTGGCGGGGCTTCTGCTGGGGTTTTCGAGCCTCTTTCTGGGCGTCCTGCTCGAAGGGCTCACGCGGGCGGTTACGACGAGGCAAGGGGGGTAAGCGGGATATGCGCAGGTGGATCCTGGGTGTTCTCGGCACGGCGATGTTGCCGGCGACGGCGCTGGCAGCCGAGGAGCACGGCTTCTCGTTTTTCATGCGCCTGCCCGGGGGATCGACCTACTATTACTTCTACGCCGCCCTCTGCGTGGCCGTCCTGCTCGTCGTCGGATCCTACATCGCGGTCGGGAGCCGGAAGACGGAGGAGTTGATCATCCCGGAGCCGCGCTTCACCTTCCGGAACTTCCTCGAGCTGATCGTGGGCTTCCTCGCCGGCATCGCCGAGGACATCATGGGGCACCACGCGAAGAAGTACCTGCCGCTCCTGGGGACTTGCTTCGTCTTCATCCTCTTCATGAACCTCCTCGGGCTCATCCCCGGCTTCCTGCCGCCGACCCAGAAGATGAACATCACGGTGGGGCTGGCGGTCGTCATCTTCCTGTCGACCCACGTCTTCGGCGTCAAGGAGAACGGGATCGCCTACTTCAAGCATTTCCTGGGGCCGGTCTGGTGGCTCTCGCCCATCATGCTGCCGATCGAGGTCATCTCCCACCTGGCGCGGCCGATGTCGCTCTCCCTCCGTCTCTTCGGGAACATCACGGGGGACCACGCGGTCGTCGCCGGGTTCATGGCGCTGGTGCCGGTCGTCGTGCCGTCGATCTTCCTGGGACTCGGGGTGTTCGTCTCCTTCATGCAGGCGTTCATCTTCACCGTCCTGTCGATGATCTACATCTCCGGCGCGGTGGCGCACGAGGAAGAGCACTGAAGGGGCCTTGCGGCTTCACCTCCGCCGGTCGGCGCGGAACCGGCCGGCGGGATCCCATACACCGAAAGGGGGGTACCCGATGTTCCGCAGATTCACCTACTCTTTTCTGCTCGCGCTGCTCTTCGTGGCAGTGGCTTCCGTGGCGTTCGCGGCCGAGGAAGGGGCCGCGGCGGCGGCCGGCGCCGGTGCCGCAAACGTGAAAACCTTCATCGCGCTGGCTGCCGGGTTCGGCATCGCGATCGCGTCCTTCGGGGGCGCGCTCGGCCAGGGCAGGGCCATCGCCGCCGGGCTGGAGGGGATCGCCCGCAACCCGTCCGCCCAGAACAAGATCTTCATCCCGATGATCGTCGGTCTCGCGCTGATCGAGTCCCTGGTCATCTACACGCTGGTCATCGCGTTCGTTCTCGTCGGGAAACTCTAAGAGACGACCGCTTCGACCGCGCGAACAGGCGGGAAGAGGGCTCCCACCCCGGGAGCCCTTTTTTGTACCCGTTGTCCCCGGCGCACCGGCCGGATCTCACCAAGTGATCGTGACGGTCAGCGTGTCGCCGTAGCTCCCCACGGAGACGTTCTGTCCCGGCGGGATCCGCCCGTAGACCGTGGTCGTGACCGGCGGGGGGCCTTCTTGATTGTTTCCGGCAGGTGTAATAGTCTTGCCGGGCCGGCTGTGCAATCCCGTATCGACAACCGCGCAAATCCAATCGAGGAGCTCCGACATGACGCGACTGACGACATCCCTCATCGTGTGCCTGGCAGCCGGCATTCTGGCGATCGTTCAAGGGGCATCCGCCGGCGGGCATGAGGGTGGGGTGACGGGCGGGATGACGGGCCACGGGAGCGCTCCCGCCCCGCAGATCACCGGCCCGATCAAGGTGGAGAAAGCCACGGGACCGAACGCCTGCACGGTGGCGGAAGTCTACGCGAAGGGAAGCGCTCTCGACAAAAAACCCGCCGTCGTCCGCGGGATGGTCGTCAAGGTCTCGCGCGCCATCATGGGGAAGAACTGGATCCACCTCCGGGACGGCAGCGGCGACGAGGCGAAGGGGACGCACAAGCTGGTGGTCACGTCGCAGGACCTTCCCTCGGTCGGCGACGTGGTGACGGCCAAGGGGACCCTTCACAAGGACAAGGACTTCGGATTCGGCTACCGGTACGAGATGATCATGGAGGACGCGACCGTCACGCGCTGATCCGGCGTCACTCCTCCACCTCCTTCTTCCGGTACTGGATGTAGGCGTCCCGGACGGCGACGTACGGATCGACGGCGGATTGCGTCAGGTCCTCGTACTGCCCGAGGGTCAGCGAGGTCTCATTGACGGTTTTTCCCGATTTCACCCCGGCGGACGCCTCCCAGGGCTTGATGTAGGAGACGGGATCGAGGAAATAGTCCCCTGTCGATCCCGCCGCGTCGCGCAGGCTCGACGGTCCCAGGATGGGAAGCACGAGATAGAGACCGTGCCCCAGCCCGTACCGGCCGAGCGTCTGCCCCAGGTCCTCGTCCGACTTCCGGAGGTGGAAGGAGTCCCGCGCGGGATCGAACAGCCCGCCCATCCCGATCGTGGAGTTCACGAGGAACCGGAGGATCTCGGTGCCTGCTCCCTTGAACTTCCCCTGGAGCAGGTTGCCCGCGAACCGGATCGGCGTGGCGACGTTCGAGAAGAAGTTCCCGGCGGAGACGCGGGCGCCTTCGGGAACCACGAATGAATACCCCTTCGCGGCCGGCCGGAGCAGCCAGTAGTAGAACCTGTCGTTGAAGACGAAGACGGCCCGGTTGAGCGGCTCGAGAGGGCGCTGATCCGGCGTCACTCCTCCACCTCCTTCTTCCGGTACTGGATGTAGGCGTCCCGGACGGCGACGTACGGATCGACGGCGGATTGCGTCAGGTCCTCGTACTGCCCGAGGGTCAGCGAGGTCTCATTGACGGTTTTTCCCGATTTCACCCCGGCGGACGCCTCCCAGGGCTTGATGTAGGAGACGGGATCGAGGAAATAGTCCCCTGTCGATCCCGCCGCGTCGCGCAGGCTCGACGGTCCCAGGATGGGAAGCACGAGATAGAGACCGTGCCCCAGCCCGTACCGGCCGAGCGTCTGCCCCAGGTCCTCGTCCGACTTCCGGAGGTGGAAGGAGTCCCGCGCGGGATCGAACAGCCCGCCCATCCCGATCGTGGAGTTCACGAGGAACCGGAGGATCTCGGTGCCTGCTCCCTTGAACTTCCCCTGGAGCAGGTTGCCCGCGAACCGGATCGGCGTGGCGACGTTCGAGAAGAAGTTCCCGGCGGAGACGCGGGCGCCTTCGGGAACCACGAATGAATACCCCTTCGCGGCCGGCCGGAGCAGCCAGTAGTAGAACCTGTCGTTGAAGACGAAGACGGCCCGGTTGAGCGGCTCGAGAGGGTCGGCGATCGTCACGGGCGGCGGTGCCTCCACCTCCCCGAGGCCGGGGGTCCCCGACGCGTCCTCCCGCGCCGCCGGTCCGCCCGCGCCGTCGGGGCGGGGAAGGTCCGCCGCCTCCCCCCGGGCGGCGGAGAGGAGCACGACCAGGAGAAGGGCGGAAAACGGACGACGGAAGCGCATCGGCCACCCGGAAACGGTCCGCATGGCCATACGATGACGGTTTCCCGCACGGAGGTGCATCGAAGGCGGCGGTTCGCATATCTAAAATGTCGGGATCGGCCTTCGACGCCGGCCGGGACGAGGGAGCTTCCGCTTCCGGGGGGTGAAGAGATGTTCTCTCTGGCCAAAACGATCGGGGCGGGCACGCTCCGGGGACTCCGCGCGATGGGGCGGATGATGGTCTTCCTCTACGCGGGGCTCGCTTCGGCCCTCGTCCCGCCGTTCCGGTTCCGGAACGCCGTGAAGCAGGTCCACTTCATCGGCGTCAGGTCCCTCTTCGTCATCATCCTCACGGCGTCGTTCACGGGGATGGTGCTGGGGCTCCAGGGATATTACACGCTCCGCAAGTTCGGCTCGGAGGGGCTCCTGGGCTCCGCGGTCGCCCTCTCGCTCATCCGCGAGCTGGGGCCGGTCCTCTCCGCCCTCATGGTGACGGGCCGGGCGGGGTCGGCGCTCACGGCGGAACTGGGCATCATGCGGATCGGCGAGCAGATCGACTCCCTCGAGGTGATGGGGATCGACCCCGTCAAGTACCTCGTCTCCCCGCGGATCCTCGGCGGTCTCGTCAGCCTCCCATTGTTGACGGCGATCTTCGACGTCGTCGGAATCTTCGGGGGGTACGTCGTGGGGGTCAATCTGCTGGGCGTCAACGCCGGGGCCTACATGGGGCGGATGGAGGCGAGCGTCGAGCTCGCGGACATCACGAACGGGTTCATCAAGGCGATCGTCTTCGGGCTGCTGGTCACCTGGGTCTGCACGTACAAGGGATTCTACACCGGGCGGGGCGCGGAAGGGGTGAGCCGCTCCACGACCTCCGCGGTCGTCATGTCCTCCGTCCTCGTCCTCGTCGGCGACTACTTCCTGACTTCGGTCCTCCAGTGAGCGACAAGCCCACCTTCTGCGAACCGTGCGGCGTCGAGGTGATGCCGCCCCCCGGCGGCGGCCCGGTCATCCGGTTCGTGAACGTCGACAAGATCCTCGAGGGGCGGAAGGTCCTCGACGGCGTCACGCTGGAGATCCCCCGGCAGCGGATCACGGTGATCGTCGGCCTCTCCGGCGCCGGGAAGAGCGTCTCGCTGAAGCTCATGGTCGGCCTCATGAAGCCGGACCGCGGGCAGGTCCTCATCAACGGCGCGGACATCAACCACCTGGCCCGGAAGGAGCTCTACGAGATCCGCCGCCGCTTCGGGATGCTCTTCCAGGGCGGGGCCCTCTTCGATTCCCTCACGGTCTTCGAGAACGTGGCGTTCCCGCTCCGGGAGACGTCGTCCCTCCCGGAGGAGGAGATCCGCGCGCGTGTGACAACGCGCCTGGCCCAGGTGGGGCTCGAGGAGCACGAGGAGAAGTACCCCGACGAACTCAGCGGCGGAATGGTGCGGCGCGTGGCATTCGCCCGGGCCATGGCGACGGACCCGGAGATCATCCTCTTCGACGAGCCCACCACCGGTCTCGATCCGATCATCCGGAACTCGATCCTCCACCTGATCTGTCACATGTACCACGAGCACCGCTTCACGATGGTGATGATCAGCCACGACATCCCGGACATCTTCCGGTGGTGCCACAACGTGATCGTCCTGCACGGCGGACGCGTCATCGAGGCCGGCCCCACGGACGCGGTGGTGAACTCCGTGAACCCCTTCGTCCTGCAGCTCATCACGGGGGACATCCAGGGCCCGGTCCGGGTCATGTAAGGGCGTCGCGATGAAACGGATCGACATGGAGACGGCCGTCGGGCTCTTCGTCCTGCTGGGGATCCTCTGCATGGCGTACCTCTCCGTCAAGCTCGGGAAGCTGGAAATCGTGGGCGGCGACTACGTCCCGGTCACGGCGGAGTTTTCCTCCGTGGCGGGCCTGCGGCCCGGGGCGAGCGTCGAGATCGCCGGCGTCGAGGTGGGGAAGGTCGACGCCGTCACGCTGCGCGACTACCAGGCGCTGGTCCGCATGAAGATCCGCAGGGGCGTCAAGCTCCAGGACGACTCGATCGCCTCGATCAAGACCCGCGGCCTGATCGGGGACGAGTACATCAGCATCTCGCCGGGCGCCTCCGACCGCTACATCCCTCCCGGCGGGCGGATCCGCCAGACGGAGGCCGCGGTGGATCTCGAATCCCTCATCGGGGAGTTCATCCATGGAAGCGCCAAGTAGGCGGGGAGCGGCGAAGGCGGTCCCGCGAAGGAGCATCCTTCCCGGGAAGCTGCCGGGCGTCGTCCGGACCTTCGTGGTTCCGGCGGCGCTCGTCTTTCTTCTCGCCGCCCCGCCCGTCCCCTCCCTCGCCGCGGGGCCGACCGACCAGGTCCGGGGGGCGATCAACGCGGTCACCGAAATCCTCAACAGGCCGGACCTGAAAGGGGAGGCGAAAACCGAGGAACGCCGGGCCCTCCTGAGGAAGCGGATCGTCCCGGTCTTCGACTTCGAGGGGATGGCGAAGCGGTCGCTCGGCATCCACTGGAAGAAGCGCACCCCGCAGGAGCGGGAGGAGTTCGTCAAGGCGTTCCGGGACGTCATCGAGAACTCCTACCTCGGGAAGATCGAGGCGTACAAGGGAGAGACCATCGATTACGTCAAGGAGAAGATCGACCTCCCGTACGCCGAGGTGGACACCCTCGTCGTGACGACGAAGGGGCAGGAATACCCGGTGGACTACCTCATGCTCCGGGAAGGCGACCGGTGGCGGATCTACGACGTGGTCATCGAGGGGATCAGCCTGGTGAACAACTACCGCTCCCAGTTCGGCGAGATCCTCCGGCGCTCATCCTTCGACGAGCTGATGAAGAAACTCCGGGCCGCCGCGGCGCGGACGAGAAAAACCTGAAGTCCCCGGCTACCCGGCCAGCTTCGCCGCGATCTCCGTCACGTGCTTTCCCTGGAACCGCGCCGCGGCCTCCTCGCACAGGCCCGGGCCGAACTCGATGGCCATCGCGCATTCCCGCTCGAGGACCTCGGGCGGAAAGGAACGGGACTTGAGACGCTTCGTATCGAGAGGGACTCCGGTGAGCACGGTGACCGCCGAGGCCTCGCCGGTGGCGCGGCGTAGAATGAAGGGAAACGAGACGCCGGGACAGGACCATGGAGAAAACCGGAAAGCGGATGCTTCCTGCCTTGCCCTTCCTGCTCCTGCTCCTTCTCGTGCCGCCTTTCGCCCACGCCCGGGAATTCTCGTTTCTCGGCGGGATGACGGAGGCCGTCGGCCCCTCGGGGACCTCCTACGGCTGGCAGATCGACTACCGCCACAATTTCGCGAACCACTTCGCCCTGTCCGCCGCGTGGATCAACGAGGGGCACTTGCACGACCATCACCGCGACGGCGTCGCCGCGGAGCTGTGGGGGCGCGTCCCCTTGTTCGATCGACGGGTCTCCCTTGCATTCGGCGGCGGCGCCAGCCACTTCTTCGACACGCAGCTCCTGCCGGGCGGAAACCACGCCAACGTCCACGGCTGGTCGCCGATCTACAGCCTCTCGGCCACTTGTTACATGAAAACCCCGTGGTTCGCGCGTCTCGCGATCAACCACGTCCACCCGCCGGGGGAAATCAACACCAACATGTACCTCCTCGGCGTCGGCCGCCGGTGGAATGAATAGGCCGGACGCGCAACCGCGAGTCGCGGCAAGGCTCATTCGCCACGAAGCCGGCGTCAGGTCGGGTTCGTCGCGTTTGTTCCCTGCCCGCCGCCGATCGGACGGCCAAACCGCGGGCGCGGCGCCTCGACGCTCTCGGTGCAGTCTCGAAATGAAATACGTCGCCGTAATCATGAAATGCAGCACTTCTAAGCTCGTGGCCATGTCATTCCGCCGCCACAGAATGCAGGGCGTTTCCCGCCTGATCCACTCGTCCAGCTCCCCCTCCGTACTCAACACCCACGGTGTGACCCACCCGCTCACCATCGTCGCTGGGAAACCCGCCATATCGATCGTGCATCTTCTGATCAGATCGACCATTTCCTGAAGGGGAGGACCGGCACCGCAGCGAGGGGAGCGAGCGCGTCCGCCCGCGAAATGAGGTGACCGTGATGGAAACAATGAAATCCGTGCGAATCCATACGTACGGTGGCCCGGAGGTGCTGGTTTACGAGGACGCTCCGCGCCCGACGCCGGGGACCGGCGAAGTCCTGATCCGGGTCCATGCCGCCGGCGTGAACCCGGTGGACTGGAAGGTCCGCGAAGGGTACGTCAAACAGTGGATCACTCATTCGCTCCCCCTGATTCCGGGGTGGGACGTGTCGGGCGTTGTCGAGGCGGCAGGCCCCGGCGCCAGGCGATTGCAAAAGGGCGACGAGGTCTATTCCCGCCCGGACATCTCCCGGGATGGCGCATACGCCCAGTACATCGTCGTCCGGGAGTCGGAAGTGGCGATCAAGCCGGAGTCGCTCGACCACATCCACGCCGCCGCCATTCCGCTTGCCGCGCTGACGGCGTGGCAGGCGCTCTTCGATGCGGCCGGACTGGGCGCGGGCCAGAAGGTGCTGATTCACGCCGCCGGCGGCGGCGTCGGCAGCTTTGCGGTGCAACTCGCGAAGTGGAAGGGAGCGCATGTGATCGGCACGGCGTCCAAACGCAATCACGACTTCCTGCGGACGTTGGGAGCCGACGAAACGATCGACTATACGGCGACGCGGTTCGAAGACGCCGTCCGCAATGTGGATGTCGTCCTCGACACAATGGGAGGTGACACCCAGAAGCGCTCTTGGAAGGTGCTCAGGAAGGGTGGGATCCTGGTTTCAATCCTTACCGCTCCCCCGCCGGAAGAGGCTGCCGCACATGGGATGCGCCAGGCCTACACCTTCGTCCAGCCGAATGCAGCCCAGTTGGTCGAGATTGCAAAGCTGGCCGATTCCGGGAAACTCAGGCCCGTTGTCGAAACCGTCTTGCCGCTGCCGGAAGCGCGCCGGGCTCAGGAACTCAGCCAAGCGGGCCACGTTCGCGGCAAGATCGTCCTGCGTGTGGCATAGATCTTGAGGGCCGGTCGGCGGAAAAAGGAACTTCCTCTCGAGTCACCCAGGTCATGAACCTTTTGCGGCTGGCCCCCGGCGTCCAAGAGCAGCGACTTCGGGGCAAGGATCAGAAAGTGTTCCGGTTCTTCAGCGAGCACCGCCTTCGCCCGCTTGTTCGGATCGAGGATCCGAAGCGACAGGTCGACGAGTTCCGGAAGATGCTGTCGCAGCTTCAGCGGGAAATTGTGTTCATCCCCTGGCGGCCGGTAGCGGGCAGATCTCCCACTCAACCCTCCGCGGTCCCGCCGAAAAGATACCAGTCCGGCACGGCCCAGACCCTTTTCCGGACCTCGGCGAGCTCCCGCCCGGGGTAGACGACGAGGCCGACCCGGGTTGCCCGCGGATGCTCGTTCAGGAATGTTTCGACACTCCGGCCGTCGATGGGACCGATCTTTTCCCGATTCTTGACTTCGATGGGAAGAATGTTCCCTCGCATCGCGACCAGGAAGTCGATCTCCAGGCCCGCGGCCGTCCGGTAGTGGAACAACTCCGGCTCCGTAGCCTGGAGCGCCGTCCACTTCATGAGCTCCGAAAACACCCAGCTTTCGTAGGCCGCTCCTCCGCCGATCGACATCTCGCCGAGGATGGCCCGGGACAGACCGGGATCGGAGAAGAAGACCTTCGAACTCTTGACCAGGCGTTTCCCCCCGTTCTCGAAAAACGGCGGCAAGAGATGGCATTGGAAGGATCGGGACAGCAGGCCCAGGTATCGTTTCACCGTGTTGACCGAAAGCGACACGTCCCGGGATACCTCGCTGAGCGAGAGGATGTTTCCGGTCCGGGCGCACAGGATCTTCTGGGTCAGCGCGAACGCGTCGAGATCCGCCACCTGCCCGACGTCCGCGATGTCGCGTTCCAGGTGGGTTCGCCGGTAATCCCGAAGCCACCGGATCCTTTCTTCGCGGTCCTTGCGGTGCCACACCGGAGGGAAGCCCCCCCATTCCCTGTGCCCGGCGGCCAGATGCATCGCCTTGCGCGTTCTTTCCGAAGGAATCGAGACGAGACGTCCCGGCTCCCCCCGGGGCATCCCTTTCTCCCGAAAGATCCGGGTCAGGAGGGACGGCCCGGCGCTTCCGGAGAGCTCGCTCAGGGAGAAGGGGTGGAGATTCAGGAGGGAGATCCTCCCCGCGAGAGTTTCCCGGACCTCTTTCATGAGGAGGAACTGGGACGAGCCGGTCAGGACGAAAACGGGGCCCTTCCCGCCCTGCTTGCGGGCCCGGTCCGAGACAAGTTTCAACGGGTCGAACAGGAAGGGGGTTTTCTGGATTTCGTCGAGAACCACGAGGGGTTCATCGTAGGATTCGAGAAGGGACACGGCCCCCTTCTGGAACCGGAGGCGTTCATCAGGGTCGTCGAAGGAGACGTAGGCGTGGGGGGCCCGAAGTTCCCCGGGAAGCTGGAATTCGCAGAGGGTCGTCTTGCCCGTCTGCCGGGCGCCGCTGACGACGATCACCCGTTCCTTTCGGGCGAGCGACGCGAGAGGCGTGAGAAGATGCCGCCGGATCGTGTCCATGGGCATAGCCTTTCACCTTATATGCAAATTTGCAAGGCATATTTGCATAAGACCTGATACCGGCCCGATCGAACCATCGGACCGTCCGAGTTTCGAAGGTCTATGTTCCCAGGCCGTTCCGTGCCTCACCGATGATGACCCCGGCACACCCTCTCCCCGTAAGATGCTCCTGTAAACGACAAACCGGGGGGTGGATATTCGTTGGTAACATTTCGGGGACTCCGCTATCTATTTGGTGGGGGGGGGAGAGAGCGAAGATGCCGAAACACGAAAAGGATCTTCTTCGGAAGGCCGCACGGGGCGACGCCGCATCGTTCGGGGAGATCGTCCGGAGGTATCAACACCTCGTCTACGCGGCGGCGATGCAAATCGTAAAGGACCCCGCGGCCGCCCAGGACATCGCTCAGGAGACCTTCATCTCCGCATTCGCAGCGCTGAAAGATCTCCGGTCGGAAGAAGCGTTCCCGTCGTGGCTTCGGGCCATCACCCGGAACACGGCCCTCGCCTGGCGGAAGGAGCAGGACCGTCTTGCACCGCTGGAAGATGCGGGAGACCTGCCGTCGCCGACCGAGGCGTCCGAAATGGAGACGGAAGACGAACGCAAGGAGGTCGACGCATTCCAGGCGGAGGTCCGGCGGATTGTCTCCTCCCTTTCCGAGGTGCTCCGGTTCCCCGTCCTGCTCTGCTACCTCGATGGGGTTCCCACGGCGGAGGCGGCGCGCTTCCTCGGCATCAAGGAGGGTACCGTCCGGAAACGGCTTCACGACGGGAAAAAGAAGCTCCAGGAGCGGATCGTCAGGATGGCGGAAAAGACGATGCAGGAGGTTCGCCTGCCGCGGGACTTCGCGAGGCGGTGCATCTGCGGATGCAGGCGCGCGCGGAAGACCAGAACGAAGGAACCCGGAAATCGATTGGAAAGGGGGTGATCCTGTTGGCAAAGAAGGAAAACCGCGGGTGCGGGTGCGGGTGCGGTTGTGTCCCGCCGGGAAAGACGAGCAAGCCCAACGCCAAGGCGGAAAAGACCAAGGCGCCGAAGAAGCAGACAAAGTAAGGCCGCATGTTCCTCCAACCACAAGTCCCGGAGGGAGCTCCACGGCAGAGCTCCCTCCGGGCAAAATCGGACGACACGGTGGCCCTATGGAGAAATTGCAGAGGGAAGAGATAAAAGACACCGCCAAGCGGATCGCCACCGAGAGGCTGAAGCCCCGCGCCGTGGAGACGGACCGGGAACGCACCTTTCCCCGGGAAAACATGAAGACGCTTGGGGAAGCCGGTTTCCATCGACTGATCGTGTCCGAGGAGGAAGGAGGACTTGGTCTCGGGCGAAACGTCTTCGCCCCTGTGGTCGCGGAAATGTCCAAAGCCTGCGCCTCGACGGCCCTCGTCTATGTCTCCAGCGCGGTTGTGGGAAAGGCCATCGACCTGGCCGCCGGCGATGGAACAAAGAAGAAATGGCTGCCGAAGATGATGGAAGGCCGTTCCCTCGGGGCTTTCGCCGTCCACGAGCCGGACAGCGGGAGCAACGCCGGCGCCATTACCACAAGAGCAATAAAGGAGGCCGGCCACTACGTCATCAACGGCACAAAGTTCTTCATCACATCGGCCGGAGAAGCCGACGTCTACCTGGTTCTCGTCCGGACGAATCCGGAAAAGGGCCCGCAGGGGATGACCACCCTGCTCGTCGAGAAAGACGCTCCCGGGCTGTCCTTCGGCCGTCCGGAAGACAAAATGGGACTGACAAGCACATCCTCAAGGGAACTGTTTTTCAGCGACTGCCGCGTGCCTGCCGACAACCTCATCGGGAAAGAAGGAGAAGGGACGCAGGTTATCGGGAGGACCGTCGTCGGCTGGGGATTCTTTGGAGCTGCCGCCATATCCCTCGGCATCGCCAAATCAGCAACCGAACTCGCCATCGAACATGCCAAGAAAAGGATGATCGCAGGACAGCCCATCGGTGCTCACCAGGCCGTTCAGTTCATGATCGCGGACATGGTCCTGAAAACGGATGCCGCTGAATCCCTCCTATATGTCTGCGCAACCAACGCGGATTCATCACCTGGCACCGCCGTCATAAACGGGTTCAAGGCGAAGCTTTTCGCCTCCGAAGCAGCGGTCGGAACAACGAACTTGGCCATTCAGGTCCTCGGGGGCCACGGATATAGCCGTGATTACGTTGTCGAGCGCCTTTTTCGGGACGCGAGGGGCCTTACGCTCCACTTCAAGACATCGGAGTGGCTCCGGCAAGACATCGCCAAAGCTTCATTGGGACTATAGCCCCTGACCTCGACAAGCCGCCTCACCAGGTCCGGCAAGCCCATTTCAGGACAAGTCCCCCCTGGCGCTGCCTGTCACATCCTTGCCCCGCCGGACGACGCGATGACCTTCGCCAGCTCCTTTTCCGACGATCCCAGAGCCAGAAGCGACCGGACCAGGAGGTCCAGCGACACCGACGGATCGGCAGCCTCCATTTTCGCCACGCGCGACTGGCTCGAACTCGGGAGCTTCGCGAGCGTTTCCTGGGACAATCTCCGGCTGCGCCAAGGCTTCGGCGGGCAGGCGCGGCCGCCCAGCCTGCCTGCCGCGCCAAGCGGATGCGCGGCGCAGGCAGGGCTGCGCCGAACCCGAGAGCTGGCTTCGCATCGTCCATGTCGCCGCGGAGGCCCGACGGCGAGCCCGTGGCCGCCTACCGCGAACAGACGGTCGAGATCGCCTGGGACATAAGGGGGATGGTCGATAACGGCGACAGCAGCGGCCTGGGGCGAAGGGTGCCGCGGGGCCGGGAGCACGTTTCCATCATCAAAGAACGCAGGGGAAACGGCCTCTCCGCGGGGCCGTGCAAATCAGAATTTAAACTTTTGTTTTGCACAACGCCGTGGTACGATCACGGCATGATCACGAGGGATCTCTCGAAGGAGCTGATCCTGTCCGCCGGGGAGTATCCCGTGGTGACCCTTCTCGGTCCCCGCCAATCGGGCAAGACAACCCTCGCCAAGATGACTTTCCCGGGCAAACCGTACGTCTCCCTGGAAGACCCCGATGTCCGGCTTGCGGCCGAGGCCGACCCGCGGGATTTCCTCGGCCGGATGGAAGGCGGCGGCATCCTCGACGAGGTACAGCGGCTCCCCGCCTTGCTTTCCTACATCCAGGGAATGGTCGACAAGGGCCGCGGGCGTGGGAGGTTTATCCTGACCGGCAGTCATCAGCCGCAACTGCACGAGGCGATCAGCCAGTCGCTGGCGGGCCGAACCGCCATGCTGACGCTGTGGCCCTTCTCCCTCCATGAACTTCGGCATTACGGGTCGGCGTGGAGGCCTTTCGACCTGATCGTGAGGGGATTCTTTCCGCGGCTTCACGATGAGGGTCTCGAACCGCGCAGGTTCTACAACGGTTACCTGCAAACCTATGTCGAACGCGACGTGCGGGCGCTGATCCAGTTACGCAACCTGTCGCTGTTCCAGAAATTCCTCACGTTGCTGGCGGGCCGGGTGGGCCAAGTCGCCAACCTCGTTTCGCTCTCGAACGACGTGGGCGTGTCGAGCACGGCCATCCGGAATTGGCTATCAGTGCTGAAAGCCTCCTACGTCGTGTTCGAGCTGCCGCCGTTCTTCGAGAATGTCCGAAAGCGCGTGATCAAGTCCCCCAAGATATACTTCACGGATGTGGGTCTCGCCGCCTTTCTGCTGGGTATCCACACGGAGGAACAGGCGTCACGTGACCCTTTGCGTGGAAACCTGTATGAGAACCTCGTCGTTACGGAGCTCGTAAAGGGCGCACTGAACAGGGGGATCCGGCCGGAAATCTACTTTTTCCGCGACTCCCACGGCAACGAGGTCGATCTGCTCATCCGGGAAAAGGGAACGTTGATGCCGGTCGAGATCAAGTCGGCCGGGACGTTCTCCACGGATTTCGTGAATGGGCTGGAGAGCTTCCGAAGGAGCGGGATCCAACGCGTCAACGCGGGCGCTGTCCTCTATAACGGCGAGCAGCGGTTGAATATCCGAGGCGTACGCATCTTCAATCCTCTCCTTGTCGAGGATCTCTGGGACACCCTGACCGCGCCACCGAAGCGGAAAACCGTCTGACAGGAAAGGGAACGGGCCTCCACACGAGGCCCACATTCCCTTGGGGGACCGGAAACCACCGTCACCGGCAACCACATCGGCGCAGGCGCTCAGCGGGCTCGGGTCGATTACCTCCAGATGGCGTCGGCGGGAAGTCAGAGTCATCATATAGCGCGGGCAATCGATTGGTTGAAGGGTAACTTCACACGGCCGTTGCGTATCGATGACCTCGCAACGCAAGTCAATATGAGTACATCGACCTTCCACCATCACTTCCGGGCGCTGACGGCCATGAGTCCGCTGCAGTACCAAAAATCGTTGCGTTTGAACGAAGCGCGGCGGTTGATGCTCACAGAGCACCTCGATGCAGCGACCGTTGCGTTTCAGGTCGGCTATGAGAGCCCTTCCCAGTTCAGTCGCGAATATAGTCGTCTGTTTGGCCAGCCGCCGCTGCGCGACATGACGAAATTACTTCAAATGGCGACTGGTGAGAGGGCTTAGGGTCTAGGATTGATGGAGTCGCAAAAAGTCGAAAATTGCGAAAATGGCGCTTGCAACCAGTTGAAATCATTGAGACCATTTTTAGGAAATCGGTCGATTTCGGACTTTTTGCGAGACCATCAGGATTCATCTCTGCGCGGCTCGCTCGCTTCCCGTCCCGCTTTCGGAGCCATAATCGGTTTCCCGACCCCGCCAAAAAATCCTCCCCAAGGAACGCCCGGTGGGCATCATCCTGGCGTGGGAAACCCCGTATCCATCCGGAATGGCGTAAACGTCAAGCCGCCATCGATATACTACTGGAACCTGCCGATGGAGCTCCGCGTGCTCCGGCAAGGAAAAACGAAACTGACCCACTACCAAAAACTCTCCTTGACACTCACGGTTCCTCGTTTTATATCATTAAACACGGTGTGGTAGCGCAGACAGATTCGTCGGTTCCAGTGAACGCTCAAGAAACATATATAATAATATTTATAGCTATTTACCTGTAATCAAGAATATCAGTCGTTGAAAATAACGAGGATTTGAGATTGTAAGGATATTTCTCTCGAATTCCGGTTTTTTTCCATTGCGTGCGCAAATATATCCTGGAAAGGAGGATAGGATCATGAAAGTCAGGTGGCCTTTTTTCCCGACCGTTGCCGTTCTGGTCTCCATGGCGGCACTGCTCTCGGGATGCCCATGGGACGACGATGATCAGGCAGTAGCCCGGCAAGGGCATCTGCTCGACAACAACACGGTGGCGCTCTGGCGCCTGGACGAAGCCGCGGCGTCCGACAACGCCGTCGACGCTACGGGGAGTTATACGCTTCAGCAATTCGGGAGCCCGGGCGTCGTTTCCGGACAGATCGGCAACGCCCGCCAGCTGGACGGGTCCACGAAGTTCTTCCAGAGGCAAGGAGACGCCGCTCTCGGTACGGCGCTGAACGGCGATTGGACCTACGAAGGATGGGTCTACCTGGACAACACCTACAGTACCGCGGCCGTTCTCTTTGTTTACAACGGCCTGAATTTTTCAACGACCGCAAGTGACGTCATCCTTGCCGAGGTCGGTGTCAGATCGGACCGGAAGATCTACTGGCATCAATGGCATTCCTGGACCCCGGCCAACAACTTCACCGAGGGTGTCTCCGGCGCCGTCCTTCCGACCGGACAGTTCACCCATGTCGCCGTCTCGAGAACCGCCCAGGGCGACAACCAGTTCACCTACCGCATATACGTCAATGGCACCCTGGACAACACCATGATCAACGTCGCAGGGATCTCCTACGTGGTGACCGGCGCCAACCATTACATCGGCCTCGGTTGCTATACCGGAAATCTGGGGTTGGGGTATGGCGGAGCCGTGCTAAAGGGCCGCCTGGACGATACGCGG
>JAMDBZ010000043.1 GCA_023488945.1 Deltaproteobacteria bacterium
AGGTCGACGATGGGGTGCTCGGCGATGTAGAGCTCGACGATCACGAACAGGGCGAGCGACAGGATCGAGATCGCCGAGAGGACGAGGATGAAGTCGGACGCGAACCAGTCCTCCCTCTGGCCCTTGTCGAGGACGATCTGGAGCGCCCCGATCCCCACCGCCAGAAGGGCGATCCCCCACCTGTCGACCTTGACCCTCTCCGCTTCCTTCACGTACGGCGGGTCGTGGATGAAGGCGGCCACCATCAGGACGGCGAGCAGGCCGATCGGGATGTTCACGTAGAAGATCCAGCGCCAGGAGAGGGTGTCGGTGATGTAGCCGCCCATCAGGGGTCCCGCGATCGGGCCGAACATGGCGCCGACCCCGAAGATCGCCATCGCGATCCCGTGCTCCCGCGGCGGGAACGACTCGAGGAGGATCGCCTGCGACAGCGGCTGGAGCGCCCCGCCGCCGATCCCCTGGAGCACCCGGAAGAAGACGAGCATCCCGAGCGACGGGGAGGTGCCGCAAAGGAAAGAGGACGCGGTGAACAAGAGGATCGAGAAGGTGAGGTACCGCTTCCGCCCGAACCGGCGGGCGAGCCAGCCGGTCATCGGGATGACGATCGCGTTCGAGACGAGGTAGGAGGTGAGAACCCAGGTCGCCTCGTCGATCCCCGCGGAGAGCGAGCCGCGGATGTGGTCGAGCGAGACGTTGGCGACGCTCGTGTCGACGATCTCGATGAGCGTCGGGAGCATCACCGTGACGGCGACGATCCACTTGCTCTCGCGGGCCGCCCCGACCGCGTTGCCGATCCGGTTTCCCCCGTTCACGGCGAGCGGCGGGCGAGGACCGTGGGGACGACCGACATCCCGATCCGGAGGAGATGGTTCGGGTCCTCCGCCGTCTCGAGGACGATCTTCACGGGAACGCGCTGGACGACCTTGACGTAGTTCCCGGTCGCGTTCTCCGGGGGGAAGAGCGAAAAGGCCGAGCCGGTCCCGGCCATGATGCTGTCCACCTTCCCCCGGAACGTCTTGTCGGGGTAAGTGTCCGCGACGATCCGGACCTCCTGGCCGGGCCTGATCCTGCCGACTTCCGTCTCCTTGTAGTTGGCCACGATCCACACGTCGCCGAGCGACGCGACGGCCAGCAGCGGCTGCCCGGCGCCGACCACCTGGCCCGCCTCGACCGTCTTGCGCGTGATGTAGCCGTCCGCCGGGGCGACGACCTCGGTGTACCCCTGGAGCAGCTTCGCCTCGGCGAGCGACGCCTCCCGCTGCCGCTTCACGGCGGACTGCTGGCCGATCCTCGCCTCCCGCTGGGCCAGGACCGCCCGGCGCTGAGAGATGAGCGCCGTCAGCGTGGGGATCGCCGCCTCCGCCAGGCGCTGCTCCTCCCGGGCCGCGTCCGCCCGGGCCTTTGCCACGTCGCGGGCCGTCTGCGCCTTCTCGTTCCGCTCCCGGCTGATGGAGTGCCGCTCGAACAGCGCCTGCGACCGCTCGGCGTCCCGCACCGCCTGGGCGAAGTCCGCCTCGGCGAGCGCGACCTTCGCCTGGGCGGCCCGCACGGCGACGCGCGCCTGCGCGAGCCGGGCCGAAGCGGCCGCGAGGTCCTGCCGCGCGGCGTTGAGGTCGGCCTGCGCGGCCGAGACGTCCGACCCGGCGGCCGAAAGCGCCGATTCCGCGGCTCGGGTGCGGACCGCGTACGGCTCCGGGTCGATCGAAAGGAGCGGCTGTCCCTTGCGGACCCGCTGGTTGTCGTCGGCGAGGATCCGGACGACCGTGCCGGCGACCCGGGAGGAGACGAGGTGGATCCGCCCCTCCACGAACGCGTCATCCGTGGAGATGTGCGTCCCCCGGTACCGCCAGTAAAAGGCGCCCGACGCCACAATGGCCAGGCAGACGATCCCGAAGGCGGTGAGCGCGATCTTCTTGCGCGATCTGACCGGCCCCTGGTTGCCGTTCCGTCCTTCTCCCATCGCTTACCCCCTCTTGCCCGCAGCCGGGCGCGCAGGAAACGGTTCGAGATTATGTCAGCCGCGGGCGCTCGAACGACTCCCCGGCGCTCACGTGGACGTCGATGACGGGGGTCATGTCAGTTCGTGTCCCCCGCGGCTTTCCACGGCAGCGGCAGCAGGAATGTCAGGAGCGCCCCCAGCAACGGCAGGAGGTTGATGACATGCGCCGCCGCCGGCACCCCGTAGCGGTCGGCGATGACCCCCAGAAGCGTTACGCCGATCCCGCCGGTGCCGATCGCGAAGCCCGCGATGGTGCCGGAGGCGGTGGCCATCCTCCGGGGGAAGAGCTCCTGGGCCATCACGATCGTCACGGAGAAGGTCGAGACGATCGTGGCGCCGACGGCGAACGCCAGGGCGAACACGGCCCACCCCTTCGCGGACAGGAAGAGGAAGATCAGCGGGACCTGGAGGGCGAGCGAGGCGAACAGCATCTTCCGGTGGCCGATCCGGTCGGCGAGCGGCCCCCCCAAGAGCGTCCCGATCGTCCCCGAGCCCAGGAACAGGAAGAGAAGGGACCCGACGAACGCCGGGTCCCTGTCCAGCTCGGCGCGGTACAGGAACGGGATGTAGGTGGCCAATCCGAGTTGCGTCCAGGACCGGAAGACGACGATCAGGACGATGAGCGACACCGCGTAGACCGGCCGCTCCACGCCGTTGGCCGGGACGGCATGCGCCTTGGCCGCCGCGGCCCGGATCCGCTCCCGGAGCACGGGAATCGCCGGGACGAAGAAGGCGGACGCCAGCAGCGCGGGGAGGAGGAGCGCGGCCGCCCCGCGCAGGCCCAGCCGGGAGACGAGGAAGATGGCCGCCGGCGCGCCGATCGCGAACCCGAGATTCCCGCCGACCGAGAAGAGCGACATCCCGCTCGCCCGCCCGGCGGAGGCGACGCAGGCGGTCGCCTTGAATCCCTCCGGGTGGAAGGCGGCGGTGCCCAGCCCCGTGAACATCACGAAGGCGACGAGCCAGGCGAATCCCGGCGAGAAGGGGACGAGCGCGATCCCGACGCCGGAGACGAGGCACCCGAGCGGCAAGAGGAGCGGGAAAGGCTTCTTGTCGGTGAAGTGGCCGAAGAGCGGCTGGATGGCCGAGGAGGTCAGGTGGGCGGCGAGCAGGAGCGACCCGGTGACGGCGTAGGAGAGGGAGAACCGGTCCTTGAGGTACGGCAGGAGCGCCGGGATCGCCCCCTGGACGATGTCGGTGCACATGTGCCCGAAGGAGAGCAGGAAGAGCAGGGCGCCGCCGGAGCTCATCGGTATGTCACGTCGGCGATGTCGCTTTTTTCCAGCAGCAGCATTGCAAGCCGGTCGACGCCGAGCGCCGCTCCCGAGCAGGGAGGAAGCCCCCCGCGCAGCGCGTCGAGGAACTCCGGGTCGAGCGGCAGCGCGACACGGACCTTCCTTTCGATCCGGCCGGCCAGCTCCCGGAGCCGCTCCTCCTGCTCGCGAGGGTCGGTCAGCTCCTCGTAGCCGTTGACGAGCTCGACCCCGCCCAGGAACCCCTCGAACCGCTCCGCGACGCCGGGGTCGCCGTCGCGCCGCTTCGCCATCGCGGCGAGGGCCGATGGCCAGCCGGTGAGGAAACAGGCCCTGCGGCCGGCGAGCGCCGGCTCGACCACGTCGAGGCAGGCCCGGAAGAAGAGGTCGTCCCACGTCTCGTCCGGACCGGGAAGAACCCCACGGCCCGCCAGGGCCGAACGGAGCGCCTTCGCGTCGCCGACGGGGGCGCCGAGCAGCTCGGAGAACGCCTCGCGCACTTCCCAACGGGACCACGGTTGCGTCAACCGGATCTCCCGGCCGTCCCGGCGGATCGTCTCCCGGCCCGTGACCGTGCGCGCCAGCTCGAGGACGAGCTCCTCCACGTCCTCCATCACCTTCTCGGGGCCGCCGCCCGCGCGGTACCACTCGAGCATCGTGAACTCGGGGTTGTGGAGGGGGGACCCCTCCCGGTCGCGGAAGACCTTCCCCAGGAAGAAGATGTTTCCGGCGCCGGCGGCGAGGAGCTTCTTCATCGAGAGCTCGGGGGAGGTGTGAAGGAAGAAGCGGGACGTCTTCCCGGAAGCGTCGGCGATCCGGACGGGGAAGATGTTCGGGTCGATGTTCGGGTAGCGGGCCGCAAGCGGCGGGTCGACCTCGAGGAAACCCCGACGGCGGAAGAAAGCCCGGATCGCATCGAGGATCCCGGACCGGGCCCGGAAGGTTTCCCAGGAGAGATCGCCGCTCCGGAGTCTGCGCCACGTCATAACCAACTATGATAACTTCATCGCCCTCGCGGCGCCAAGGCGCCGGGCGCCTTTCCTCCCGGATGCGGGGGATCGAATCGGAATCGACGGTTCGTCCCGTTCCCCGAAACGCGGAATTGAGGCATATTGGACTGGCGGTGGGGCGAAGGCTTCGGCTGCGCCCCGGGAGCATGCAACGCGGGACCGGAAAGGAGGCCGACGATGCCGTTTCCGTGCTGGGGAGAGACGACCGAGGGGCACGCGATGCTCCGGGAGGCGACCGCGCAGCTCGAACGCGCGGCGAAGCTGCTCGACCTGGACCCCAACATCACCGACCGCCTGCGATACCCCAAGCGGGCCCTCGTCGTCACCGTCCCGGTCCGCATGGACGACGGGCGGGTGGTTTCGTACACCGGATTTCGCGTCCACCACAACGTGACGCTCGGGCCGGGGAAGGGGGGAGTCCGGTATGCGCCCACGGTCTCTCTCGAGGAGACGACGGCGCTGGCGATATGGATGACGTGGAAGTGCGCCCTCATGAACAT
This sequence comes from Deltaproteobacteria bacterium, assembly GCA_023488945.1. The sequence goes on from JAMDBZ010000043.1 coordinate 4,763, forward strand.
CCCGTTCGGCGGGGCGAAGGGGGGCGTCTGCTGCGACGCGACCGCGATGTCCCGCCGGGAGCTCCAGGCGCTGACCCGCCGCTACACCTCCGAGATCGTGATGCTCATCGGGCCCGAGAAGGACATCCCCGCCCCGGACATGTACACCAACGAGCAGGTGATGGCGTGGATGATGGACACCTACTCGATGCAGGTGGGGTATTCCGTCCCCGGCGTGGTCACCGGCAAGCCCGTGGTCGTCGGCGGATCGCTAGGGCGTCGGGAGGCGACCGGGATGGGACTGTGCAACCTCGTGTTCGCCGCGCTCGACCGGCTCGGGATGGAGCGTTCGACGGCGACCGCGGTCGTCCAGGGGTTCGGGAACGTCGGCTCGGTGACGGCGCTGGAGCTGTGGAAGCGGGGCGTCCGGGTGGTGGGCGTGAGCGACGTCCGCGGCGGAGCCTATAACCCGGCGGGGTTCCCGGTGGACGATCTGGTGCGCCACGCCCAGGCCGGCGGGACGGTGTCCGGTTTCCCCGGCGCGACGGCCGTCTCGAACCCCGATCTCCTGGAGATTCCGTGCGACATCCTTGCGCCGTGCGCGACGGCCGGCCAGATCACGGGCCGCAACGCCCCGCGCCTCCGGTGCCGGATCCTGGCGGAGGGGGCCAACGGGCCGACCACGCTCGATGCCGACGAGATCCTCCGGGGGAAGGGGGTCTTCATCATTCCGGACGTCCTGGGGAACGCGGGCGGCGTCACCGCCTCCTACTTCGAATGGGTTCAGGATACGCAGAAGTTCTTCTGGGACTTCCCCGAGGTGCAGCGCCAGCTCGAACGGATCATCCTCCGCGCATTCGACGAGGTGATGGCGCTGTCGCGGGAGAAAGGGGTCGACCATCGGATGGCGGCGCTCATGATCGGGATCTCGCGCGTCGCCCAGGCGATGCGCTTCCGGGGGCTTTACCCGTAAGGCCGGAGCGGCGCCGGCCGAGGACGGTTTCGAGGAAGCGATCCCGCGGCGCGGGATCTTTCAGCCGATCCTCGTCCACGACGGGGAGGAGGGGAAAGCGTTCCAGGAAAAGCCCCGTGAAAACCCCGGGACAGGTCTTCACGGGGGCGCCGGCGCCGCCGGAGACCTCCACCCCGTCCAGCCCGCAGCTCGGGGATCCCTCCTTGCAGATGTAGCCGGACAGTTCAAGCCGTTCCAGCTCCCGGAGCTTCCCGTGCGCCCATGCGACCATCCGGGCGGTGTGGTCGGCGCAGGTGCTCACCGTCACGAGGCAGGGACTCGCGACGTCCCCCGCGAGCCGCATCGCCTCCCGCGGCGTGGGAAGGCCGCACTCCACCTCGGGGCAGACGGGGACGCACTCGACGAGACGTCCCAGCGTGTCGGCGATGAAGTCGTCCCTCTTGTGGCCCCCGTCGTACCGGACCCGTTCGCCGAGGAGGCAGGCGCTGACCAGGATGCGGATCGGCCCGTCCCCGGACGCCGGCCCTGCGGCTTTGTCGCGCCTCGTCATCGGTCCCATTGGACCCGAAGGACCCGCCCGCTCCCGGGTGTCCGCGTCACCGGTCTTTCGCCCGGTTCCTCATCGCCTGCAGCCGATCGAGGAGCTCTCCCGCCGCGAGGGTGTTGAGCACGTCGCGCGCCTCGATCCATCCGCGCCGGGCGATCGCGACGCCGTACGACATGAAGTCGAAATTGCTCGCGACGTGCGCGTCGGTGCTGACGACGAGGGGGATTCCCATCCGCTTGGCCATCCTCGCGTGGGCGTCGTCGAGGTCCAGCCGCAAGGGATAGGCGTTGATCTCGAGGGCGACTCCCCGGCGGGCCGCCTCCCGGAAGACCGCTTCGAGGTCGACGGCGTAGGCGTCGCGCTCGCCGATCAAACGTCCGGTGGGGTGGGCGATGACGCTTACGTACCGGTTTCGGACCGCCGCGAGGAGCCGCTTCGTGATCTGCTCCCGGGGTTGCTTGAAACCCGAGTGGATGGAGGCCACGACGACGTCGAGCTCCGCAAGGAGCTCGTCGGGCAGGTCGAGCGACCCGTCGCCCCGGATGTCGACCTCGATCCCCGCCAGGATCCGGAACCCCGAGAGCTTCCGGTTGGCCTCCCGGATGAGCCGGACCTGATCGCGGAGCCGCGCTTCGTCGAGTCCGTGGGCGACGCCCAGCCCCTTGGAATGGTCGGTTACCGCGATGTATCCGTATCCCTTCGCCCGGGCCGCGGCGACGAGCTCGTCGAGGGGATGCGCCCCGTCGGACCAGTTCGTGTGCGCGTGCAGGTCGCCGCGGATCTCCTCGAGGACGACCAGGTCCGGCAATTTCCCTTCGGCAGCCGCTTCGATCTCCCCGGCGTCCTCGCGGATCTCGGGCGGAATGAACGGCAGTCCCAGCGCGGCGTAAACCTCCTTCTCCGCCTTCCCGCCGATCTTCTTCCCGTCCGGCTCCCGGAACACGCCGTACTCGTTGATCTTGAGACCCGCCCGGGATGCCATCTCCCGGAGGCGGATGTTGTGCGCCTTGCTCCCGGTGAAATACTGGAGCGCCGCGCCGAAAGAATCCTTCCCGACGACGCGGATGTCCACCTGGATTCCGTCCGCCGTGACGACGGACGACTTCGTCGTCCCGTGCGCCAGGACCTCCGCGACCTCCGAAAGCCCGACGAAGATCTCCATGATCTTCTCCGGTTTTCTCACGCACGCCAGGATGTCGATGTCCTTGATCGTATCCTTCCAGCGGCGGATGCTGCCGGCGAGTTCGAACAGGCCGCGCGGGTCGGCCTCCCGGAGGCGGGCGAGGATGTCGCGGGCGAGCGGCAGGACGCGGCCGAGCGGCCGTCTCTCCTTCCCGCGCTTGAGGAGCTCGATTCCCTTGAGGATGTTCTCTTCCGTCTTCTCCTTGATTCCCGGCAGGCCGGCGAGCTTCCCCTCCCGGGCAAGCGCCTCGAGCCGATCGAGGCCGGTGACGCCCAGCTTGTCGAAGAGGAGCTTCGCCGTCTTCGGCCCGACGCCGGGGACATGGAGGATCTCGAGGAGCCCGGCCGGGATCTCCTTCTTCAGCTCCTCGTGGAGGTCGACGCGGCCCGATTCCAGAAACCGGCGGATCTTCCCGGCGAGGTCCTTGCCGATGCCGGGCAGCTCGGGGAGCTCCTCCGGGGGCACCGAGGCGATGTCCTTCGGGAGCGCCTCGACGGACAGGGCCGCCCTCCGGTACGCCCGGATCCGGAACGGGTTGTCCCCCTTGAGCTCCAGGAGATCGGCGATCTCGTTGAAGAGCTTTGCGACCCGGGGATTGTTCGCGCCCATGGGACTCCGCCGTCCGGAGGATCCGTTGCCTGCCGCCGCCGATCCCTCGCTAAGTGCTGCACTTCATAATTACGGCGACGTATTTCATTTCGAGACCGCACCGAGAGCGTCGATGCGCCGCGTCCGGCAAGGCGCGCGACCGAGGCGTACCGTTGAGTACGGCGAGGGAGCGCGTACTCCGCCGGCGCGGATGCAGCGGCGCTCGAATGCAGCCGTAATTATGAAATGCAGCACTTCTCAGATTATAAGACGTCCCGGCGGACCGCCCGTCCCGGATTCCCGGATTGCAACGCGCGAAAGGATGCGTATACTGGCCTTTCATGCACGCCGCCCGCGCAGGGGAATGGAGCGGGGGATGCAAATTCATCCGGGCCGGGAGGTTCGCGGTGAAGAGGATCGCCTTTCTCATGGGGATCGTGACGGCGGCGGCGCTCGGCGCCGGCCTCGTCGTGGGGGGTGAGATCCCGGGCAGGATCGAGCTCAAGGTCTACCCGAAAAAGCCGGTGGTCTTCGACCACAGGGCCCACGCCAAGCGGATCGGCGACTGCCAGAAGTGCCACCACAAGAGCGAGCCGGGATACGAGGAGAAATGCTCGGAGTGCCATCTCGCCAAGAAGACGGAGGATGCCCCCTCGTTCCGGACGGCGATGCATATGAGGTGCAAGAACTGCCACATGAAGTCCCGCAGGAAGGTCAAGGGCCACTGCAAGGAGTGCCACCCGGGGAGTGCAGCGTCTCGTAAATAGGGTGACGCACCGAGAGCGTCGATGCGCCGCGTCCTTGCTACGGCGCGCGACCGAGGCGTACCGTTGAGTACGGCGGGGAAGTGCGTACTCCGCCGGAGCGGATGCAGCGGCGCTCGAATGCCAGCCTATTTACGAGACGCTGCACCAGTGACCGGCCGGCCCGGTCTGCCGGACCTGCCTTTCTGACCGGCCAGGCCCGGAGGAACACCCCGGCTCCCGGCGTTCCTCCGGGCTTTTTTTCGCTTCCGGCGAGGGAATCAGGGGGCGGTGAGCGCCCCCTTCCGCATCCTCGCTCTTACTCCGCCTTCCTCCGGTTGTGCTTCAGCCGGTAGATGTCCCGGCTGGCCTTGTCCTGCTTCCTTTTGAGCCGGACGCGTTCCTTCGGCGTGACCGTGCCGTCGGCTTCCGCCCGCCGTTCCGCCCGCTCGATCCCGGCCTGCTCCCTCTCGAGCCGGATCGTCTCCCGCGGCGTCAGTTCCCCGCTGGGAATCCCCTGCCCGATCCGTTTCTGCTGGTTTTCCTGCCGCTGCTCCACGACGGGCATCGACGGCCCTTCCGGGAACGCGGGCACGGCGACCAGCAACGCCCCCAGGGCGGCTGCCCCGAACAGCAATCGTTTCGACATCGTGGTTCCCTCCGCGTGTATTGCGCGACCCGTTCCGCGCTTGGAATGATGAACCCGGAATCGCCGGAAATGTTTCCCCGGCGCCCGGTTCGATCGGCAATGATCGGGCGAAACCCACGAAAACAGGAGTGATCCGCAGATCTTCTTCGGTGCCTGCATTGCCTCGGCCCGGGCTGCGCGACGGTCGTCGGAGTGGGGGACGGAGCGGTGATAAAATTCATTATAAGGAGGCAGGCGCATGGCGCATGTCGGTTTTCAAGGATTCGGGCTGACCGCCGCCGACCTGGATTTCCTGACGTCGGTCGTTGCGCCGGATGCCCACGACAGGGACCGCCTGAAACGGATCCTCCACGAGGACGAGGATTTTCGGAACTCGTTCATCGAGGATGACAGGGTCCTTGGCCGGGTGATCGCGGACAAAGAGGTGTTCCTGAAAATCTCGCCGCGGCTCTATTTCGAGATCCTTCTCCGAAGGGTGCGCAAGGAACTGGAAGGAGCCAGTCACACCATCGAGCACGGCGGGGTCCACAAGATCGCCGTCTTCGACGCCGGGAAGGTGGTCGATCTCCTCTCGAAGAGGGATGTCGTGCTCTACCTGGCGGACATGCTCTCTTCGTTCACCCGGGTCGAGAGTTATTCCATTTCCTACCGCGTCAGGCAAGGGGTCTGGGGGAAGATCCGCTTCAACGACGCGGACGTCGATTCGCTCCTCCGACTCCTCGAGTTCGCGGGCGAGGAGTACCGGCCTCACTGTTACAAGAGGATCGCCGACATCTGCCTGTTCCTCCTCGGCGTGTTTCCCGAATCCATTCGGTGGGCCTCCCGATGCACCCTCGCCGGCGAGCCGAGGCCCCGGTTCATCGGGTGGGCGGGACGGAGCGCGGAAGAGTACGAGGAGGAGGGACGGAAATATTACAGGCTGGCCGCGGAGCATCCCGCTTCCCGGAGCTGGGACCTGTCGGAAGTGTTCCAGCTCCTCCACGACAGCTTCCGGGTCGCCCGGAAGCCCCTCACCCTCCTCGCGGAGAATTATATCCAGCAGCGGAGGCGGAGCCTTTTCGAGGCTTGAGGATGTCGGCGAGCTCCTTGACGAGACTCCCGACAACCGCCTTGGCGTCGCCGAAGACCATGAGCGTCCTGTCCATGGAGTACAGCTCGTTCTCGATCCCGGCGAAGCCGGGGTTCATGCTCCGCTTGATCACCATCACCGTGCGCGCCTTGTCGACGTCGAGGATCGGCATGCCGTAGATCGGGCTGGACTTGTCGTGGCGCGCCGCCGGGTTGGTGACGTCGTTGGCGCCGACGACGAGCGCCACGTCGGCCCGCGGGAACTCGGAGTTGACCTCCTCCATCTCCATCAGCTTGTCGTACGGGATGTCGGCCTCGGCGAGCAGCACGTTCATGTGCCCCGGCATGCGGCCCGCGACGGGATGGATCGCGAACTTCACCTCGGTGCCGGCCTTCGTCAGCACGTCGTACAGCTCGCGGACCTTGTGCTGCGCCTGGGCCACCGCCATGCCGTACCCCGGCACCACGATCACGAGGCTCGCCGCCCGGAGGATGTCGGCCGCATCCTCGGGGGTGGCGCTGCGCACCGTGCGCTGCTCTTCCGCGGCTCCCGCCCCTGCCTGGACCCGGCCGAACGCCCCGAACAGCACGTTGGTGAACGAGCGGTTCATCGCCCGGCACATGATCACCGACAGGATGAACCCGGAGGAGCCGTCCAGCGAGCCGGCGATGATCAGCAGCTTGTTGTTGAGGACGAACCCCATGGCCGCGGCCGACAGGCCGGCGTAGGAGTTGAGCAGCGAGATCACCGTGGGCATGTCCGCCCCGCCGATGGGGATGATCAGCAGGACGCCGAACACGAGCGCCATGGCGCCGAAGAGCGGGAACAGCCAGGTGGTCTCCGGCCGTACTGTCAGGTATACGCCGGCCGCCACGGCGAGGCCGAACAGGGAGAGGTTGAGGACGTTCTGGTTGCGGTAGGTGATGGGGCGGGTCGGCAAGATCTCCTGCAGCTTGCCGAACGCCATCAGCGAGGCGGTGAAGGTGAGGAACCCCAGCAGCACCTCGAGGGACAATGCGCCCATGGTGAACCGGTCGATGCGCGGCGCCCGCAGGTAATACTCGGCGGTGCCGACGAGCGCCGCCGCGAGGGCGCCGAAGGCGTGGGAGAGCGCGGTCCGCTGCGGCACCGCCGTCATGGGCATCATCGCCATGGGGACCCCGATGGCGGTTCCCGCAACGAACGCCACGGCGATCCACCGGTAGCTCGCGATCTCCGGCTTGAGCAGCGTCCCGCAGACCGCCAGCGCCATCCCCGCCACGCCGACGATCACCCCCCGGCGCGCCGTGGTCACCGCGGAGAGCCACTTGAGGGCGAGGACGAACGAGGCCGCCGCGGCGAGGTAGAGCAGGGGGATGAACCGGTCGATCACGGCTTGTCCTTCCCGCTCTTCTTGAACATCCGGAGCATGCGGTAGGTGATGAGGTAGCCGCCGACGATGTTGATCATCGAGCAGGTCACCGCCAGCGTGCCGAGGACGGTGGACAGGGAGGTCTTCTGCTCGCCGGCCACCAGGATGGATCCCACGACGGCGATGGCCGAAATCGCGTTGGTGAGCGACATCAGCGGCGTGTGAAGAAGCGGCGACACCCGGCGGATGACCTCGAACCCCAGGAACGTCGCCAGCACGAAGACGTAAAGTCCCAGCTCGAGATCCTGGCTCATGCGACAGTGCCTCCTGATTCGTCAGCGCCTGGGGAGACGGCTCCGGCCGACGGCTTGCCGCGAATGGCGGACCGTCGGTCCCCCGTCATGTCCCGACCGGGCGGCGCACCTCGCCCCGGTGGGTCACCAGCGCTTCCCGGATGATCTCGTCGTCGAGGTCGATCCGGAACTCCTCGTCCTTCCAGAACGCCAGCACGAACGCGGTCAGGTTGCGCGAGTAGAGGGTGCTCGCGTGCCACGGCAATTCCGACGGCAGGTTGAGCGGCCCGCAGATCGTGACTCCATGCTCCGCCACGGTCCGGCCCGGCCGGGTCAGCTCGCAGTTTCCGCCCCCCTCGGCGGCCAGGTCCACGATGACCGAGCCCGGCTTCATCGCCCGCACCATCTCCGCGGTGATGAGCCGGGGCGCCTTGACTCCGCCGATCAGCGCGGTCGTGATGACCGCGTCGGCGGCGGCGCATCTCTCGCCGATAAGCTCCGCCTGCTTCCGGTAGAATTCCGGCGAGAGTTCCCGGGCGTAGCCGGCGTCGTCCTGCGCGCTCTCCGTCGTTTCGACGCCGACGAAGCGCGCTCCCAGGCTCTCCACCTGCTCCTTGACCGCCGGCCGCGTGTCGGTGGCCTCCACGGCCGCCCCCAGCCGCCGCGCCGTGGCGATGGCCTGGAGGCCCGCGACGCCGGCCCCGATGACGAAGACCTTCGCGGGGAACACCGTGCCCGCCGCCGTCATGAGCATCGGGAAATATTTCGGCAGGGTGTTGGCGGCGATCAACACCGCCTTGTAGCCGGCGATGTTGGCCATGGACGAAAGGGTGTCCATGGACTGGGCGCGCGAGATGCGGGGGATCCGGTCCGTCGCGAAGGCGCTGATCTTCCGCGCCGCCAGCTTCTCGATGACGTCGGGGTGGCGCGCCGGGACGAGCGTGCCGAGGAGCTTCGCCCCCTCCCGCATCATGTCCGTCTCATCCCTGCCGAGCGCCTCGTTGAAGGCGGGAGGCTGCACCTTGAGGACGAGGTCGGCGCTCCCGAACAGCCCGGCCACGTCGGATTCGATCCCGGCCCCCGCCTCGCGGTAGGACGCGTCGGACAGGAATGCGGCCTCGCCCGCGCCGCTTTCCACCCCGACGTGGATCCCCGCCTGCACAAGTTTCCTGCACGACTCGGGGACGAGCGCGACCCGCCGCTCCCCTTCCCGGATCTCTCTCGGCACGGCGATTTTCATGGCGTTTTCACATCTCCCGCGGCTTGTCTCCGCGTTCTCTTCGTCACGGACGGCGCCGCTTCCTTCGGCCGTTGCCGGCCTGGTCGACTCCGGCTTCCGGTGCCCGGCGACGGGCCGGCGCGACATCGGTTTTCATGGATCTTGATGAAGAAAAATGCACCGAAGGTTCGTGCCATGGTTTCCCCCGGTCCGCGGCCCGATCCTTGCCGGCCGGGGAAGCTGTTATGATGGGTCATGCCCCGGGTCCGGATCGGTTGCAGCGGCTTCAATTACTCTTCATGGCGGGGTCCGTTCTATCCCGAAGAGATGCCGCCCCGCAGGTGGCTGGAGCATTACGCCACGGTCTTTTCCACCGTGGAGCTGAACGTCACCTTCTACCGCCTTCCGCGGCCCCGGACATTCGACAACTGGTACGAGAGGACGCCCCCCGACTTCGGGTTCGCCGTGAAGGGGAGCCGGTTCATCACCCACGTGAAGAAAATCGGGGACCCGGAAGAGCCTGTCGCGCTTTTCTTCGATGGCGCGCTGCGGCTCAGGGAGAAGCTCCTCGCGGTCCTCTGGCAGTTCCCGCCGGGGTTCGGCCGGAACATCGAGCGTCTCCGCCGGTTCCTGGAGCTGATCGAAGAGTATCCCGTCCGCCAGGCCCTCGAGTTCCGCAACGAGAGCTGGATCACGGACGAGGTTGCCTCCCTGTGCCGGGAGCATGATGCTGCACTCTGCATGGCGGACTGGCCCGATTTTCTCGATGGTCTCGCTGCGACGGCGGACTTCGTCTATGTCCGGCGGCACGGCGAAGGGGGCGACTACGCGTCGCCCTATTCGACGGCGGACCTCCGGAAGGACGCGGCGCGGATCAAGGCGTGGCTTGAGGAGGGGCGGGACGTCTTCGTCTACTTCAACAACGATGCCCTTGGCCACGCCCCGGCGAACGCGCGCGAACTGCTCGGGATGCTTGCCCGGCCCGCCGGGGCCCGCGGCCGCGTTTCCTGATCACGAAGTGTACCGTCTCGTAAATCGCTTGACGCACCGAGAGCGTCGATGCGCCGCGCCGTGCTTCGGCGCGCAAGTGAAGGCGTACTGGGAGAGTACGACGAACGAGCGCGTACTCCGCTGGAGCGGATGCATCGACGCTCTCGGTGCGGTCTCGAAATGAAATACGTCGCCGTAATTATAAAGTGCAGCACTTAGGAACCTGTTTCCCCCTCGTCGCTCTCCCGGGAGGAAGGCACGGCGATCCGCGCATTCCCGGCGACCTTTTCGAGGACGACGAAGATCTCGGACAGAAGATACCCCCCCGCGAGGGCGAGAACGGCGCGCAGAACCCCTCGAAGCATGAAACGGATCCCATCCGGAAAGGTCTCACCTCCCCCATGGGGGAAGAGAAGGGACATGTCCTCCAAGATGGGGTACGAGGAGCCTTCGGCAAACCAGATCAAGATCCCTCCCCCGACGGCGACGGCGGCGACGAATGCGGCGTACGCCTCCCCGGTCATCCTGGAGAGAACGGAAAATATGGGGATGAGCGTGAACTCCGAATCCGGTAGCCCGCGGATATCCTTTGAGCGGATGAGGATAGCGTGCACCGCCATGTAAAAGCCCCCCGCCAGGGAAAGGATGTACACAATTCCGCCGAGGATCCGGGCCGATGGCAGTTTTGCCGTGTGGTTCCAGGCGTTCACGAATGCGATCAGTCCACCGACTGCGATCACCGCAGCGAATATCCTCAGCGACAATGCGAGAAATCTTCGGAAGAACGGACCGCAGGAAAGCCGGTTCAGAACGTGCTCCATGAAAAGGTATTTCCCCATTGCCAGGTCTCCCTTCTTGTCCTGCCGGTCCATCACCGTGCCGATGCCGGATGGGATCTCTCAGGAACCCGTGCTTTTTCCCGACTCATCGGGAGGAACGGGCAATCCTCTCCGGGATCATCCTCACCGGTCCGAGCTTCCTGGATGCGGACTCCATACCGAGGAAATTATCGGCATAAGGGGGAAAGAAATTCAACGTCAAAGGGGGTTTCGGAGTTCGAATCTCCGTGATACGCGATGCCCCGCCTTGCCGGGCGGCACGGGTCCCCGGAACCTCTTGACAGACTCTCCCGGCCCTGATATAAACAGACCGGTCGGTATCTAATCGAGGCGGCGGCCGGCATGCGGAAGGACGGGAGCAAAACACGGGAACAGATCATCGAGGAGTCCCTCCAGCTCTTCTCGGTGAAGGGCTACTTCAACACGTCGATCAACGACATCCTGGAGGCGACGGGACTGACGAAGGGCGGGCTCTACGGACATTTCTCGAGCAAGGAGGAGCTGTGGGGCGCCGCCTACGAAAGGGCCGTCGAGATCTGGAAGGGGATCGTCTTCAAGGGGGCCCGGAAGATCGCAGACCCCCTCGCGCGGATCGAGAAGGTTGTCGAGAACGACCTGTTCGGGTATTGCGGGGCCGAGGTGTTCGACGGTGGCTGCTTCTTCTTCAACATGCTCGTCGAGCTCTCGGGGCAGTCGGAGACGATGAGCCGGCGGATCCGTGCCGGCTTCGTCGAGTTCGCCCGGCTGCTCGCCTCCTGGCTTACGGAAGCGGAACGGAAAGGACTGCTCAAGAAGGGCGTGAAATCCCGGGAGGTCGCCGATTTCATCGTCATCGCGATCAACGGGGCCACGGCCCTGTACACCGCAAGCCGAGACCGGCGTTTGCTCAAGGAGACGTCCGATCAGCTCCGCGCGTACCTTCGGCAGATGAGGGCGTAGGCGGTTCCGGGCCCCGGCTTCCCTGGGGCCGGATGATTTTTCGCAATCGACATACCGACCGGTCGTCATCCACGGCGGCCGTCGGCAGACGCCGGAAGGAGGTGGCTCGTGGTGAAGGAGGACATCCGTTCCTACGCAATGGGCCTGGGGATCGACGACGCAGGGTTTGCGTCCGCCGCCGATTACCGCAGCCCGAGGTCCCCGCGCCTCGAGACGATCTTCCCCGGGGTACGGTCCCTGATCGTCCTGGCCTACAGGGAGATCGAGAGCTGCGAAAGCCCCGACATGCACATCGCCCTCAACGGGAGGCTCGACCTCATGGAGTTCTCCCGCGGGTGCAACTACCGGCTGGCCCGGTTCCTCGAACGGGAATACGGAGCCCGGGCCATGACCGTGCCGGTGTCCTACCCGATGGACATGGGCCGGACGACGAAGGGGACGGTTGGACAGGTTTCGCTGCGCCACGCCGCGGTGACGGCGGGCCTTGGGATCCTCGGCCGCCACAACCTCGTGGTGCACCCCCGCTTCGGGAGCCGGGTCATCTTTTCTGCCGTCTTGACCGACCTCGATCTGCCGTCCGACCGCCCTTTGGAGGCGCGCCTCTGCATGGACTGTGGCCTCTGCGTGGAGGGCTGCCCGGGCCGGGCCCTCGACGAGGCGGGGCGGACGGACGTGATGAAGTGCATCCGGAACTCCCAGCCGTACGGACTCTCCGGGGCGATCGGGTTCTGGACCCGCCACGCGGATGCCGCGCCGGAGGAGCGGAAGGCGATGTTCCGGGACGACTTCTTCTGGCGGATGTACCAGGCGGGCCACATCGGGCCGCAGTATTTCTGCTTCAACTGCATCAGCGCCTGCCCCGTGGGTCGAAACGGATCGTGATCTGACGTCGAGGTCGCGGTGAACAACACCTTTCCTGCGAACAGGACCTTCCTCTCAGGCAGGTAAACCAGGATGCTCCCGCTGGTATGGGACGGGGCGAAGTGCAGCAGCTCCACGGTCTGGTCGCCCAGATCGATCCGCAGACTGTCCTGGAAGGAGAGCTCGGGATAGGCGACCGACCGGGGCAGATCAGTCGCCGGTGGAACGTCTCATACTTCGAGGCGGAACATGCTGTGAGAACTACGGACCCCTGCCAGCGGCCGGATCTTGTGGTAAACGGTCTTAAGGATCTCTTCGGAACTCTTGTCCCGGACCGTTGCCACCACATCATACAGACCGCTCACGAGGCAAACCCCCTCCACCCCTTCGATTTTCTTCAGCTCCTGGGCGACCTTCTGGTCTTTCCCCGGATCCGTGTTGAGAAGAATGATTGCAGTCGTCATAGCCGTTCCCTCCTGTTAGGTTTTAAGGAACATTGGAGCGTGATGACCCATTTGGCACCTGACTGGAGGTTCACTGCGTGGAGAGTTGCCCGACCGGAAGCGGGTTGATCTCATCCGGCGCCTGTTCGCGTTGCCTCCTTAAGGAAAATTTACCATCGCTCCTTTGGCAAAGCCAGACGAAACTCCGAAATCCCGGCATTCCTGTTGCGATGAGGAGCGAAGCCTGGCGCGCCTGGAGAGATTCGAGGTTGCGGCGCCCGCCCCTGTTGGATCAGGGAGCAGCACGGCAATCGCAAGGAGGCTACGATGGAAGCCACCCCTCGCCTCGGACTCCGCCCACCGGGCAAGGCCGGGATCATGGTCTCACCGCTCGCGCTATCGGCCTGATCGGTGCGCGCCTCCGGCAAAGTCGGATTGCGCCGGATGTTCCGCCACGGCCAGGGCAGCCGGGAACCGCTGAGATTCCGACCCGTTTCTCCCGGGAATCGGGGATCGTCCTCCTCTCTTCATCAGGGAGCGTAATTCCGGTATGATCGATGCTGTACGCACCGTCCGTGTCTTGCGCGTTCGGCGCGGGGGGAGGGGCGGATCATGCGGAACCGGATCGTGGTCCGATACCAGGACAGCCGTGTCCTCAAGGGGTACACGAGCAACTTCCTTCCCAACAAGGAAATCCTGCACGTGGTCCTGGACGGACCGCCGCCGGAAAAAACGTTGGAGGTGCACATCCGGGAGCTCAAGGCGATCTTCTTCGTGAAGGATTTCGCCGGGAACCCCGCCTACAACGAGAAAAAGAGCTTCGACCCGTCGAGGCCGGTCCCGGGCCGCAAAATCCGCGTCGTATTCAAGGACGGGGAGGTGCTCGTGGGCACCACCCAGGGGTACCAGCCGGACCGCATGGGCTTTTTCGTGGTTCCCGTCGACCCCGGCTCGAACAACGAAAGATGCTTCGTCGTTTCCTCGGCGGTCAAGGAGGCCGGGTTTCTCTAACCCGGATTCCCGAATCTCTGCCGAGCGCGTTACCTGAAACAATCCGAATCGTTTTCGCCCGCCGGGCAATCAAACGTCCGGGAACGATGAAAGGATGGCTTTTCTTTCCGGATCCGGCAGCCGTTCCGAACGAGGGTTCCGCCATGTTCCCGAGGGGGGGAGGGTGTATGCACCGCAACGCCGGGCAATGGCATGATCATGCCCTGGATCGACTCCCGGAAACCCCCGGCGCTCGGCGCGCGTCTCCCTTCCAGTCCGTGATTCTCCTCGGCTTGCCGAACCGCGACGTTGGATACCGGGGCATCTTCCGGCCTGTACTCATGCAAATGCGGCTCTCGGGATGGAGTTCGTGCGCTTGACCACGCCCCGCAGGACGCCCCGGTTTGATCCGGGGAGATCAGGAGGTTGCCATGGGGAAGACAGGGATTCTGATGGTTGCGGCTGCGCTGACGTTGGCCTGCTCCGGGCAGGCGCTGGCCGCGGCGGACGGTGCGGATGTCTATCAGAGGAAGTGCGTCTATTGCCACCAACAGACCGGGGTCGGCATTCCGGGCGCCTTCCCGCCTCTTGCCGGCGAGGCGCCGAAGCTCCTCAACGCCCGGCGGGCCTTTCCGATCCAGGTGCTCCTGTTCGGCCTGAAAGGTGAGATCGAGGTAGCGGGAAAGACGTACGACAGTACGATGCCCGGGTTCAGCGACGTCCTCTCGGACGACGAGATCGCGGCGGTTCTGAACTACGTCCTGTCCAACTGGGGGAACGACAAGATGCTGCCCAAGGGGCACAGGGAGATCGCCGCCGCCGAGGTCCAGGCCGAGCGGGGGAAGAAGCTCACCCACGAAGAGGTCCGGGAGGAATGGAAAAAGTTGAACCTGAAGTAGGGACGGGAGAATCCAGGCGTCAAGACGGTTCATGCCGCTGATCGCTCGGCGCCCGCCTCGGAGTTCGAATCTCGATCGGGCGCGGCGGGATAAAGCCTGGCGCGCCTGGAGAGATTCGCCCGTCTCCGGCGAACGCACAGGATGCCGTCGACGTGCTCGAATCTCCCATGACGTTGGGAAAAATGCGACGCGAGCAGGGGGGAGATTCGAACCGGCTCGCGCCCTCGCTTTCCGCTCGGGCTGCGCCGGCCGCCTCGGCGGGCTGCCGCGGCTTTCCGCCGCTTGTCCTCGCTGATCGCTCGGCGCCCGCCTCGGAGTTCGAATCTCGATCTGACGCGGCGGGATAAAACCTGGCGCGCCTGGAGAGATTCGAACTCCCGACCCGCTGCTTAGAAGGCAGCTGCTCTATCCACCTGAGCTACAGGCGCGCAAGAAAAGTATAACAACATTCCGGGCCGAGTGGATCCCGGGGCCCGCGGAGGTCCGGGGGGGCGGGGTCTTCGCAAGGGTGCGGTCGTCCCGGGATGACAGCCCGGAACGCTCCCTGGACGATGGCATCCGCGTCCTCGAATGGATCTACCGGATGCGGCGGATCATGACGAGGGCCGCCCCGTGGGCGGCGATCGCGGCGGCCGAGGCAACGGCGAAGGAGAGGGCGATCCCCCACCAGGGCAGCGACCACGACAGGATGAGAAAAATGGCTCATCGCGTAATCGAGTGGGTAGATTGTGACCATTTCAGATCTCGGGCAGCATGCAGGTGAGGACTTTCAGGCGAAGGTATTCTTCGTCCCGAAGGCCGTACGCACGGCGCTGGATGACCCGGATCTTGGTGTTGACGCCCTCCACGAACCCCAGGGAGACCTTCTCCTCCGATTCGCAGTACGCCGCGATCCCGCTCCAGTTCCTCTCGACAATCGCGGCGAACTGTTCGAAGG
>JAMDBZ010000076.1 GCA_023488945.1 Deltaproteobacteria bacterium
GTGCGTAGGTCGGCACGGCATCTCCCCCCTTGTCCCGCTGGCCTTTCATCGATTATCCCACGGCCGCGGCGGGCCCGGAGGTCCATAATTTACAATTCGCGACAGACAAGGCACGATCACGGGAGATCATCGACTTGTCCCTTTTCCTTCTGACCTTCTTCACCATCTCCGGCGGAGCGCACGCCTACGCGCTCCTCAAGGCGCGGGCCGCGCTGGGCCTCGGCATCGGGGCGACGCTTGCGGCCATCCCCCTGCTGGCGGCGCTCATGTGCGCCCCGCTGATCGTCCATTTCCTCTCCCGGGGCGGCCACGAGCCGGCCGCACGGGCGGTCGCCTGGGCAGGCTATCTCTGGATGGGGCTTTTGTTCTGCTTCCTCTGGACGAACCTCGCCCTCGACGCCGTGAACCTGGCGGCCCGCGCGGGAAACGCCATCCTGGGCCGGGGGGCAAGGCCGGCCCTGGCCTACACCCGGCCGGTCTTCCTCGCCATGGCGGGCATCGCGGTCGCCCTGGCCGGATACGGGGCCCTCGAGGCGTCCCGCATCCGGGTCGAGCGCCTCCGGGTCGCCACGGAGAAGCTTCCGCCGGGGGTCCGGCGCGTCCGGATCGCCCAGATCTCGGACCTCCACCTGGGGCTGCTCGTGCGCCACCGGGCAGCGCGCGGGATCGCCCGGATCCTTGACGAGCAAGAGCCCGACATCGTCGTCTCCACCGGCGACCTGGTGGACGGGCAGATCAACCGCCTCGAGGGGCTGGCGGAGATCTTCGCGCAGATCCGCCCCCCGCTCGGGAAATACGCCGTCACGGGGAACCACGAATATTACGCCGGGATCGTTCAGTCGCTCGATTTCACGAACCGCGCGGGGTTCGCGGTCCTGCGGGGGGAGGCGGCCACGCCCGGGGACGTCGTGCGGATCGCCGGCGTGGACGACGAAATGGCGGACGCGTTCGGCGACGCCCGCCGCGCATCGGAAGCGGCCGCGTTGGGGAGCGCCCCGTCGCCCCTGTTCACGGTCCTCCTGAAGCACAGGCCCCGCATTGCGGAAGAGGCGCGCGGCCTCTTCGACCTCCAGCTCTCGGGGCACACGCACGGCGGGCAGATCTTCCCCTTCCGATTCGTCGTCGGGCTTCCCTATCCGATGCTCGAAGGGGTTTTCCCGCTGGGAGGAGGCGGTCTGCTCCGCGTGAGCCGCGGGACCGGGACGTGGGGCCCGCCGATGCGGGTCCTCGCTCCCCCGGAGGTGACGATCATCGACATCGCACGGCCGCCGGGCCGTTTATAATGTCCCCATGGCGAAATTCCTCTTCGTCACCGACCTCCACGGGAACCGGAAGAAGTACGAGCGGTCCCTCGACCTCGCGCGGGAGACAGGCGCCCGCCTGATCGTCAACGGCGGGGACATGTTCCCCCACGGGCGGATGCACGAGGAGCAGGCGCGCTTCGTCCGGGAGTTTCTCGACGGGCATTTCGCGGCTTGTCAAAAAAAAAGGATCCGGTACCTCGCCATGGCCGCCAACGACGACCTGAGGGCGCACGACGCCCTCCTCGACGAGGTCTGCGCCAGGTACCCGCTCGTCACGAACATCGCGGGGCAGCGCGTCGCCGTCGACGGGTACGACTTCATCGGGTTCAACCTCGTGACGGATTTCCCGTTCCGCCTGAAGGACCGCGCCCGGATGGATTCCCGCAATTTCGTCTTCCCCCCCCAGTTCGGGTCCGGGATCCTGTCGGTCCCGGGCGGATGGGAGGAAAAGGGACAAGTCGATCCCGGACTGGCCATCCTACGCCCGGACGCTGCCGACGATCGAGGAGGAGCTCGCCGCCCTGCCAAGGCCCGATGACCCCTCCCGCGCCGTCTACGTCATCCACGGCCCCCCCGCCGGGCTGGGGCTGGACATCGTCCGCGGCGGCTCGGCGGTGGGGTCGCCCGCGACGCTTTCGTTTCTCGAGAAGACCCAGCCGCTCCTGGCGCTCCACGGCCACATCCACGAGTCCCCCGAAGAAACCGGAGCCTGGAGGAACACCGTCGGGCGGACCGTCTGCATCCAGCCCGGCCAGTCGACGACCGGCCTCACCGTCGTCCTGGGGGACCTGCGCGCGATGACGTTCGAGCGCCGGGTCATCCCCGTCGGCTGGTAGGAAGCCGGTTGATCCACCACACCCCGAAGAGCATCACGGCGCCGCCCGCCCCCTGCAGGAGGGTCGGCCGCTCGCCCAGGATCAGCGCCGCCAGGACGAGCGCGCTGACCGGCGCCAGGAACATGAAGGAGGTCGCCGGCCCCGAGCCGATGGCGCGGATCCCCTCCATCCAGAGCAGGTAGGCGATCACGGTGGGAAAGACGGCAAGGTAGGCGAGGACGAGCCAGAAGGTCCCGGAAAGGGACCCCCAGGGGAGGGCCGCCAGCTTCGGGGCCGACAGCAGGAGCAGCGCCGCGCTCCCCAGGAGCATCGACCAGGCGGTCGCCGGCAGCGCGCCGACCCGCATCAGGATCGACCGGGAGAGGATGGAGTAGGCCGCCCAGAACCCCGCGGCGCACACGAGCAGGATGTCGCCCCGGATCCGCGTGCCCTGGCCGCTGGAGTGCGCGATCACCCCCCAGAAGAACAGGACCGCCCCCATCACGGCGATGACGAGCCCGGTGACGCGCCGCGCCCGCACCGGCTCCCCCAGGAACAGCATCCCGGCGGCGGCCGTGAAGACCGGCGACAGCGTCGGGATGATCATCGCCGCGTCCGACGAGGGGGCCAGCGCAAGACCCCGGAAGAATGCCGTGTTGAACCCCGTCACGCCCACGAGCCCCAGGACGGCGACCTTTCCCCACATCGCCCGCGGGGGGACCGGCTCCGCCGACCGCCGGAACAGGACCCCCATCATCAGCAGCGCGCCGAGCCCGAACCGCAGCACCGCGCCCACCTCGGGCGGGACGTCGAAAACGATCATCTTCGACGTGACGAACGCGCTTCCCCAGAAGACCATCGTGAGGACGAGCCCCGCATAGACGCGCGCGGGCGGGGGCCTTGCGCCGGAGCCGCCGGGATCCATCCCCGCACTATACACCGGCAGGCGCGGGGACCGCACCGCCGGCGACGGTGCGCGCAACGGGTCCCCGCGCGCGCGGAGCTCCCCGCGCGCGCGGAGCGGACCTGAGAAGCGAAGAAGTCCAGAACGATCGGGAAGGCGGAGACGGCCCCCGCGCGAGACCGCCTCCGCCCGTCGGGCTATTGAGGCCAGGTCATCCCGCCGGCGTCACAACCAGGTTTCGCGACCGTGGCACACCGGCGTGCACGATTTCGTCCCCGCCGGGTTGTAATTCCCCGCCGGGATGCTCGTTCCCCCGCCGCCGATGGTCGCCGACGCCGGCCCTTCCATGGCGGGAGTGCTCAAGTTGTTGAAATGGGCCGCTGCGAGCGACGCCGTGTTGTGGCACGCGGTGCAGAAAACCCCCCGCCTGACGACGTGGAAGACATGGAGGGTCACGCCGCCTTCCAGCTTGCCGGAATAGTAACTGTTGTACTGAGCCGTCCCCGCCTCATGACACAGGGTGCATTGCAGGTTCACGTCGATCGTCACGGTTTGCCAGTTCGGCGTCGCCTGCCCGCCGTGGCAACTCACGTTGGAGCAGCGAAGCTGGACGTTGTCGAACGAGGAAGCGCCGGACTTGGCGTCGTACGTGGCGCCGAACGCCACGTCGCCGGGGGGGACGCGCCCGCCCGCGCCGGGCCGCCCGTTGGCCCGGTTGTAGTGGGCCAGCGTCCCGTTGTCGAGCCCGGTGTGGCAGGTGGAGCAGGTCACCGGAGTCCCGGCACCGTTCAGGGTGATATGCGTCGTGTGCGCGCCGGCCACATTCGGGTACGAACCGACCGCCCCGTCGGGCGGATCCGCATGGCACGATGCGCAGTTCCCCGTCGTCAGCGGGGAGGCCACCGTGTGGCACACGGAGCACAGCGGCGCGGAGGAGACCGGCGAGGTCCCCGTCACCGCGTGGCAGTTCCCGCAGTCGGACGCGAACGTGGTCGTCGTGGCCTGGAAATGGGTCGCGCCCAGGAACGGGATGGAATGGTTCGGCGCGCCGGGGCCTCCGGCGTGGCAGCTCCGCGCCTGCCCGTTGGCATTCGTGAAGCTCGCCGAGAAACAACTCGGCGCGGCGGGGTTCGGGCCCGTCCCGGGCCCGTCGACCTTGTGGCAGAGTGCGCACTGCCCCGTCGGGTTCAACGGGTCGGTCGACGTCCTGTGGGTGATCGTCGCCGTGCCGATCGTCCGGACCCCCTGCCAGTCCGTCGGATGGGCTTTCGCCGCCGTGTGGCAGGAGGAGCAGGCCGTCGAAGCGGCCCCGCCGTCGAAGGAACGCGGCAGGGCGCCGTGGCACCCTTGGCAGAAGGTCAGGTCCTGCTTGGCTTGCGTCCCGTGGAAGGACGACCCGCCGACGGCCGGGTCGCGCCAGGCCGCGCCGAGCGCATGCGGGGCCGCCACCGGCCCGTGGCACAGGGTGTTGTTGAAGCAGCCGGGCGGCGTCCCGGGAGGAGCCGGGGTGGCCGGGTGGCCCGCCGGGTTGTTCGCGGAGCCGGGGAAATGGCACCGGGCGCAGACCGGCGCGTTGGCGATGTTCGTATTGATGTGCGTCGTCGCTCCGCCGCGCCAAGGTGCCGCCGGATGCGGGGCGCTCACGCCGTGGCAATCCGAGCACCGCCCCTTCGTGCCGAAGATCTTCGAGAAGTCGAGCCCGTGGCAGATCTGGCAGGCGGCGAACCCCGAAGCGCCGGGCGCCTGCTTCGCGTCGGCCCCGTGCACGGCCGGGTCCGGCCAATCCGTCACCGGCGTATTGTGGTGGCATACCGACGTCAGGCAGGAGACCCGGGAGATCCCTCCCGCGAGGTCCGCCCCGTGGCACTGGACGCAGCCGACGGAGCCGTTGGAGACGAAGTCCTGCGTCGCGGACCGGGAATGGAGCGAAGGCCCCGTCTGCGTGGTCAGCCAGCCGGGAATGGAGGTCCCCTGGGCGGTGAGGTGGCTGTTGAGGTTGCCCTGATCCGTCCCGCTCGAGCACCCGCCGAAGGCGGCAAGCGCCCCCAGCAGGAGCGATATCAGCCACGGTCGCGCGGGCCGGTCATTCCAATTCATTGCCATCCTTGGAATCCTCCCTCACGGGTCCCGGCGTTGAGCGGGACGCCCTCCGGGGCGCCCCCTTCCGTCGACCCTTCCGCTCACTTGTGGCAAGCCCGGCACCGGGTGTCTTCCTTGTTCCCGTGGCACCGGAAACAGGACCCCGGATCGATCCGCCCGTCCAGACGGTGGGTCACGATGTAGTCGCCGCGGTGCGGCAGCGCAAGATCGGGGCGGTCCCCCATCTTCGTGCTCGGCTTGATCTCCTCGGTCCGGGCGTGGCATGTCTGGCAGAACGACGGGGCATGACACGAGGCGCACAGGTTCTGCCCCTGGCGCGCGTAGAGTCCGTGGATGTCGACGAAGGCCCTCGTGTGCCGAAACGAGTGGTACGGCTTGAGCGCGCCCGTCGAGACGCCCGAATGGCATTCCCGGCAGTCGACCCGCGACCAGTTCCTGAGCTCCTCGGGATGCTTCGGCGGGACGGACGGCGTCTGCGAGACGACGGAACAGCCCGCGAGCGGGACGAAAACGGTCACTGCGACGATCCATGCCAGGGCTGTGCGGCGCATCATTCGTCCCCTCCCGTGCCGGTGCCGAGATCCAGCGATGCCCGGATGATTCCCGCGGTGTCGTTCTTGAACTGCGGGCTCTGCGTGTACGTCAGGTCCCCCGAGAGCCTGAGATACGACAGGAGCCGGGCCCCCGCCGAGCCCACCGCCATGTACTCGCTCTTCCCGCCGTTGATCGCCTCCTTGAACCGGCGACCCAGCAGGTCCAGGGAAAAGCGGAACCTCCCGGGCGACCAGGAGCCGAACCCGCGGACCTCCCGGTATTCGTTCTCCTTCCGGTCCGCCGTGACCAGCGCCCCGCTCACCCCCACCACGTCCTTGTGGTCATTGAACGCGTAGCGGATTCCCAGCTCTCCGCGCCTCGCGTCGCCGGGGTCCGCCAAGTCATGCCTGATATCCTTCGCCGCCGCCTCGAGGGTGAGGTTCCCCACCACGTTCCAGTCGACGATCGCGAAGACGACCCGCACCCGGTCGCTGTTGTCGAGCGCGGGCGCCAGGAACGCGGGGTTGAGCGCCGTCTGGAAATAATCCTTGTACCGGTACGCCTCGTACCCCACCGAGACGTCGAGCGGCGCGGCCGGGATCACGCGGACCACGTACCGTTGGTCCGCAAGCGCCCTGGTGGACTCGTTGTAGGTGGCGCGGCCGATGAGTTCGACCGGCCCGAACGGCCGGACCCAGAGGTCGCCCCCGATCTCCTTCCGGTCCTTCCCCTGGAACTCCCCTTTCTCGAAAAGGTAGCTCGCGCCCAGTTCCGCAAAACCGGCCCTGGCGAAGAAGACGCGGCCGCCGTAGATCGAGTCGCCCGTCCCGGTCGCCGTGATCGTCCGCTCGACGGGCACGCCGCCGAAGGCCGAGATGCCGAGGCCGGGCGCGGTCCGGACCTTGACGAACAGCCCGTCCATGATCTCGAAGGCCGCTCCCTCGGTGAGGAAGAACCGGCCCAGCCGCGCTTCGGCGTTCCCCGTGGGGTGGAGATACTGCAGGTAGGCGCTTCCCAGGTCCCCGGACCGGTTCCCGCTCCCCGAATCGTCCGCGAGGTCCTGCCGGCCCCATCCGGAGAAGTGGAACGAGACCGGGGTCCCGCCGAGGGAGCGCGCGTCGCCGGAGAGGTATTCGTAGAAGGGGGCGAACCGGTCCTTGGTCCCCCCCGCCGCCTCCCGCTCGTAATAAAGGAGGTATGTCCTGGAGGAGAGCGTCATCTCGGCAGCCGGAGCCGGAGGGGCGACAAAGGTCAGGACGAGAAGCGGCAGGGTGACGAACAGGAGGGGCAATCCGCGCCTGCGGCGGGGGCCGGTCGTCGACGAACCCATCGGCTCTCTCCCGGGATAAGTTTTATTGCATAAATTGTGTCACGGCTTTCGCTCGAACACCACCAATTGTCGATAAAAAATACCGTTCTCTCTTGCTGAATTTTAGACGGCCCGCCCCTTCCGGCAGGCCGGAAAACCGCGGATTCCGGCCCCGGATCTCTGTAAAATGAAAAGGATTGAACTTTGTGCTCCACTTCATAAATACGGTGTCGCACCGAGAGCGTCGATGCGCCGCGCCTTGCTTCGGCGCGCGACTGAGACGTTACCGTTGAGTACGGCGCAGGGAGCGCGTACTTCGCTGGAGCGGATGCGGCGGCGCTCGAATGCTCCCGTATTTGTGAATTGGAGCACTTAGGAGGAGGACTGTTATGTCCAAGAAGATGCGGCTTGCGGCCGTTGGTCTCGCGCTTGTTGCGCTGGCCCTCTCCGCCGGGACGGCGGATGCCTTCATGCAGGGGGGATGCGGCGGCGGGGAGTGCCGGGGCTGCCATACCCTGTCCCCGAAGGAGGCCACGAAGCTGCTCGCCGGCTTCGTCGACAACGTGACGGGCGTCACGATGGGTCCCGTGCCCGGCCTCTACCTCCTCGAGGTGACGCGGGGGGGGCGGAGCGGCCCGGCCTACATGGACTTCTCGAAAAAGTACATCATCGCGGGGCAGGTGATCTACCTCCCGACGCGGGAGGACGTCACGGGGGCGAAGACGGCGGAGCTCGCCACGGTCGACGCATCGAACATCCCGCTGACGGACGCCCTGATCGTGGGAAACCCGCTCGCCCGCAAGAGGGTGATCGTCTTCAGCGACCCGGACTGCCACTTCTGCGCGAAGCTCCACGAGGCGATCAGGACGGTGGCGGCGAAGCGGCCGGACGTCGCCTTCTACATCAAACTTTACTCGCGCACCGGCGACCCGGCGACGATCGCCAAGGTCCGGGCGATCGTCTGCGGGAAGTCGCTTTCGCTCCTGGAGGACGCCTACGCCGGGAAGGCGCTCCCCGCCCCCGCGCCCTCCTGCGGGACCGCGGAGGCGGCGGAGACGGCGAAGATCGCGAACGAGCTGTCGATCCGCGGGACCCCGACCTTCATCCTCCCGGACGGCCGGATGGTCCGGGGCTACCGCGACGCCGACACGATCCTGCGGCTGCTCAAGGACAGCGCACCGGCCACGAGTCCCTCGGCCGGAACGAACTTGAAATAACCGGGCGGAAGACGGCCGCGGTCCCGTTCCCCGAGAAGCCCCGCGCCTTCCGGTCCACACCGCGCGGTATCCGTGCCACCTGCCCGGCTGCCGCACCGCGGAACGCCGGGAGGCAACGCATCGACATGACAAGGAGGACGCCACATGACGACGATCTCCCTGAAAGGGCAGCCCGCGCTGGTCACCGGCGCCAACTCCGGGATCGGCTGCGCCGTCGCGAAGGCCCTCGCCGCGGCAGGCGCGCCGGTCGTGGTGAACTACGTCGTGAATCCCGAAGGAGCCGAACAGGTCGTCGGCGAGATCCGCGCCGCCGGCGGGGAGGCGATGGCGGTCCAGGCGGATGTGAGCCGGGAGGACGAGGTCCAGGCCATGTTCCGCAAGGCGCTCGACGCGTACGGCACCATCCACATTCTCGTCAACAACGCGGGGTTGCAGCGGGACGCTCCGTTCGCCGACATGGCGTTGCGCGACTGGAATCTCGTGCTCTCGGTCAACCTCACGGGCCAGTTCCTCTGCGCCCGCGAGCTCCGTTCGCCGACATGGCGTTGCGCGACTGGAATCTCGTGCTCTCGGTCAACCTTACGGGCCAGTTCCTCTGCGCCCGCGAGGCGGCCCGGGAGTTCCTCCGCCGCGGCGTGGTCCCGGACGTCTCGCCCGCGGCGGGAAAGATCATCTGCCTCTCGTCCGTGCACGAGGTCATCCCCTGGGCCGGCCACGTCAACTACGCCGCGTCCAAGGGCGGAGTGATGATGTTCATGAAATCGATCGCCCAGGAGCTGGCCCCCCGCCGCATCCGCGTCAACAGCATCTGCCCGGGAGCGATCCGGACGCCGATCAACACCGCGGCGTGGTCCACCCCGGAGGCCCTCGCGAGCCTGCTCACCCTGATCCCCTACGGCCGCATCGGGGAGCCGGGGGACATCGGGCGCGCCGCGGTCTGGCTCGCATCCGACGCCTCGGACTACGTCACCGGGGCCTCCCTTTTCATCGACGGGGGAATGACCCTCTTCCCGGGTTTTTCCACGAACGGTTGAGGCCTTCCGGGCGAACCCCGATCGATGTCCGAAGGCGGTCCTGTCGTGTTCGGGATCGGCCGCCGCTTCCGGGTGCGGGGACCTCCCCCGTGGGATCGACCGGGTCGCTGCGATCCTTGAAGCCTTTCCCCGTTTCCCTCGTCTCATGTGATGACGGGAGCGGACAATCCCAGACCCAGGAGGACTCAATCGAATGAAAAGATCCTTGATCCTGTTGCTGATTCCGGCCATGACGCTGTATGGCTGCGCCACGACGATGGGGCCGAAGGAGACGGCCGGGACGGTCATCGGAGGCGTGGGCGGAGCCATCCTCGGCTCCCAGTTCGGCGGGGGGACGGGCCGCCTGGTCGGCGTGGCCATCGGCACGCTGGCGGGGGCGCTGATCGGCCAGGAGGTCGGGCGGTCCCTGGACAAGGCGGACCGGCTGGCGATGGAGAACACCGCCCAGCAGTCGCTGGAATATTCCAGGGCCAACCGTACGGCGGCATGGAGGAACCCGGACTCGGGCCACTCCGGGACCTTCACCCCGACCCGGACCTACCGGGAACCGGGGGGGAGGTACTGCCGTGAGTATACCCAGACGGTCATGATCGGGGGCAGGGAGCACAAGGCGTACGGCACGGCCTGTCGCCAGCCGGACGGGACCTGGCAGATCGTCAAGTAAGGGGCCACGGACCGTCCCGCCGGATCGGCTCATCAACCCGAAACGGGGGTCGTCTCCGCGGCCGCGACACCCTTGGCGCGGCGGATCTCTTCGAGCAGCGGGGGAATGATCTTCCGGAAGTCCGACACGACGCAGTAGTCGGAG
The DNA here is from genome assembly GCA_023488945.1 of Deltaproteobacteria bacterium. The sequence continues at coordinate 10,026 of JAMDBZ010000076.1, forward strand.
CACTCGAACGCCGGGGCCCTCGGATCGCTGTTGATGCTGATGATGACACCCGCGTCCTTGATCCCCACCGTGTGGTGAGGAGACCCGGAAATGCCGACGCCGATATAGACCTTGGGCCGCACGGTTTTTCCGCTGGTGCCGATCATCGTGTGCTCGCCCGCCGTCCACCCTTCGTCGAGCGCGGGCCGGGTGCATCCCACCGCGCCGGAAAGCTCGCGGGCCAGTTCCCCAAGGAGCCGCCAGCTCTCCCTGCTCCCGACGCCCCAGCCGCCGGCGACGACGACGTCGGCCTCCTCCAGGGGCAAGCCTTCCGGCTCCTCGGTCACGACCCGGATCGTCTCCAGCCGGATCTCCGCGCCGTCCAGCAAGGCGGCGGCCTCTTCCCGCACGACCCTCCCCTTCCTCTCCGACCGTGCGGGAGCCTGGAACATCCCCGGCTTCACGCTGGCCATCTGCGGCCGCCTCGCCGGGCAGAACATCTCGGTGTGCACGCGCCCGCCGAACCCGAGGACGCCCATCGCCAGCAGGCCGTCGGGCGCAAGCCCGAGGTCCGTGCAATGCGCTCCCAGGCCCGTGCCCAGCCGGGCCGCCACGGTCGGCGCCAGCTCCTCTCCGGCGGCGGTGGCGCCGAACAGAACGACGTCCGGCCGCTCCCGCCGAACGAGCCTCTCCAGGACCGCGCCGTACGCATCGTTCCGGTAGAGCGCGAGGCGGGGATCCTCCACGAGGAACACCCTGTCCGCGCCGCAGGCCGACAGCTCCTCCGCGAGGTCGGCGACGCCGTCCCCCAGGAGGATCGCCGCGACCTCGCACCCGCCGGTTTCCGCGGCCAGGCGAAGAGCCTGACCCAGGATTTCCAGGCTGGCGGACGCGAGCTTTCCCGGCATCTGCTCCGCCACGACCCAGATCGCACGCCGCCGATCCGACATCGCCTCCGACCCTCCCCTCGCTATCCGAGGACCCCTTCCGCCCGGAGGATCGCGACGATGCGCCGGGCCACCTCGTCCGGGCCTCCCTCGAGGAGCTCCCCTTTGCGCCGGAACGCCGGCCGGCTCAGACGGCCCGGCCTCATGCTCGACCCCTCCATTCCGACATCGGCGGCCCTGATGCCCAGATCGTCAGCCCCCCACACCCGGACCGGCTTGCTCTGGGCGGCCAGGACGCCCATCAGGGAGGTGTAGCGCGGCGTGTTGATTTCCCGCCGCACGCCCACGACCATGGGCAGGGCCCCTTCCACCTCCATGTAGCCGTTTTCGATCCGCGTCCGGGCGGCGACGCGTCCGCCGGGGGTCACCTCAAGGCGGATCACGTTGGCCAGGTGGGAAACGCCCAAAAGCTCCCCCACCTGGGAAGGAACGTGCACGGTCCCCCCGTCCGCGCTCTCGTTCCCCGCCAGCACCAGGTCGAACGGGCCGATCTTCCGGATTCCCGCCGCCAGCACACGCGACGTGGCCAGCGAGTCGGAAGCCGCGAAGGCCCGGTCGCTCAGGACGCAGGCCTCGTCGGCCCCCATCGCCAGCCCTTCCTTCAAGGTTTCCACCGCGCTCTCCGGCGCCATGCTGAGCATCACGGCTCGGCCGCCGAACCGCTCGCGAAGCTGAAGCGCCGCCTCGAGGGCGTGCTTGTCCGCCGGGTTGAGCACCGCGGGCATCCCCTGGCGGGCCAATGACCCCGTCGCCGGGTCGATCTCGATCCGGTCGTAGCACGCCGGATCCGGGACGGGCTTCACCAGGACGACGATTTTCAATTCGCCCATCTCGCGCTCGGCGCCCTCTAATTCAACGTCTGCCCGGCGACGATGATCTGCATGATATGCGAGGTCCCGCCGCAGGAAATGGTCGTCAAGGCGTCCCTCAAGTACCGGCCCACGGGGTACTCGTTGATGACGCCGTACCCCCCCATCAGGTCCATCGTCCGCTTCGCCGCCCGGACGGCCCCCTCGGTGGCGTAGTACTTGGCGGCCGCGATCTCGGCGTCCGCGTTGGCGCCGCCCTCCTTCAGGCCGATCGAATGGTAGGTCAGAAGCCTCGCGGCCTCGTACTCGATCCGGGTCCGGGCGATCTCGAACTGGATCGCCTGCAGCTTGGCCAGCGGCTTCCCGTAGAGCACCCTCTCCTTGGCGAACTTCACCCCTTCCTCCAGGCAGGCGCGCATGATCCCCACGCCGATCGCCGCCATCCCTGTGCGCCCGATCTTGGTGAAGAGCGACAGCGCCATCTTCATCCCGTTCCCCTCGCCGCCCAGGAGTTCCCCCTCCCCGACGCGGCAGTTGTTCAGGAGGAGATCGCCGGTGGAGGAGCCCCGCAGTCCGAACTTGTCCTCCTCCCGACCGGGGGAGAACCCTTCCGTCCCGCTCTCCACGATGAAGGCCGAGAACGCGGGACGGCCCTTGGCGTCCTCGCCCGTCCGCGCCGTGATCACGTTGACCTCCGCGTTGGAGCTGTTCGTGATGAAGCACTTCCGGCCGTTGATCACCCAGTGGCCGTCTTCCCGCGTCGCCGTCGCCCGTTGTCCCGCGACATCGGAGCCGCCGGTCGGCTCCGTGACCGCGAGGCCGGAGATCTTCTTCCCGGCCGCCAGGTCCGGAAGGTGCTTCCGCTTCTGCTCCTCCGTGCCGTAGCCCAGGATCGCCTCGACCCCCAGGTGATGGGTCATGAGGGACATCGCGAACCCCGCCGCGTGCCGGCCGAGCTCCTCCAGGATGATCGCGCGCTCGGTCTGGCCGAGCCCCGCCCCGCCGTACGCCTGGGGCACGAAGACTCCCGCGAACCCCAGCTCTCCCACCTTCCGGAAGATATCGGACGGGAATGAGTTCTCCGCGTCGATCCGGCCGGCGACCGGCCTGACCTCCTTCTCCACGAACTCCCGGACCGCCTTGCGCAGCATCTCCTGCTGTGGGGTGAATTTCAGCTCCGGCATCGGTCTGTCCTCCGAATGGTGTCTGGTGCACCGCCTCGTCAATGGCCTCGCTGCCGACGCAGTGCGGGCGCACGGGACTCTATTTTCGTTCCGGCTCCGGCACCGGCTCGGTGATTCCCGCCACCCGCGCCGCGTACTCCGCGTAATCCTCGAACGCCGTCTCCATCCGCACGACCAGCTTCGCGCCGTCGGGGGAGCCGCCTCCATGCATCGTGCCGGGGACCCCCGCTCCCAGCGTCAGCCACTCCACCAGCCGCGCCGCCCGGGCCCTGCTCTCCGCCGAGACCTTCTGCCCGGCCTTGAGATACTTCCGGATGAGGGAGCCGTAGACCGGACTGGTGTAATCCTTGTGCGAGGGGAAGCATCCCGTCTCCGCAATCCCGCCGCAGATGTCCTGGCAGATCCGCTTGGTCTGGTAGGGAAGGGTGGCGACCAGCACCTTGTTCGTGTGGGCGGCGAGGGAGTCGGCCACCCAGACCCCCGACGGGTGCTGTTTCCCCAGGGCCAGCGCGCCGGCCCCGGCGCTGTAGGTGGTCTCGTTGTTGACGGCCATCTCCACCAGCTTGTTCTGGAACGTCTTGGCGGGCAGCCCGTTGGCCCGCGCCATGAGCATCGCCGCGCCGATCATGACGTCGCCCTGCCCCGCCACGCAGGCGCCGATGCACGCGCGGTAGTTCGCCGTGAAGTACCGGATGAACTTCCCCGTGTACTGGTATTCGCCGAACAGGAACACCCGCTCGTCCGGCACGAACACGTTCTCGAAGAAGAGGTACCCCTGGGTGATCCCGGTCTCGGGAATGTCGAAGCCCTCCTCCAGCTCCCGCCCGTCGCTCGCGCGCCGCGCCTCCACGATCGTCAGCCCCTCAACGTCCCTCGGCACCACGAACGCGACCGAGAAGTACTTCTCGTCCCGCCCGTAGGCGGTCCCCGGGACGACGAAGATCTCGTCGGAAGCCGCCGCCCCGGCGATCATCACCTTGGCCCCCCGGACCACGAGCCCGTCCTTTCTCACCTCGACGACGCGAAGGTTGCTGTCGGGGTCGGGCTGCTGGGAGGCCTTCAGGCTCCGGTCCCCCTTGGCGTCCGTCAGCGCGCCGGCCACGACGAGCCCCTTCTCCTGGGCGTGGAGGAACCATTTCCCGAGACGCTCCCGGTACGAGGTTCCGCATTCCTCGTCGATCTCGTGCGTGATCGCCCAGAGCACGTTGGCGGCGTTCCATCCCACGCATGTCCCGCCGGAGCAGGTCCCGGTGCGCCGGTAGCTCGCCCGCTTGAGCTTCATGTTGCAGATGGTCTCGTCCAGCGACGTCATCAGGGAGTTGAAGCGGAAGATCCTCTCGCCGGTGAACGACGACGTCGTGGTGAAGATGTCGGCCAGCCCGGGATCGTCCGCCGCGTCGAATGCCCGGGCGTGGCTCTCCACCACGCGCCGGGTCGCCGGGTGCGTCGTCACGTCCTTGATCAGCTCCCCGAACTTGTGGACGTTGGGGCGCATCGCCCTCAAGGATGCGAGGTACTGCTGCCGGGTCCGAAGAGCCATGGTCCTCTCACCTCCGGGATTGTCTTTCGCGACGGCGACGGAACCCGCGGCCCCCGTCACACGCCCACCTTCTTCCCCCGCTCGTCGAACACCCGCTTGGCCTTGTGGGTCGCGCGCTCCAGGGAATTGGGGGGAAGGACCTTGACGCGCGGCTTCATCCCGAGGACCCGGAAGACGTCGTGGACCAGCTTCCCGGCCAGCCGGGCCGGGCCGCCTTCGTATCCCTCGACGTGCTCCACCTCCACCGTGAGGACCGCCAGGTGCTTCTCCTCGGTCACCACGAGCCGGTACTCTCCCGTAAGATCCTTGTTCTGGCGCACGAACGTCTCGATGTCGCTCGGAAAGACGTTGACGCCGCTGATGATCAGCATGTCGTCCACCCGGCCGTGGATGCCGTGCAGCCGCAGGTGCGTCCGCCCGCAGCCGCACCGCTCCGTCGTCAAGGAGACGATGTCCCCCGTCCGGAACCGGATCAGGGGCCGCGCCCTCTTCTTCAGGGAGGTGAGAACGAGCTCTCCCCGCTCCCCCTCCTTCACCTCCTGCCCGGTCTCCTGGTCGAGGACCTCCACCAGGATGTGGTCCTCGGCCCAGTGGAGCCCCTCCCGCTTCTCGCACATCCCCGCGCAGGCGCCGAAGATGTCGGACAACCCATAATAATCGAACAGGCTGGCCCCCCAAAGCTCCTCGATCCGCTGTCGCGTCTCGGGGATGGAGCCGCCGGGCTCCCCCGCAACGAAGATCTTGCGGACCGCCAGGTCCTTCCGGGGGTCGATTCCCTGGGATTGGGCCGTTTCGCCGAGGTACCACGCGTAGGACGGGGTCGTCCAGATGGCGGTGGGCTTCCACTTCCGGAGGATGTCCAGCAGCCGCTCCGAGGGGATGGCCCCCGCCCAGACGCACAAGGCGCCCACCTTCATCGCCCCGATGACGTCCGGGCCGCCCACGAACAGGGTGAACTGGAGCGAATGACAATAGACGTCGGTGGGACGCAGGCCGGACGACCAGAAGAGCCTCGCCTCGTAATCCTGCCACTCCTCGAAATCCCGCCAGGTGAACGGGGAGGCGGTCGGCACCCCCGTGGAACCGCTGGACGCCGAGATGTACACGAGGTCCTCGGCCGGGACGCAGACCATGTCCCCGTAGGGCGGCGCCGCCTCCTGCCGCTGCCGCAAGGTTTTCTTGTCGATGAAGGGGAACTTCTTCAGGTCCTCGAGGCTGCGCAGTGCGGCCGGGGAAACGCCGGCGGCATCGAACGCGGACCGGTAATAGGGAGATCGCGCGTACGCCAGATCCACGGTCTCCTTCAGCAGCCGGAGCTGGAGCTCCCGGATCTTCTCCCTCGGCATCGTTTCCAGCGGCTCATCCCAGTACGGCGCATAGCCGGTCGGCCCCCACAACCTGTGACTGGACATCGACGTATGACCCCCCTTTCTGGAATGCGTTTCCCGGAACGGACCTCGCCTTCGGCGCCGCTTCAGCGGCTCTTCCCGCCGGGGACCCCCTCCGCGGGAAGGCAGCAGCCCAACGGCTTGAACAGCGTCCGGGTATTGACGATGTCGCCGGACCGGGCGTCCACGAAAACGGCCCGGCCTTCCGCCACGGAGGCCGGATGGGTGGCCTTGCCCGGGAAGAAGTTGAACACGTATGCCCGGTAATAGTCGATGGACCGCGTCCCCCGATCGGGGTAGATCAGGACGCTCTCGGACCGGAGGGTGTACTCCATCTCCCGGTAATCCCGGATGTGGCCCTGGGCGATCTTCAACGCCTCGTCGCGCCGGATCTTCGCCGCGCCCGGCGCGCGGGCGTCCGGGTAGAGGCGGGCGCCCAGGGATTCGATCCGCCCCCCCGGGTCGACGGAAAACCCGAGGGAGGCGCCGTAGACGCCCACGCCGTCCGCGACCTGCTGGTATGACAGGTACCAGCTGCCGGAGACCTTGTCGGCTTCAAGGAGCCGGATCTGATCCGGGCGGATCTTGAGCAGGTCCCCGTATTCCTGGACCAGGCGCGTGCCGAGGCCGGCCGCCTCTTCGCGGGAGAGGGCGGATCCGTTTCCCACCTCCATCAGGCTGGAGCCGATCGCCCGGATGGTCCGCGGAGTCCCGGTCAGGGGGTCGAAGTCGATCTCGAGGTCCTGGCCGTTCCGGTGAAGAACGGTCCCGGAGCCCGCGAGGAGGCCGTCCCGACGGCCGGGCAACCCGGGGGACGCCAGGGCGATGAGGATCGCCATCCCCGCGAAGATCCATCTCCCGCCCATCGAAAGCCTACACCCTGACACTCAAATACCTCTCCTGGACGTCCACGGCCGCCTCGATCTCGGAGGGAGTCCCTTCATAGACGATCGAACCCTTTTCCATGATGGAGATCCGGTGGCAGATGTCCTTGAGGATCTTCAGGTTCTGCTCCACGAGCAGGATCGAGGTCCCCCTCCCGTTGATCGCCTTCACCGTTTCGGCGATGGCCTGGACGAGCAGGGGCATCAGCCCCTCGGTCGGCTCGTCCATAAGGATCAGCCTCGGCCGGGTGATCAACGCCCTGCCGATGGCGACCATCTGCTGCTCCCCGCCGGAGAGGGTGCCGGCCTTCTGATGAAGCCGCTCCCTCACGCGCGGGAAATATCCGCAGATCTCCTCCAGCCCGGACGGGTCCGGCTCGCCGTGGACGCAGGCGATCCGGAGGTTCTCCAGGACCGTCAACCCGGGAAAGAGGTGCCGGCCCTGCGGGACGTAGGAGATCCCCCTGCGGGGAATCCGGTAGGCCGGCAGCCCGGTGAGCTCCTCGCCGCGGAAGCGGATCGACCCGCGCCGCGCCGCGATCAGTCCCATGATGGCCTTCAGGGTCGTCGTCTTTCCCACGCCGTTCCGGCCCACCAGGCCCACCAGCTCCCCTTCCCGCACCTCGAGGGAGGTCTCGTGGAGGACCTGGCCCTTCCCGTAGAAACAGTTCACCCGGCTCACGCTCAACATGTCAGGCGCCCAGGTAGACCTTGTGGACTTCCTCGTTCGCCATGATCTCGGCGGGGGTCCCCTCGGCGAGGACCCGGCCGTAATGGAGCACGGTGATCGAATCCGACAGCTCCATCACGACTCCCATGTCGTGCTCCACGAGGAGGATCGTCCGGCCGCGGAGCATGGACCGCATCTTCCGGACCAGCGCCATCGACTCCTGCGTGCTCAGGCCGGCGGTGGGCTCGTCCAGCAGCAGCAGGGCCGGCTCCGTGCTCAAGGCGATCCCCATCTCCAGGATCCGCTGGTCCCCGTAGGACAGCTCGGAGCAGACCGTATGGGCCTTGCCCGCAAGCCCGGTGAGCTCCAGCATCTCCTCCGTCTTTTCCCCCACGTCCCGCCACCGGCCGGCCTTCACGAACGGGTTGAGGAACCGTTTCCGGGACTGCACCGCCGCCCAGATGTTTTCGTAGACGGAGAGCCCCGGGAAGAGACTGGTGATCTGGAGGGTCCGGGAGATGCCTTTGCGGGAGATCCGGTCGGGGCTCAAGCGCGTGATCTCCTCCCCCCGAAACAAGATCCTCCCGCTGTCCGCGGTGCGGATCCCGGTGACGAGGTTCAGCAGGGTGGTCTTCCCCGCCCCGTTCGGTCCGATGAGCGCCCGCAGCTCCCCGTCCCTCACCGACAGGCTGACGGAGTCGACCGCCATCAGGCCGCCGAAGCTCTTGCAGACCTTCTCCAGTTGCAGGATGTCGCGAGGGGACGCGGGACCCGGGCTCATTCAGCCGCCCCTCCGCCGCAGGAGGCCGACAAACCCCTTGGGCGCCACCAGGAGCATCAGGACGAGCACCGCGCCCACGACGAGGTCCGTGGCCTGCAGGTAATTCACCAGGGAATGCTCGAGGGACATGATGAGCGCCGCCCCCAGCGCGGGCCCGACGAGGGTGCCGGCGCCGCCGACGATCGTGTAGACCACCGCGTGGCCGGAGACGGACCAGTGCAGGAAGCCGGCCGAAGCGTACTTCAGAGTCAGGCTGTAGAGTCCGCCGGCCAGGCCCGAGAAGCCGCCGGCGATGACGAAGGACAGGAGCTTGTGCCGCCGGACGTCGTATCCGATCAGGCGGGCGCGCTCCTCGTTCTCCCGGATGGCGACGAAGGCCTTGCCGAGGGGCGACTGGACGATTCTCCGCAGGAGAAGGTACGACAGGACCACCACGGCCAGGACCAGGTAATACGTGCTCCGGATGTCCGTCAAATCCACCTTGAGGAGCCCCAGGTCCAGCGGAGGGGCCGGGAAGACCAGGCCGTCGGTCCCCCCGGTCAGCCATGTCCATGTCTCCGCCAGGGTGCTCGCGATCAAGGCGAAGATGATCGTGATGATCACGAAATGGATCCCTGTGAGCTTCACCGAGAAATACCCCACGAGCGAGGCGAAGAGGACGGGGACCAGGACGGACAGCAGCAACCCCGCGCCCGTGCCCAGCTCCAGCTTCAGGAGGGAGATCGCCACGGCGTAGGCCCCCAGACCGAAGAACAGCGCCTGCCCGAAGCTCAGAAGCCCCGTATAGCCGAAGATGAGGTCGAAGGAAACGGCGAACAGGACCCAGACCAGGATCTCGGTGATGAAGCTCTGGTAGAACAGGTCCGTGAAAAAGGGGAGCGCGACCAGGGCGGAGACGACCAGGCCGAACGGCAGGAGGAACCCCGCCCCTTTTCCTTTGTTCAGGAACATGGCGCGTCCCTATCCGCCGAAGAGCCCCTGGGGACGGACCAACAGGACCAGGATCATGAAGCCCAGCGCGAAGACCGTGGCCATGGAGGGCACGACGAAGATCGACCCCACCCCCTGGATGAGGGAGATCATGATCGCAGTGACCACCGATCCCCAGAGATTCCCCATCCCGCCGACGATGACGATGATGAAGGCCAGGATCAGGATCTCCCGCCCCATCATGAAGTCGACCGACACGATGGGAGCCGCCAGCACCCCGGAGAAGGCCGCCAGGAAAGACCCCAGGACGAACGTCCACATGTAGACCTTGTTGACGGGGATCCCCAGCGCCACGGCCATTTCCCGGTCCTGCACCACGCCCCGCATCCAGAGCCCGTAGCGCGTCCGGTTGAGGAAGAGCCACAAGCCTCCCATCAGCGCCGCGGAGATGGCGGCGATCACGATCCGCATCACCGGGTACCGGAGGTCGAACAGGGGGATGCCGGCGGCGATGGGGACGGTGATCCGCCGGCTCGTCCCCCCGAAGATCATCAGGACGAGCTGCTGGACGATCAGCATGATGCCGAACGTGCAGATGATGGTGACGAGCGGCTTGTCCTCGATCGTCCGGAGAAGACCCCGCTCCAGGACCAGGCCGATGACGGCGACGATCAACGGCGCGACGGCCAGCGCCAGCCAGAAGCTCCCCGTGGACTCGATGACGTACCAGGCCGCCACGGCGCCGAGCATGTACAAGGCGCCGTGCGCCATGTTGATGATGTGGAGGAGGCCGAAGATCAGGTTCAGGCCCAGGGCGATGAGGGCCATGATCAGCCCCCACACGATCCCGTTCAGGACTGCGACGGCGACGTTGGAAAGCACGTCTTCAGCGCTCCTCCACCCTCATTCCTTGAACGGACCGATCCCCGGATTCTCCGCGGCTACAGCTTG
>JAMDBZ010000046.1 GCA_023488945.1 Deltaproteobacteria bacterium
CCCTTCCCGATCGGAATGGCCACAGGATACTCGGGAGTTGAAATCGGTTACGGCGAATATATAGGTTATCATCATGATTCTAAAAAGTTATTCGGCTCGGCAAGCTCAAACATCGGGACAGCCGTGAACGGACCTATTTTTTTGTTGATGCTCGGACGGGCCGAGTCCAGTTCGTCGGTACAAATATTGCGTCAATAAATTGCGAGCCGGATCCCAGCCGCAGGCTGGCCACGAGGATTCCGTCGAGCAAAGGAGCCGCATATGCGCAAACTGGCTGGATTTGCACTCGCGCTGCTCGTGTCGTCCGCGGCAGCAACTGCTTGGGCGGGGGCCGTTCTTCATATCGGGAATCCTCCGAACGCAGGGACGTATCTGTTCGGCGGCGAGGTGCTGCCGCTCGACTCGCGCCATGCCTCAATCCTGGAAAACGGCAACGGCCAACCCTCTCTTCTCGACCCGCTTCTTCTGATTCTCGGCGTTCCGGACCAGGACGACAGCACGTTCACGGCTCCCGCGGTCACGCTCTCGACCGGATTCGGGATCGTGGGCGGGACGAACGTGTTCAGCGGCGCGTGGAATGCCACCACCGGCTACGCCGGCGCCTTTGATGCGGCCGACGGCGGCGACGTGTACAGCTTCATCGGGCTGGTGCCCGGTGGCAACAATTCCAATAATTTCGGAAATTGGGCGGCCGCCGACCTTGCCGTCAACGGGATCTCGGCCAACTATTTCGGGATATTCGTGTACACCCTGTCCAACACGGGCATCTCGGGCGGCGTGCAGGTGGATGTCACCTTCGACGCCGATCTCGCCAAGGGAATCTTTGCGATCGGCTATGGACAGAATGCGCGGGGGGACGCGTTCAGCACCCCGTTCACGGAGTCGGGGTTGACTATCCCCGAGCCGGGCACCTCCCTCCTTCTGGCAAGCGGCCTGCTTGGCTTGGCGGGCTGGGCGCGAAGAAAGGCCCTCAAGTAGAGACCCGTCGTTCGGCGGCGGCTATTGCGATCCGCGGGGCGGCCTCCAAGCTGCCCCGCTTCCATTTGGAGGCAGCCGGCTCTCTCGCGGCGCCATTTGACGGCGGCCGGCTCCCCCTCTCCGGGCGAAGTCGCCCCCTCTTTCACGCCGGAGAGTTCGCCGTCGACTTTCCCGGGGGACGCATCGGCCGCGCTTCAGTCACCGCCTGATCAGCAGGACTTGCATGCGTCCGGGTGCGCGCCCCTCGACCTCACACGGCCCCCGTATTCCCGGAGCCGCAGCCGGTGGACCAAGGAGGGGCGGGTCAAATCCGACCCGGCGGTCCTTGGGGCAACCTGTAACCGCCGATGATACCCCTCCCTCCGCCCGGCCGTCGCATCTGCTCCCGCGCATTCAGGACAGGTATCGGGATTCGGATCGATACGCCCGCCTGCCCAGTCGCAATTGCCCTCCCGCGCGTATCGCGTTCCTCGGTCCGGGGGTTTCCCTCTCGTTTCCATTCAAACCCGTCTCGCCGCGCCAGCCCTGGCGGTTCGCCTCACGGTTCCCGTCACCAGGGTCCATAGAGGACTCTCACCTCCAGGTCATCCGGTCCGCAACAGCAACGGACCTGATAGCGCCAGCCATGGCGCTGCGCGCCATGCCTGGCGCACCAAACGAAAAGGGGCTGCTCCGCGAGAAAGCAGCCCCTTCGAACGCGAGGTACGGTTCAGCTAGCGGCGGTATCTCCTCCGGCATGCGACAAGCCCCAGCAACCCGGCGCCGAGGAGCAGCATCGTCCCGGGCTCCGGCACGGAGGTCCCGATAGAGTCGATGGCGACCTGGCCGTAGATATTCTGCCACTGCCAGGCGTCTCCGGTCGCCGTCAGCACGACGGTCTTTACGCCGGTCAGGTATCCGAACCCGCGCAGGTCGATGACACTCGTCACCCACTGCTCAGTCGCGGACTGATCAAGATACAGGAACGACTGAAGCGGCTGCCCGGCCGCTCCCGGGATCGCCAGTTCGATGAACCCGTCGTCCGCGAACCCGTCGAGGTGCCTGATGACAAGCGAATCCGCCCCGGTGAAATCGAGGTCGACATAGGCGGAACGATTCGCGGCATCCGGGGGGGGCTCCCAGATCACTCTGCAGTCGCCGGGCGCGATTCCTCCCCAGCTTCCCCCATGGGTGGCCGGCTCAACCGGCCCCCAGCCCTGGAGATTGTGACCCGCTTCGCTGACCGGGTTTCCGATGTCAACGAAGTCGATCACGGCAGCCGGAGCGGGCATGGACAGGCATGCCAGGAAACCCGCCGCAACCACCAGGATCAAGGCTTTCATTCTCATATCGTCTGCTCCTTCCAGGTTTCTCGTCGCCCCACGCTGCCTACTTCCTCGTCGCCTTCCTCGCAAAGCCCAATCCCACCAGACCTGCCCCGATGAGCACCAGCGTGGCGGGCTCAGGAACGGCTCCACCGCCAGGAGGAAGGATAACCGGGGCGAATCCGTCCAGATACACATACCCGGCATGTCCGCCGTACGGGCAGTCGGACCCGAGCAGCGTCAGCGTGAAATCATGGCCGACGATGCCCAAGGCGGCCAGGTCGATATGCTCCAGCACCCACCCGCTGCTGTACCACCAGCTGAACTGAGTCCACGTCACGCCGCTCGTGCCGCCGCCGATCGAACCCGCCGAGCTGTAACCACGGCTCACGACGCCAGTGCTTGTCGTGTCATCGCGCAGCGTGAGGGAGAAGTAGTCGGAATTGTTCAGCCCGTGCGAGGACTCGAGCACCGCGTTCCACTGGAAGTAGATGTCGGTGTCGGTGTAGTTGGTGACCGACTGGCTGATCGTGGAGACGGAGTAATCGTTGACGCTGTCGTTCACCCGCACGGAATAATTGCCGTTGTACACCGTGTTGGCGCCCGTGATGGAGTCGACCCCGACGCCCATGATGATGTTGTTGGGCGTGCCGCCGACATAGGTGGAGGGCGGCACAGGGGCAGCCGGGGGGACTCCCGACCAGACGCCGCCGCCGCCTGTCCAGCCCGAAAGGTTGCCGGTCTCAAAACCGCCGTTCACGAAGCTGGCGGCTCCAGCAGGCGCCGCGACCAAGAAGACCAGCAGCAACGCCAGAAGCGCTTTTCTCATCTCTTTACCCTCCTCCTTGGCAATGTTTTCTGTGCTCTCCGCTTGCGGGCGTCGTCATGGTCCGCCTGGCCATCACGAGCCACCGAGTCGTGTCCCGCACGACTTTACATTCGCAGTAAGCACTTCCCGTGCCAAGAGTCGGACGGCTTCATTCCATACTCAATGAATTTGAAAGACATTGTTTATCCAAGGGTTTTTGCCTAGCCAAGGACTCGATTCCAGGTTCGTGTCGGGCCGAGCCTCCCGAGGCGGAGGGACGACGGTAAAGAAATCCGACAGGACGTTCGCGCCTTCCGCTCACTCGCGTTTGGAAATCAAAAAACCGGTTAAGTATCGATTCGTTAGCAGATGGCACACACTGGGGGTCCCCGAAGCGATTTCCGACATCACGACAAACTTGCCGACACCTGCGGAATTCCTTGGAAATGCGGCTATTTCGAGTCGCCCAGGGCACGTTTCGCCTCCTCGGCTCCAGGAAATTTCGGATCGATCGAGAGCGCCGCCCTGAGCTCGCCGGCCGCCTCCTTCGATCTCCCCTTCTTCGCCAGCACCATGCCGTGGTGATACCGGACCGTCGCGTTTCCCTTGGCCTTAGAGGACGCTTCGGCGACCAGGGGAAGCGCCAAGTCGTAGAGACCCTTCCTGTAATAGACCCAGCCGAGCGTGTCGGCCACGTTGGGATCGGCGGGAGCATCCTCGCGCGCGGTCTGCGCGAACTTGAGGGCCTCGTCGAGGTTCCCGCCATGATCGGCCAGGTTCGAGGCGAGGTTGTTCGCCGCAATGACATGCCGGGGCGCGAGCTCGAGCGTTCTCCTGTACTCCTTGTTCGCCTCGTCGATCCTGCCCTGGGCGTTCAGCGCGACCCCCAGCAGGACGTGCGCCTGGACATACTTGTCGTTCTTCGCGAGGACGCGGCGGAACATCGTCTCCGCATCGGCGGTCCGGCTTCTCGAGGCGTAGAGGACCCCCAGCTCGAACAGCGGAGCCGCGTAGTCGGGGGCGAGCTCCGCCGCCTTCAGCAGCGCCCGCTCCGCGTCGTCGGCCCGCCCCGTCGCCAGCGCGAACCGCCCGGCGGTCTCCCAGACGAGCGGGTTGCCGGGCTCCTTCGCCACCGCATCGTCTACCAGCTTCTTCGCCTTCGCCGCGTTCTTCGAGGCGACAAGGGCAAAGACATATTCGTTCAGCGCCGTCAGATCCCCCGGGCTTCTCTCCGCCGCCTGCCCGAAATATTTCGCCGCCTCGGCCGGCTTCCCCTGCGCCTTCATCGAGAGGCCCATCTTCATGTACCCGAGCGGGCTTTTCGGCGCCTGGCGGATCATCGCCGTATAGACCTGTTCGGCCTTCTTCCACTCCCTGCGCGCGAGAAAGGAATCGGCATACAGCATCGCGGCCAGCACGTTCGCGGGATTGCGCCGCAGCACCTCGACCGCCTCCTTTTCCGCCTCGGCGGGCGCGTTCGTCTCCAGGTAGAGGGCTCCGAGCGCCAGGTGAGCGCGCGCATTCCCCGGGTCGAGCCGGACCGCCTCCTGGATCTCTTTCTTGCCGGCCTCGACCTTGCCAAGCCGGACATCCGTGAGTCCGTTGTACAAATGAGCCCGCCCCATCGAGGCGTCGCTCTTGATGACCTCGCCGAACAACACCTTCGCGTCATCGAGCCGGTTCTCGGCGAGCGCGATCCGTCCCTTCAGGTATTTCCCGTCGAGGTCCTTCTCGTTCTCCTTGAGGATCGCATCGACGACCGGCTTGACCTCCGCAAGTTTCCCGGTCTCGAACTTGATCTCGGCGAGCACTTTTCGGGCTCGCTGGGAGTTCATCTCCTTGATGACCGCATCGAGTTCCTTCACGGAGTCTTCCATGCGCCCTTGGAAGAAATAATGCTCGGCCAGGGCGATCCGGATCCCCTCCTTCTCCTTGCTCAGCTCGATCGCTTTCCGGTACTCCTTCTCCCCCTCCGGGCGATCCCCGCGCGCAAAGAAATAGTTGCCCCGGACGATGTGGACCTCCAGCGCGTCCGGATCGGCCGCAAGCGCCTTGTCGTACCACTGCAACGCGCCTTTCGAGTCCTTCTTCAGCGCATAAAGGTTCCCGAGCGTGAGCATGTAGCGGGCCTTCCCCGGTGCGAGCGCGCAGGCCTTCTTGAGGAACGAGATCGCCTCATCCACCTTCCCCGATCGGATCGCGACGCTCGATTTCAGCAGGTACCCCTGGGGATCGTCCGGCCGGGACCTGACCAGGTTGTCGGCGATCTGCGCCGCCTCCTTCACCTTACCGGACACGACATAGATCTCACCGAGCTTCCCGAGCGCCTCGTGGTTGTTCGGGTCGAGCTCGACCGTCTTCTGGAGTTCCTGGTAGGCGGCCCGGATGTCCTTCGCCCCCAGCGCGGCGTTCGCCAGCTTCAACCGGGCGGCCGGATCGCCGGGCTTCGCCTTGACGGCGTTCTTGAACTCGATCTCCGCCTCCCGGAATTTCCCTTCCTTCACATACTCGTCGCCCCGCCTGGTGTGGCCGGCGTACAACTCCTCGGGCGACTTCGAACAGGAGAAGACCGACAGCACAGCGACCACGACCAGACCGGCACGAACCGCCCGACGTCCCATGCGACCCCTCCCAGCGATATGAAGTCCTTTCGGCGAACCGCTCCGAATCGACATCCGCTCAACGATTCCTTGTGATTCCGTACTTCTTGATCAGATCATGCAGCGTCGGCCGGCTGACGCCGAGCTCGGTCGCCGCCTTCGAGATGTTCCACCCGCATCGGGCGAGCACCTTCACGACATGCTCCCGCTCGACCCGGCTGCGCACGTCCCGGAGGGAATCGCCCGCCCCGTTCCTGTCGCCGGTGATCGCGGGGATGGCGAGGTCCTCGGCGGTCAGCAGCCTGCCGTCGCTCATGATCACCGCCCGCTTGACCTTGTTCTCGAGCTCTCTTACGTTTCCGGGCCAGGGGTAGCTTCGGATCGCGGCGAGCGCGGACGGGCTGAACCCTTTGATCGGCTTTCGGTACGCCTCCGAAAAACGCGCGAGGAAGTGACTCGCCAGGATCGCGACATCCTCGCCCCGCTCCCGAAGCGGTGGGACGCGGATCGCGACGACTCCGAGCCGGTAGTAGAGGTCCTCCCGGAACCGCCCTTCCCGCATCTCCTTCTCGAGATCCCTGTGCGTGGCCGCAATCACCCGCGCCTTCACGCGGATCGTCTCGCGCCCGCCCACCCGCTCGATCTCGTACTCCTGGAGAAACCGGAGGATCTTCACCTGGAGGCCGAGAGGCAGCTCGCCGATCTCGTCGAGGAACAGCGTCCCCCCCGCCGCATACTCGATCTTTCCCTTCCTCTGAATGTCCGCGCCGGTGAACGAGCCCTTCTCGTGCCCGAACAGCTCGCTTTCGAGCAATTCGCGGGGAATCGCGCCGCAGTTGATGATGACGAACGGCCCCGCGCCCCCATCCGGGCCCGACCGGTGGATCGCCTTCGCCACGAGCTCCTTCCCGGTGCCGCTCTCCCCCTCGACCAGGACGGGAGCATCGGTGGCCGCAACTTTCCGGATGACGGCGTAGATCTTCTCCATCTGCGGGCTCCGGCCGACGATCTCACCCGCTCCGAACCCGCCGGCCCCGTCTGGCCCCGCCGCGGCTCCTTTCTCCAGGCCGGCAATGTGGAGCGCCCGCCGCAGGACGACCTTCACCTCCCCCATCTCCGCCGGCTTCGTGAAGAAGTCGAACGCCCCCAGCCCGACCGCCCTCATCGCGATCTCCTTCTCCTGGTTCCCCGTCACGACGACCACCTTCGCCGCCGGGTCGCACAGAAGGATCTCCGAGAGGGCCTTAAGGCCTTCCTCGCCCCCCCGGGGGGAGGGAGGCAGCCCGAGGTCGAGCAGGACCAGGGTCGGGTTTTTCTTCTTCTTGAGATCCACCGCCGCGGGCCGGTCCCCCGCCATCAGCAGCTCGTAATCGTCGGAAAGGGCCCATTTCAGTTGGGTCCGGATCGCTTCCTCGTCCTCCACGATCAGCACAATCGGCTTGTCCATCACCGGTCACCCTCCGTCAGCGGCAGGGCCACGCGAAAACAGCTCCCCTGCCCGATCCCGGTCTCGACATCGATTCGCCCGCCGTGCGCCTGAACGATTTCCTTTGCCTGGTACAACCCGATCCCGAATCCCCCGCTCTTCGTCGTCGCGAACGGGTGGAAGAGCCGATCCCTGACGAATTCCTCCGACATCCCGCACCCGTCGTCCGACACCGAAAGGACAACCCGCCCATCCTGCGCCGCTGTCTTCACGCGGACCTCGCCGGCCGCGGAATTCGCATCATCCGCGTTGAGGACGAGATTGACCAGGACTTTTCTGATCTGCGCCGGATCGATGTCGGCGCGGGGAACATCGAGATATTCTTCGACCACTCGCGACTTGAGGGACCCCTTGATCTGCGAGACCACCTCGCGCGCGAGCGCGTTGATGTCCGTCGGCTCCCGGCTGACCTCGATCTTGCGGGACAAGACGGAAAGCCGCTCCATCATCCGCTTCATCTTGTCGACGGCCTGCGAGATGCTCGTCAGCGCATCTTTGCGGAACTCCGGATTGTCGAGATTCCGTTCCGCATTCTGGAGGACCAGCGAGAGCATCGACACGAAGTTCTTCAGGTCGTGGACGATGAAGGCCGAGACGGAGTGGAACGTCTCCAGCTCCTTGGCGCGGATCAGGTTGTGCGAGAGCCGCGCGTTGAGGAAGCAGGTGGCCGCCTGCCGGGCCACCGTCTGCATCAGGTCGTAGTCCTCGCCGTCGAACGGATGGCCCGATCGCGTATTGGAAAGTCCGAACACTCCGACAAGCCGTCCCCCGGTCACCAGGGGGACAAGAACCGAGATCCCCTGCGAAAGGAACCGGTCCCGCTGCTCCCGGGAGATCGGCGGATCGTTCCCCGCCGCGCCCGCGTCCTCCAGGGGAACCGGATAGTCGAGCGCCTTCAGATACCGGACCAGCGCCTTGTCGCCGGGGAACGGACTCCCGCCGCCCGCACCTGCCGCGACCGTCGCAAACTGCTCTTCGTTCTCATCGCACAACCACAGCACCGTTCGGTTGACCCAGAGGGTCTCCTTGAAAACCTCCGAGATCGGGGGAAACAAGTCGGCCTCGTCCAGCTTCGACCCGAGACGTCCGGTAAGCCCCAGCCACTCCTTGTGATAGTCGTACCGGTTCCGGTAGAAATGCCGGGCGACGAACACCTCCAGCTTCTTGCGCGCGCGCGACGAGAAGAGGATCAGGACGATGAAAACGGCGCTCAGGAAGACGAACAGCGCGGAGAGGTACTGCGAGAATCCGCCGCCGAAGGTCCGGATCGCCTGGGCGGTAATGCCGACCACGAGGAAATAGAACCCTACGGCCGCGACGGTGATCGAGCTGTACATGAAATAACGCGAGATGAAGACATCCACGTTCAACAACTGATGGCGGACCAGCGAGTAACTCGCCAGCGCACAGCCGATGACGATGGCGGTGGATGTCAAGTGCCGGTAGTCGGCGGCGCTCAGCGGATACAGCAGATGCTGGCTGTGGACGAAAATATTGACGGCGAGGATCGAGCCGATTCCCAACAGCAGGAACTTGATCTTCCAGCGTGTCGGAACATCGGCGGATCGGATGACACGCTCGAAGTTCGCCAGCGCCGCGGCCAGCGTCAGCACGGCGACGATCGACCCCCAGTGCCCGGCGCGCTCGGCCGTGAACGCGCCGGGCAGCCACCCGGGCTCCAGCGAGCCGACAAAGAGCGCAGCGGATGCGGTGAACGCCAGGACGACCGCGGCGCGCCACCGCCTGGACTGACCGGCATCGACGCGGGCATAGGCGACGCTGAACAGGAGCCAGGCGGGAGGAAGCATTGCGCCCGCGCCTCTCGCGATCTGGAGGTAGGCCGGATCCGGCGATGCGCCGCCTTCCCGATACGCGAGGAACGTCCCGAACTCCATGACCGCTGTCGCGAGCATCCCGGCGAAGAAGCTCCTGTTCGGGGCGCCCGCGGCGTCCCGCGTGAGGATGAAGGATCCCAGGCCAAGGCACAGCAGGCCGCTCAGGAGAGGGACGTATTCGAACAATGTGGTCATCTGGCGTTTGGGATGCGGGCTTGCGGATCAGCCGCGAAGCGGCGCGGAACGGGTCAGCGGAAAGGCGGGACGGTCGGGATCAGTCCGGCACGGCGAGCGGGAACAAGGCGCTCAGTTGTACCGGAACGAAGCCGTCATCGAGAAGTCCGACTTCAGGCCGCTCTTGGCGACGCACCGGACGGACACGTAATACAGCGTGTTGTCCTGCGCCGAGTGAGGAAGTAGCGCAAGATTGAATGTCGTGTTCACCGATCCCGTCCCGGGCTCGTACGCGTTCACGGCAGCGTCGGCCGTGTCCGACGGGGAGAAGGTCCCCGTCTCGTTCACGTAGATTTCGAACACATCGAGGTCCGCCGCCGGGTTCAGCGGCGTGTTGTCCGTGAAAGCGGTCGGCGGGTCCCAGCTCAGGGTCCTTGCAGGGCCACTGCCCGCGCCTTCACCGCCCCCCCCTCCGCCTCCGCAGCCGAAAAGGGAAATCCCGGCAAGGAGCATCACAAGTGCGGGAATTGTCTTTCTCGGACACACTGTCGCTTCCCCTCCGCAACAACTGCATAGCAACCGGCGTGCGTCCGCGTAAGTCCTTGACTTTCACTTGCTTATAGCAGATCGAGCCCGCCCCCCCAATCCATATCTGTCATTCTTGGCACAACTGTGTAATCGGGAATGCCTACCGACAAGCGACCGCCCGGAGTCACGGGGTGACCTCGAGCGCTTTGGCTCCCCTTTGCTCGCCGCGTCGCAATAGCCAAAGCACCACCCCCAGCATCGTCAGCGCGACCACGAAGAACGGAATACCTCCGGACCTGTGGAGATCGCTGGCGAGAATTCTCTTGTCCACGTAGGCGCCAAGCAGCGTCAGCGTCACGATCCGGACCGCGTTTTTGAAGATCGTGATCGGCAGGATCGCGAGCAGGAGGATCAACTTGCTCCGCCAGGTTCGAAGAAAGAGATGGCTCGCCAGGATCCCGGTTATCAGCAACGAAAGGCTCGAGCGGATCCCGCCGCACTGCTTCGCCACCTCGACGCTCAACCCCGGGAGTTGGAAGACGAACCCCTCCCGGTACAGCGGCACGCCGGTCAGCTTGAGAAGAAGGTAGGAGATTTCCGCCGAGCAGTATTGCAGCAAGGCGATGAAACGCTCCATGATCAATCCGGGCACCGGGATCATGAACAGAAGGAACGCAAGCGGGAATGCGGCCGCCCTGACGGCGCCGATTCCGAAAAACAGGAGGAACCCGCCGACCCAGCAGACAAGGGCCGCAAGGACCATGAGCGACAGATAATCGTTTCGCCCCAGTTGCGCTTCCCGGCCGGATCCCAACAGCAAGAGGAGGATCCCGGCGGCGATCACGGCTCCCCCAGGTCCAAACTCGATCGCCCCGCCCTTGAATATCGATCCGCGCCCGGAATAGATCAAGTAGGCGCTCACCAGCGGAATAAGGAAGATGTGGGAATAGAGCTCATTCCCCGACGACAACCGCAACAGCAACTTCATCGGCTCGAAAAAAGCCGCCGCCACGATGACGGTGTACGTCGCGAAGAAAATGGCTCCCCTGTTCAGCGATCTCACCATGGCCGGGATAACACCGTCCGGAGATCCTTGTCCGTCCGGACGAGGCGCAGGGTCACCCGATCCCAAGTCTCCGCTTCACCTCTTCGATGATCCGGGGATCGGACGGTTTGGAGATCTTCTCGATCCCCGCATCCCGCGTCATGTGCCCCCCGCGCACGAGCCCGGCGACCTCAAAGGCATACGGGTGAAAACCGTATGCCTCGATATGCGCCTGGTTGGCGAACGCATTCAGCAGGCAGTTGGTCGAGTTGGAGTCGGTGTCCGCAGGCGCCTTCCAGCCGAGCGGCGCGATCGTATCGAGGATGGCGTCCTCGTCGTAGGGCAAGAAGGCCAGCGGGTATACGGCGTACAGAAAATGACCGTCGTACGCCTTGAGAAACTCCTGGGCGGACCTGTAGTGCCGCTCCTGCAGGAGGTACGGCGCAAGGTCGTCGCCCATGATGTCGGACAACTGGCTTCTGACCGCATCCTGCATCGACCGGAGCATCGCCAGGTTCGTTTTCATGATCGCCGATCGCAACGGGACCTGGCCGGGAGACCAGCCGTACGCGATCGCGGGAATCCCGACCTCGATCGCGGTCTTGATGACGAGCGACTTGACGAGGTGCATGCAGGTGTTGCAGACGGAACTCGCCCGCTCGAGCGCCTTCATCGGATAGCGGTGCAAACCCAGGGACCGAACAAAAGCCCGTTTCAGGGCGCCGGGACCGGGCGTCACCATCCAGTGATCGACGTCGAGCGCCCCGGTCACCGCCCTGATATTGCGGACCGCCTGGGGAGAGAGGAACCCGTGGTCGAAGGTGACGGCGAGGATCTTCAGATCGAACCGATCCTTCAGCACCTTGAGCGTGTAGCTGCTGTCCTTTCCCCCGCTGTACGCCATGATCGCGTCGTAGGGGCGTGCCTCCGATTTCCGGTGCGCACACAACGACCGCATGATCTCCCGGAATTGCTCCTCGGCGCGGGCCCTGTCTTCCATCACGCGATCGTCGGCCTTCCCGCTCAGACGGCATTGGCTGCAGATACCTTCCTCGTCAAAGGAGATCCCGGGAAATGTCTCCGGAAGAACACACCTCGAACAGATCCTCAAGCCGCGAACCTCATGAGGAGATACTTCGCAATCGCCTTCAAGTCGGTGCCCCAGACCTTCTCGCCCACGACGGCAAGATCGTCGCCCGACTGCATCGCTCTCTTCCGCAAGTCGTAGGATCGTATCTCCACACACTGCTCGTCCAGGATCCCGGCTCCCGCCGACGCCGCGCTTTCCAGGTACCGCCGCAGCGGACGCCCCGCGTCGTCGGGATCGTGAACAGGGACCGAGGAGTTCGGAAAGAGAACGTACTTCGCCGCGTGGACATCGAGCGCCACGGGATCCGCGCTCGCCAGGACGGCGCGCGTCCTGGCCACGGGGGCATCGACCCGGGAAGCGAGCCCCACCCATTCGGCCGTCGTGACATGGAGGTCGGCTCTGCGGATCGTCCGGATGAACGTCCCGATCGCGACTCCCAACGCCCCCTGCGCGGGACCGGGCGCCCATTTGTCGAACGGGAAGGAGTGAAAATTGTGGTGCTCTCCGACAAGCCGCCCCCCGTTCGCAGGGTCCGGTCCGCCGCTCAGGTCGACGATCCCCATGTAGTTCTTGACGGCGCTCGTGACGCCGCAGTAGCGGCTGTGGTGGTTGAGGGCCGAGAAGACAACGAACCGGAGCGGCCGTCCCGCGTAGGCGCCCTTCTCCCACACTCCGTTCCGGAAATCGACGATGGTTCCCCGGTCGGTCCGAAAAATCGGGTAGGTCATGATCGTCGTGCGACGCGCTTTGCCGACGGCGCCGTTGTCGCAGGAGATCAACGGGATGCCGCCGGTCCCGTCGCAGTAGACGTATCCGTCTCCGTCCTTGGGACTGAAGACCCGCCTCCCGCCCGTCGCCGCGTCGATCCAGGCGCACGCGGTGAACCGGTCGCCGTACTTTCTCTTCAGGACAGCGACAAGATCGTTCGCATTCTTCACTTCCGGCAAATCGGAATTCCTCTCGAAGGGATGCGCCCAGCCGGCCGCGCCCGAGTCGAACGGGTTCGGACCCCGGTGGCAATTCTCCGCGAGGACGACCTCCCCCCGAAACCCGCCTGGCCGATCGAAGATCGTCTCGACGAACCGGCTCAGCGCCGCGAGGTTCGGCGCACCCTGGTTCCACCATTGCAGGTTGGGCTTGACGAGGACGATATCCTCGGGGCCGACGTAACGTTCCACCCCGCCCGCCAGCTCCAGCACCTTGGCGAGGTTCCCGGACGGCGACCCGTTTATCGCCCTGAGCACCGTCGCTTTCGGCTCCGTCACGGGAAGTCTTCGGGAGTTGCGGCGCTCAGCGAACGCGTCGTCGCGACCGAGGAGAAGCCCTCCGCCCGCCGCAAGGCACATTCCCAGGAAGGACCGCCGGGACCCCGATACCGCCATTCACGATCCACCGGTCGAGGCGGGCCCCGGGCCGGCGACCGGGGTCGGATGCGCGAGGGCGGTCTTGTCGATCTTGCCGTTCGGGCTCTTCGGCATCTCCGCGACGAATGCGACTTCCTTCGGGACCATGTACGGTTCGAGCCGGCCGGCGCAATGCTTGAGGACGTCACGCCCGGAGATCGCGCTTCCCGGCGACCGGACGACGAACGCCACGGCCGCCTGTCCGAGGATCTCATCCGGAACGCCGACGACCGCCGCCTCGGCCACGCCGTCGAGCTCGCACAGGACGTTCTCCACTTCCTTCGGACTCACACGTTCTCCCTTGCACTTGATCATGTCGTCCTTGCGCCCCAGGAAGTAGAGATACC
Source organism: Deltaproteobacteria bacterium (assembly GCA_023488945.1). The sequence continues at coordinate 13,599 of JAMDBZ010000046.1, forward strand.
CCTCTTCGTCCTTCCGGAAATAATCGCCGGAATAGAGCCACCTCTCACCGGGAATCCGCCCGGGGCGGTAGCTCTTCGCGGTCAGCTCGGGCGCGTTCCAGTAACCGCGCATCACATTCGAGCCACGAATGACGAGTTCACCGACCTCTCCCGCGGGGACCTCCCGCCCCTCCTCGTCCAGAATGAATACCTCGCAGTTCGGAATCGCCTTCCCGACCGACGCCGGGCGACGATCCACCTCTTCGGGGGAGAGGTACAACGTCCGTTTGCACTCGGTCAGACCGAACATCGAGAAGAGCTTCACGTCCGGGAAAAGGGCTCTGATGCGCCTGATATGCTCCGGCGGAAGCGCCGCACCGGTGTTCGTCATGTACCGGAGAGAAGAGAGGTCGAACTTCTCGAGGTTCTGCATCCTCAGCAGGAACGCCGCCATCGTGGGAACGAGAGGGAAACCCGTGACCCTTTCCCTCTCGATCGCCTGGAGCACCTTGACCGGAAACAGGAAGGATTCGAGCACGACCGTTCCGCCGAACATCACGCTCATCAACACCTGGTAGAGGCCGTAATCGAACGAGAGCGGAAGGACGTCCACGATGATGTCGTCGGGCGCATTTCCGATGTACTCGATGATGCTCCGTGCGGCCGAGACCATGTTGTGGTGGCTCGACATCACCCCCTTGGGATCTCCCGTGGACCCTGAGGTGTAGATGAGCGCCGCGAGGTCCTGGTCGATGGATCGGACGCGGAGCGGCGACCCCCGCTCCGGCGATCCTCCGGTAAGCGCTTCCTCCCACGTCGACGATCGGGCGGAGAGCCCCGAAGGGATCGATGATGAATCGCCGATCCAGAATATCGGAAAAGGCCGACCCGATTCCCGAACCGCCTCCTCGATCACCCGCGCCTTCCAGACGTCGCCGATGAGGGCCGCCGCGCCCGAATCGTTCAGGATATAGGCGAGCTTCTTCGCCTTCATCGCCCCGTTCAGGATCACGAACGCCGCACCCGCCTTGAGGATTCCATAGAGGGAGACGACCGATTCCGGAGAATTGTCGAGGAAGACGACGACCCCGTCGTGACGCCTGACACCCGCGGAGACCAACCCCGTCGCCAAGCGACCGGCCCGCTCCTCGAGGTCGCGGTACATCAATCGTTTCTCGCCGGCGACAATCGCCGCCTTGTCGGGAAACCGGCGGGCGCTGCGGGTCAGCCACTCGTGCACAAGCGTCGGGTCGAACATCTCGGGCGTGCCCTTCTCTCCTATCCGGAAATCACGGACCTTCGATCGACGAACACCGCAGGGGGGCCCGGGTCTGTCCGCTCCTCCGAAAACCCGGACACGAACAGCTCGTGAACGAGCTGTGCCGAAAGGATTCCGGCCAGGGCCATGCTGTCGACCTCGCTCGGCTCGGGGACCGATCGCAACTTCCCGAGCAGTCTCTCCACGTTCGGCACGTCGAACAGCCCTGTCTTCTTGAGGGCGTCAGCCGAGAGGGCCTCAGGCAACGCGTTCCCGTTCCCGCCGAGCAGACTCCGGCGGATGGGTGCCCGGTACGGGTGCTTCGGCCGGTTCAGGATCTCGGACGGGAGAAAGTCGCGCAGCGCCTGTTTCAGAAGGAATTTTTCCGTCAGCCCGAGAATCTTCAGCCGGGATGGGACCCTCCCCATGAATTCGACAAGCCGGTAATCGAGAAACGGCAACCGGATTTCCACGGAGTGCGCCATGGCCACCCGGTCCCCCTGCGAAGAGAGAAGATAGTTGCCGAGGAACAGGACCATCTCCAGGTACTGGGCCCGGGACAGCGGGTCCCACGAGGAATACGCTCCGGGAAGCTCGGCCCGGAGCTCCTCTTCGCCGTCGTAGCCGCCGATCTCCCCGCGCAACTCCTTCGAGAAGAACCTCTTGATCCGTTTCGTGTTCTCCCACCGGATCCTGTGCGAATATAAGGGATCCCCGGTATCCCGGAGTCCGACTCCAAAGAAGGCCTGAACCGTCGCTCCGAGCCTTGGATCCCGGAAGATGTCGGGGTAGAGCCTCCGGATCAGCAGCGGCCGAACGCGTGACGACGGCTGCCTCGCCCAGAACCGCCTGACCAGCGTTTCCCGGAAGATGTCGTATCCGCCGAACACCTCGTCCGCTCCCTCTCCGGTCAGGACAACCTTGAAGCCGTTTTGACGAACGGTGTCCGACAGGAGGTATAGCGGCACCGGGGCAGTCCGAAGGATCGGCTTCTCGGCGTACCACACGACATCCCGGAAGGAGTTTCCGATCTGCTCGTTCGTGGCGCGGATCGCCGTGTGCTCCGTCCCGAGAAACGAGACCATCCGCTCCTGGTATCGGGTTTCGTCGAACCTCACCTCTTCGAAACGGATCCCGAAGGTCCGCAGCCGGTTGTCGAAGCGCTTCTTCACGATCGCGCTCACTCCCGAGGAGTCGAGCCCGCCGCTCAGGTAGGAGCCGACCGGCACGTCCGCCCGGAGGCGGATCGCGACTGCGTCCGTCAACAGCTCCCGCACGCTGTCGCGGATCGCGTCCGGCTCCCCTTTCAAGTGTTCTTCCGGCGGGCAGAACGGGATGTCCCAGTACCTCCGGACGGAAAACCGACCCTCCGCGGCGAGCAGGCAATGCCCGGGCGGCAGCTCCCGGACGCCGTGGAAGATGGTCCGCCCCGGAAGCGGCGACCAGAAGGTGAACACCTGGTCCAGCGCAACCGCGTCGATTCGCCTGGGCACGCCGTCGACCTGGAACAGCGCTTTGAGCTCAGAGGCGAACAGGAGCCGGCCCTCGTGGAAGACATAGTGGAGCGGCCGGATCCCCAGCCGATCCCGCGCCAAAAACAGTTCTTTTCTGACGGAGTCCCAGATCGCCATCGCGAACTGGCCGTTGAGGCGGGAGAGGCAGGACGGGCCATCCTCCTCGAACAGGTGGACGATGACCTCCGTATCCGTTGCCGTGTAGAACCTGTGGCCCCGGGACAGGAGCTCCCGGCGCAGCTCCGGGTAGTTGAAGATCTCTCCGTTGTAGACGATCCAAAGCGAGCCGTCCTCGTTGCGGATCGGCTGGTCCCCGCCCGCGAGGTCGAGGATGCCCAGGCGCGCATGCCCCAACCCGGTTCGATCGTCGAGGTAGACTCCCCAGGCGTCCGGGCCGCGGTGACGGATCGCGGACACCATCCTCGCAAGAACCTCTGGCGGGATGGGTCCCGTGCCGTCCATGGAGAAGAATCCGGCGATCCCGCACATGCCGGCCTGCCTCAGGTGGCCCTTCCGTTGATCTTTCGCGCAAGAAAGGAGGATATGCCCGAGAGGGTGTTCAGGTTTTCCGGAACCAGTTCTTCGTCTTCCACCCGGATCCCGAACCGGCTCTCGAGGAAGCTCACCAGTTCCAGGATCCCGGTCGAGTCGACGATCCCGGCATCCAGGAACGAGGTGTCTTCCTCAAGCCCGTCGCCGTCCCCGTAGAGGAAATTCTCCACCACGAATTCCCGGACGATTCCCAAGTACTCCGTCATGTCTCCAACTTCTCCACTCCAGGTGTGATCCCGCCATTTCCCGCCTCCGTCGCCCCCCGGGTCATGTGTCCGCGATCGTCCGATCGGGAATCGTATCCGGATCCCGAAAGATCTCCCTTGTCCCGCCGCGTGTGCGCCCACTCCAGGACTGACGCGCGGGGCCAAACGAACGCGTACACCGTAGGCCGGTATTTCCCCTCTTCATACAGCCTGCTTCGGAAGGCGGAACCCGTCAGGGCTCCCCGTATGTCGGTCTCCCCCGCGGGACATCGGAAGAAGCGGGCGCCATGCCTTTGCGGAACCTCTCTCATGTAACTCAGGTGGGGGCTGATGCCGGCCAATGCCGGGTCCAGCATCCAGCTTCTCCTGTAGATCCCTTTGATGCGGGGGTTGCGTTTCATCAATTCCGCCGTTCTGGCGTAGGCGCCTTCCAGCGCCTCGGGACTGATGCGCAAGACATATCGGCCGAACGTGTGGACCACGCAGAATGGACTCCATCCCCGGGTCTGGCCGAGAAGCTGGCCGAGGTAGGACATAGTCTGAAGGGGAAACCCCCTCCGAAGCGGACCAACCCCTGCCCGGGACACATGGACCCCCCACGCCCCACCCACGGGAATGGTGACCAGGCAGCAGACGGAAAGATCGCAGATGAAATCCCTGTTCCCCAACGAATAGTAGCTGTCAGGCTGGCGTTTGAAGTCGGCGAGCACTCGACAAAACCACCGGTCGAACAGGTCCCGGATTTCGGGCGGAAGCTCCGTTTCCGGGAGCCGCTTGAGAGATCCCCGCATGGACATCGCCAGAGACAGCTTGTTGAAACGCCGCAAGATGTCCTCGTCGTATCTCGCAAGAACCCGCCGGAACGCCAGGGTGCGGCGGGGCGAAACGAGGGGATGCCGTGCAAAACCGAGATGGGATCGGACATCCCGCAAGTATGTTGTGTACGCCTCGCGTGGGAAACCCGGAAACACGATCTGTCGGTCAGCGGAAATCTCGCCTTCAAGGAGTTCGATCGCCTCCAGCACTTTCTGTTCGGACACCATGTCACGGCTGCCTGCGTCTGCGAGGTTACCGGCTCTCGGCGGACGATTGAGGGCGATACTTCCTCAGCCCGTACCTGGCGATCATCTGCTGCAGAATCTGCGACGTGCCTTCGACGATCTCGAGGATCTTGGCCTCCCGGTAGAGGCGTTCAACGGGATAGTCGCTGATGCACCCGTTGCCGCCGTGCAGTTGAACCGCATCCCCCGCCACCTCGACCGCGGTCCGGGCGGCGAACTGCTTCGCGATGATCGTCTCGGCGACCGAATCCCCGTGACCGGCACTGCGCATCTCGGCCGCCTTGACGCACAGGGCCCTTGCCGCATGGGTCTTCGTGACCGCATTGCCGATCATCCCCTGCACCAGTTGGAACTCCCCGATTCTTCTGTCGAACTGCTTCCGGCAACGGGCATATCGCACCATCGCCTCCACGCACTCCTGCGCCACGGCGACTCCGGCCCAGGCGATGCTGTAGCGGCCGTGGTCAAGGGCGGTCCCTGCGACAAATGGAAACCCGCCGCCCGGCTTGCCGATCACGCTTTCCGCCGGGACGAAGACGTTGCTCATCTCGATCTCGGCGATGTGGGTGGCCCTCCCCGCCAGCAACCCTACCATACGGCGGGTCTTCACTCCCTTCATACCCCGTTCCACGAGGAATGCCGTGACCTCGCCGCCGTGCCCCGCGAAGACCAGGAAGAAATCCGCGATGTCGCCGAACGAGGTCCATCTCTTCGCCCCGTTGAGCGTGTATTCATCCCCGTGGCTCTCGTACCGGGTCCGCACGCTTCGCGCGTCGGACCCGATCTCCGCCTCGGTGAGGGCGAACGCCCCGATCTTCTGCCCCCCGGCCATCCGCGGGAGCCAATACGTTCTTTGTTGCTCGGTGCCCCACTTCAGGATCGACTCCCCCACGAGGGAGCACTGGACCGTAATCAGGGAACGCGTCGAGCAGCAGGCCCTGCCGACCGCTTCGGTCAGCAACCCGTAATGCAGGGGGTCAAGGCCCAGGCCTCCGTACTCCTTGGGCAGGCCGGCCAGCAGAAGGCCCCTCCCAGCCATTTTCTCGATGAGGTCGGGATCGAGGATTCCCTGTTCGTCGAAGCGTCGTGCCCGCGGCCGGATCTCTTCTTCCGCGAACCGCTTCGCCTCCTCGACCAGGGTTCCCTGGGCGGCTTGGTCGGTCATGGCCTCCCCTTATCCGTTCCGCTTCCGCCTCACGAATTCCGCGACCCGGGCGATGGAACTGAAGTTGGCCACGTCCAGGTCTTCGTCGGCCACTTCGACACCGAGATGCGTCTCGATGAAGGCGACGAGCTGGGTCGCGAAGAGCGAATCCACGAAACCAAGCTCGAAGAAGTTGTCTTCGTCGCGCGGCGCAACGCGTTCGTCGAGAACCACCATGTGGCTCTCCACGAACCGCCTGATCTTCTCCGAGTCGGTCACCGGTTATTGCCCGCTCAACACCGGAACCCTCAGATCGATGTACGGGGGGTAGGCCTGGACGACGTCCAGTTTGTTCTCCAGCACGATTTCGCCCCCGGCGCTCTCGCCGACCGGCGCGAAGTTCAGAAGCCGGAAGGTCACGTAGGTCATCCGGTTCCGCCCCGTGTTCCGGAAATCGGCCCTCACGATATTTCCGGCTTCCTTCGCCTCCCGCAGGATATACGTCAACACCACGCTGCCGACGCCGCGGTTCATGACGCGGCAGGAGACAAGGAACATCCGGATGTGGAAGCAGACGTTCGTCCGTTCGACTAGTGTTTCGTATCGTAAGTCATGATAATATACCGGTCATGTACACTCTCCTGGAGGAGGGCACATGGCCAACCACTCTCGATCCATCGTTCTGGAGTCTTTCGAACGGGCCGAGTTGGAGAGACTGCAACGATCTCCGTC
>JAMDBZ010000007.1 GCA_023488945.1 Deltaproteobacteria bacterium
GGCGGAAGATTTGTCTTGATCGGGGAGATCGGTATATTATGTATACTGTCGACAATGGTGCGGGGTTCCGTTCGGGACCCGGGCGCATTGAACCGGCCGGGAAAAGGAAGAGACCCCGATGCGTCTTTTGCGCTGGGAACTGACACCCGCCACCCTGTTCCTCGTCCTGGTCTGGTCCCTGCTGTCCCTGGCTCTCGACCTACATGGACTCGTTCCACGGGATCGCCGTCGAGTACGGGATGACCAAGGCGGCCAACTGCGCCTCGTGCCACGGGTATCACCTGATCCTCCCCTCGTCGGACCCCGCGTCGCCGATCAACAAGGCGAACCTTCCGAAGACGTGCGGGAAGTGCCACCCCGGCGCCGGTCCGAACTTCGCGAAGGGGATCGTCCACGTGGAGGTCTCCCCCCAGAAGGCGATGGGGGCGTTCGCCGTCCGGGTCTTCTACACGATCTTCATCTCCTCCCTCGTGGTCCTGTTCGTTCTGGCACCTCTACATTGTGCACCTGTCGCCGCCCGCTTTTCCCATGAACAAGGCGTGGCTCACGGGAACGGTGCCGGCGGAGTGGCTCCGTGAGGAGCACCCCCTGGAATACGAGAAACTGAAGAGAGAGGGAATCCTATGAGGGGGAGGCTGTCCGCCGCTTTGATCGTCGTCGTCCTCGGGGGGATCGCCCCGGGAATCCCGCCGGCGGCGGAGCCGGCGGTCTCCCTGGAGAAGTGCACGCTGTGCCACGGCAAGCCGGAGTTCCGCAAGATCCTCGTCGACGGCAAGGTGCGGGACCTCTTCGCGACCGCGGAGAGCCTGAAGGGGTCCGTCCACGAGAAGAAGACGTGCGTCGACTGCCATTTCGACGTCAGCGAGATCCCCCACCGGGAGCGCCCCAAGCGGGTCGTCTGCACCCACTGCCATTACAAGGGGAACGCGGAGGGGGCGCCCCAGTCCGACGCCTACCTCGAATACTTCGAGTCGGTCCACGGGCGGGCGATCGCCCGCGGCAACCCGAAGGCGCCGCTCTGCCAGGACTGCCACGGCCGCCACGACATCCGGAAGGTGAAGGACCCGGAGTCCGCCGTCTCGCGCTTCCGGGTGGCCGAGACGTGCGGGAAGTGCCACATCGAGATCTACGCCCGGTACAAGACGTCGATCCACGGCGTCGCGGTGTCCAAGGGGGTCCCCGAGGCGCCGTCGTGCCCGAACTGCCACGGGGAGCACAGGATCTACGCGCACACGGACCCGAAGTCCAGGGTGTACGCCACGCACGTGGCGGAGCAGTGCTCCAAATGCCACGCCTCCGTCTCGATCATGAGCAAGTTCGGCATCGAGACCGAGCAGGTGGCGACCTACCGGGAGTCGTTCCACGGCGTGGCGAGCAAATTCGGGTCGCGGACGGTCGCCAACTGCGCCTCGTGCCACGGGACGCACGACATCCGGCCCCCGGAGGATCCGCTGTCCTCGGTCAACCCGAAGAACGTTCCGAAGACGTGCGGGAAATGCCACCCCGGCGCGAATCCGAACTTCGCCATGGGGAAGATGCACGTGGACGCGAAGAAGAAGGAGTCCGGCATCATCTACTACACGGCGCTCTTCTTCAAGTACCTCACCGTCGGCACGATGCTGGCCCTCATCGCGCACATCATCCTCGACATGTACGGCCGCTCCCGGAGGCTTCGCGGCGAGCGGTGACAGGGTCCGGGAGGGGACTTTTTCGCGGGGCGCGGGACCGAAATCCATCGGGGGAGTGAACGGATGTCCGAGATCGGGAAGAGCGGGAAGGAGAAAGATCTCCTGGAGAAGGAGATCGAGGCGGCGGTCGCCGAGCAGACGGCCGGTCTCGACGGGGCCGAGATGGACCGGCTCCGGGAGAAGATCCGTGAGCGGGTCCGGCGCGAGGTCGAGCGGGAGATGCGGATCCGGGCGGCCGACGACCGGCGGGAGGCGGCGCGCCGCCGGCGCGAGGAGCGGCTGAAGGCGAAGGCGCACGAGGAGGGGGAGACCTTCGTCCGGTTCAACCGGAACTTCCGGTTCCAGCACATGGTCATGTTCACGTCGGTGATCATCCTCATCATCACCGGCATGCCGATCAAGTTCCCGGACTTCATCCTGTCGCGGTGGGTCGTCACCATGTGGGGCGGGATCAACAACTCCACCACCGTCCACCGGATCGGGGCGGGGATGCTCATCTATTTCATGGCGCACCACCTTCTGTACTCGCTCCTCTCCCGCAACGGGCGCCGGGATCTCTTCCTCCTGATCCCGACGCCGAAGGACGTCCGGGACGCCGTCCGGAACGTTCGCTACTTCCTGGGCCGGACGGCGGAGAAGCCGCGGTTCGGACGGTTCAGCTACATCGAGAAGTTCGACTACTGGGCGGTCTACTGGGGCTGCGTCATCATGATCGGATCGGGGCTCACGCTGTGGTTCGAGACCACGGCTCTCAAGTACCTGCCCAAGTACATGCTCGACGTGGCCCACGAGATGCACAGCGACGAGGCGTTGCTCGCCACCCTCGCCATCGTCATCTGGCACTTCTACAACGTCCACTTCAACCCCGACCGGTTCCCCGGGACGCTCATGTGGTGGCACGGGCGGATCACCGAGCACGAGATGAAGGAGGAGCACCCGCTCGAGTACGAGGAGATCATGACGAAGCGGACCCGGGCCAAGGAGGCGGCGGAGGTCGGCAACCGATGAGAGAGATGATCGCGAAGTGGTGGGACCTGGTTCTCGAGTACCGGCGGCCGCTCCTGGCGATCGGCGGGGTCGTCCTGGCGGTCCTCGTGGCCGTCAACGGCGCCTTCTTCGTCTCGGCCTACTTCCCCAAGTCGTGCGTCGTCTGCCACTACATGGACCCGTTTTACGCGCAGTGGAAGACCTCGAAGCACGCGGGGGTGTCCTGCATCAAGTGCCACTCCTTCTCGCCCGTGTTCATCACCGTCACGACGCTCAAGTACTGGACCGGCCTCTACAACCCGCGCCCCCACGCCAAGGTCGAGGACAAGGCGTGCCTGGCGCCGGGGTGCCACGAGGGGCGGATCGAGCGGGGAAAGGCGCGCCTCGGGACCGGCATCACCTTCGACCACCAGGAGCACATGACGAAGCTCAAGCGCGGCGAGAAGCTGCGCTGCACGACGTGCCACTACTCGATCGTCCAGGGCGAGCACATCGCCGTCGATACGAACGTCTGCTTCCTGTGCCACTTCAAGGGGATCGGGCAGGGGCAGGCGCTCGGCGGCTGCCCGGGGTGCCACGGCACGCCGACCCGGGTCGTCGAGCACGGCGGGTTCCGCTTCTCCCACGCCTCGTACCTCAAGCTCGGCGTCCCGTGCCGGCAGTGCCACCTCCGCGTGGCCGAGGGGACCGGGCAGGTGTCCGACTCGCATTGCTACGACTGCCACGTCGGGCGGCTGGAGAAGAAGGGCGACCCGCTGGCGATCCACCGGATCCACGTGACCTTCAACGCCATCGAGTGCTTCAAGTGCCACGAGCGGATCCGGCACGGCGAGGTCCAGCTCGTCAGGACCTTCGAGGTCCAGTGCGACGCCTGCCACAAGCGGCTCCACACCGACCAGAAGGAAATGTACATGGGGACGGGGGCCAAGGGGGTCCCCGACACGCCGTCCCGGATGTTCTCCGCCCAGGTGGCGTGCGACGGGTGCCACACGAAGTCGGTGGAGACGCGCGAGTCCGGCGTGGCCGCCCCCGGCGAGAAGAAACTCACGGCGGAGCGGCGGAGCTGCGTCGCCTGCCACGGGAAGAAGTACGACCTCATGCTCGACGACTGGATCCGGGAGTCCCGCGCCATGGCGGCGGAGATGGGGCGGATCGTCGCGGCCGGCCGGTCGGCCGTCGGGGGCGGACGAGGCGGCGGGAAAAATCTCGCCGAAGCCCGGGTCCTCGTCGCCGACGCCAAGGGGAACCTCGCGTTCCTGACGGCCGGGCGGGGAGCGCACAACATCGAGTACGCCTACAAGATCCTCAAGACCGGCTACGAGCAGGTGTCCACGGCGTACCGGCTGGCGGGCATCCCCGGCGGACCGCCGAAGCCGGCGATCCTCGCCTCCCCGTCCTCGTACTGCACGGCCCTGTGCCACCAGCGGGTGGGGCCCTCGGACAAGACCTTCTTCAAGGAGATGGAGATCGACTTCCCGCACGCGCTCCACGTCAAGGACGTGGGCATCGAGTGCACCAAGTGCCACTCCCCCGAGAAGCACAAGATGCGGATCGTCACCAGGTCCGAGTGCATGACGTGCCACCACGAGAACAAGGACATCGACTGCGGGCACTGCCACAAGGCGCAAAAAGCCCTCTACGAGGGGAAGGTCAAGGTCTTCGGCGTGACCCCCGCCCCGGACGTGATGGCTGCGGCCGACACGAAGTGCACCGACTGCCACGACCTTTCGAAAGGGACCCAGACGGTGCTCACCGTCAAGGCGAAGTGCGAGGGGTGCCACGACGCGAAGTACGGCCGGATGCTCCTGTCGTGGAAGGAGGAGATCACCAAGAAGGAGAACGTGATCGCCGTGGCGATCGAGGAGGCGAAGGAGTACCTGGCCCGGAGCCGCAAGCTGGGCCGCAACGTCGGCGAGGGGGAGACCCTCGTGAAGCAGGCCGAGGCGAACTACCTCGCCGTCTCGAACGGCCGCGGGACGCACAACTACGCCCTGAGCAAGGCGCTCCTGGCGGCGGCCCACGCCAACCTCGACAAGGTTCTCAAGGAGAAGAAGGCCGCGAAGAAGTGATCCCGCCCGCGGCGTCCTGAGCAATCGAAGCCCCGGGAGGCAGGCTGCTTCCCGGGGCGTTTTTTTCCCGCGCCTCCGGGGCGTCCGCTGCGCCGCCGATCTGCGGCGCAGATGCCGCAAGGGGGTCCCCCGAGCCGGCGCCGACGAGCAGGAGGAAAAGCCGCTTGGGCGGCGTCAGCCGGCGAGGCCGCCGGCTACGCCAAGCGCATATTGCGCGAGCGCGAGCCGGTCGCGGCCGGATGCGAGCGGGGATCCCCCCGAGGCGGAGCGCCTTCCTGTCGGCGGATGCGGCTCCGCTGCCCCCGTTCTTACGACGGCTTCGCGGCGGGCTCCTTCTGCGGAGGCGCTTCCTTCTTCGGCGGCGGCGATCCCTTCCCGTGGAACGCGGCGACGGCCGCCTCGGCGTCCTCCTTCGCCTTTTTCAGGACGTCCACGGAGTACTCGACGTTGTGGACCCCCTTGCCGTAGAGGACGAAGAGATAGTTGTACTCGGCGTCCTTCGCGAGCCGGACGGCCTTCGGGTTCTCCTTCCCGCCCGCCCGGAGCAGGGCCCGCGCCTTCTCCACGGACGGCTTCGCCTCGGCCAGCGCGTCGCGGATCGTGCCATGCCACTCGCCCAGAATCCCCTTGAAGTCGGTGCCGTGGCACCCCAGGCACGCCGACTCGGACGCCTTGAACGTCTGTCCCACGATCTGGGACTCGACCTGCCCCTTTTCGGGCACGATATGGCACCCGACGCAGTCGACGTTGGTGAGGAACATGACGCTCGGCCGGTTCGGGACGCCCCGGGCGCCGATTCCCATGTAGAGCTGCTTCTGGATGTTGTGCTTCCGCTCGTGGCAGACGGAGCAGTCGTACTGGAGCGGCTCGACGGTCGTCTTGACCTTGTGCTGGATCGGTTCGTGGCAGTGGGTGCACTCGATCTTGTGGTCGGTCACGTGGTTCTTGTGCATGAAGTCGATGTCCGTGTAGCGCGCCAGGCGCGACGGTTCGTTGTGGCACTGGGTGCACCGATCCTTCTTGGCCTCCCCCTCGCCCTGGATCGCGTCGAGGTGGCAGTTCTGGCACGCCACGTGCCGCGCCCCGACGAAGTCCTTGTGGTTGAAGGTGACGTCCCCGAACTTGAACTCGCCTTCGGGCGCGGCGTGGCAGTTCCCGCAGCCGCCGATCGGGTTTTCCACGCGGCCATACTTCGTGCCCTTGAAGTGGCACAGGAAGCAGGTGGAGGTCGTCACCTCCATGTGGTTCCCGACCACGATCTGGCTGTGGCAGCTCGTGCAGCGCAGCTTCTTGCCGCGCGGCTGGGCGGTCAGGTGCGGCGTGTGGTCGAACTTGATCTTCACGGTCGTCTTCTTCCCGGCCCGGACGGGGATGAACGTCTCCTGCCCCTGGAGCAGCCGCGTCTCGTGGCACCCCTTCCGGAGGCATGCGGCGTCGCTGATCTCGGCGTACGGCTTCGAGCTGTAGGTCCTCGTGACGTATTTCACGACCTGGGAGAGGGCCTGGAACTTGAGGACCATCTTCTCCCGGATCTCCGGCGGGTAGTGGCAGTCCACGCAGGGGACGTGGTTGTGCTTCGAGGTTGCCCACGCCCGGTAGTACGGCTTCATGATGTGGCAGCTCGCGCAGAAGTAGGGGCTGGTCGAGAATTCGAACATCCCCGCGGAAAAAATGAGGAAGAGGATCCCCAGGAAACCCAGGAACTTGAAGAACCGGGGCTGGAGGTGGAGCCTGTCCTGCTTCCCCTTCGGGACGTGCATCCCGATCGTGCCGAGGATTTTCTCGGCGCGGGTTTTGTCGCCTCCGTCGTGGGCGTGGGGCTCCGGCCCTCTCTGCTGCTCGTCCATTGCGATGCCTTCCTTTGTCGGGGATGATTCCGGTATACGGTATACAAGCAGGAAATTCTAACCGGGGAGGACCGCGGACTTCAACTGTTTTTCGCGCCGGCCGCGGGAGCGCCCTTGGGGAGAAGCCTCAGCTTGATCCCCAGAAGGACGGCGATGAGGAGAAGCATCGTGACGGCATAGCCGGCGACGGCTTTCCGCTGGCGCTGCTCGTCGCGGATCCGCCGGAGCTCGTCCCGGGCCTGGCCCAGGGCATCCTCGGCCTCGTGGACGACGGGAAAAAGCCGGTCGAGGGAAAAGGCATGGACGACGGGGCCCGCCTCGATCAACCTGTTGCGGGCCGTGTCGAGGGCGGCCTGGAGCCGGTCGGTATTGCGTCCGGCCACGGCGGCCTCCCGGGACTCCTTCCGGACGTCCGCGATATCGGACTCGATGGCGCTCAGCAGCGTCTGCACGTTCCCGGCGAACTCGAGCGCCTTGCTCCCCTTCTCGTGGCAGGAGCCGCACTCGCCCGGTCCCGTCCCCGAGAACACCTTGAGCGTCGGCCTCCGGTTGTCGTGGTTCCCGTGGCACGTCACGCACTTGGGCTCCCCGACCTCCTGGACCGCCGTGAAATGGGGGCTCCCGCGGAAGTACTCGGCGACGAGGGTATGGCAATTCCCGCAGACGTTCGACACCTCGCGGACGCCGGGGGGGGTCGCCCCGTGGATCCCGTGGCAGGTCGCGCAGTTCGGCGCGATGCCCGGGTTCTTGCCCGGGACCTTTCCCGCCAGGATCCGCCCGTGGACGCCCTTGGAGAAGTTCTCCGGCTGATCGGCGGGGATCCCGTAAGGCTTCATCTTCGCCGGGTCGGCATGGCACGTCCCGCAGGTCGCGGGGACGTTGGCGCGGAACACGGTCGACTCCGGGTCGCTCTTCCGGCGGATCCCGTGCTTGCCGTGGCACGAGGTGCACACCGCGACGTTCGGGTCGTTCTTGCCGTAAAGCCGTTTCCCGTGGACGCTCGTCCTGTACTCGGCGAGCTGGTCGGTGCGCAGGTTGTATTGCCGCATCATGGCGATGTTGGAATGGCATCGGGCGCAGAACCCCGGGATCTCCCGCATCGACGGCTTCCCCCGGAACCCCTTCGCCCGGCTCATCGCCTCCTCGCCCGGCACGAACGGGTTTCCGCCGTGGCAGGTGACGCAGGTGATGCCGGCTTCGCGGTGCACGCTCCCGAGGTATTCGCGCGCGGGGGCCCCGAGCGTCCCGCCGAGGCGGGCATGGCAGGAGTAACAGCTGTCCTGCGGGATTTTTGCTCCCGGCCCCGCGGCCGCCCCGGACCGGGGCGGGAACGCCAGGACCGCGGCGGCGAGCGCCGGGAGAACGAAGCGGAGCGGAATTCTCACGAGAAATAACCCCAGACCGTCATGACGAGGAAGAAGAAGACCATGCCGATCCCCACCCGGATCGCCGTCGGCCGGCGCGCGGGGTGCCGCTCCGGGTTGGTGTCCCAGAACGGGAGGAACCAGACCGCCATCCCGAGGAACCCCTGGGCGAGGATCCCCAGGACCTTCGGCGCCCAGGCGCCCAGGAACGAGAGCGCCTCGGCGGCCTTGAGGAACTGGTGGGCCGCCAGGAAGTACCACTCCGGCTTGATGTTCGCCGGCGTGTTGAACGGGTCCGCCTCGGGGGGCATCGGCGGCGGAAAGAGGGAGGACAGGAGAACGAGCAGCGCGGACAGGACGGCGAGCTGGATCGCCTGCCGGATGACGTGATGCGGGAAAAACGGCTCGCTGCCGTACCTGTCGCGGGCGTCGCCGCCGGATGGCGTCATCGTCGTTTCCTACAGCGGCTCGGCGATTCCCTGCCGCCGGATCATCAGGAAGTGGAGGATCAGGAACAGGATCATGAGCCCGGGCAGGATCACGATGTGGAAGGCGAAGAACCGGCTCAGCGCGAGCTGGCCGACGACGTTCCCCCCCCGGGACAGGGATTTCAGCGTGTCCCCGACGACCGGGATGGCCGACATGCTGTCGGTCCCCACCGTCGTGGCCCAGTACGAAGCCTGGTTCCACGGCAGCAGGTACCCGGAGACGCCGAACAGGAGCGTGAACACGAGCAGGAGCATCCCGTTCACCCACGTGACGTCGCGGGGCGGGCGGTAGGCGGCCGTGAAGAAGACGCGCAGCATATGGAGGAGGACCGTCACCACCATGAGGTTGGCGCCCCAGTGGTGGATCCCCCGGATCAGCCAGCCGTACGGGATCCGGTTCGTGATCTCCACGACGCTCCGGTACGCCTCGGCGGTGGTGGGACGGTAATAGAACAGGAGCAGGATCCCCGTGGCGAGCTGGAAGAGGTAGAGCAGGAAGGAGATCCCGCCCAGGCAGGCGAGGAAGTTGTTCTCGATCTTCGTGCGGTAGTAGTAGACCGGCTTCTCGAATTGTTTCCGCATCGCCTCCTGGAACGGGAGGCTTTCGTCGAGGGCGCCGTACAGGAAGCCGATGAGGGAGAAGAAGTTGAAGATCTCGGTGAAGACGGTCCGCTTTTCGAATTCCCGGCGGTCGATCCGCTCCTCCCGGTTCGGACCTTCGGTCATCCGGCCCCCCCGCCTACCCGACCACGATCCGGTTCCCCTCGATCAGCACGGGATAGGAGGGGAGGGGGCGCGGGGCGGGTCCGCCGGTGACGTTGCCGGAGAGGTCGAACGAAGCGGCGTGGCAGGGGCACTCGATCACCCCGCCGCCGCGGTATTTGACGAGGCAGCCGAGGTGGGTGCAGACGGCCGAGAGGGCGACCACCCGGTTCTGCTCCCGGATGACGAGCACCGGCTCCCCCCGGAGGGAGACGACGCGGGACTGCCCTGCCAGCAGGTCCTCCTCGGGGATCCCGAGCCGCCCCTCGCTGCCGGGGCGCTCCTCCGGGGGCCACAGGAAACGGGCGAGCGGGTAGACGAGCGAGGCGGTGAAGACGGCCGCGGCCGTGCCGAGGGCGGCATTGAGGAAGCTGCGCCGGGACGGCTGTCCCGCCGTGTGGTCGGTATCCGTCGTCATTCGGGGGCTACTCTTCGGTGAACGCCTCGTACTCGGTGCCGTTCATGAGGCGCTCGATCTCCTCGGGGTCCCCGATCTCGATTTCGACGAGCCATCCCTTGCCGTACGGGTCGACGTTGATGAGGGAGGGGTCTTCCACGACGCTGTCGTTCACCGCCCGGACGGTTCCCGAGATGGGGGAGATGAGCTCCACGACGGTCTTCTGGGACTCGACCTCGCCGATCGCGCTCCCCTGCTCGCTGAACCTGCCGACCTCGGCGAGGGAGATCGAGATGATCTCGCCGAGCTGCTCCTGGGCGTAGTCGGAGAGCCCGATGCGCGCGGTTTCCCCCATCTCGAGCACCCAGAGATGGTCTTCGGAGAATTTCAGCTCGGATTCTTCCATCAGGACAATCTTACAGGAGCCGGTCGGGGATTTGTCAACTGGATTGCCCGATCATTTCCACGTCGCGCCGGGCGCGCCCGCCGGGAAAAAAGGGCTTGCCTTCCCGGTGCGGCAAGTGTATACGGTATACAGTCTGCGGTCTTCGAATCAAACACAGAGCGAGTCCCGGAGGCCGGAACCGGGGGACGATGCGATCCCTGCGCGGGAAATTCCCAGGGGCCCTGTCCGGCCGTGCGGGGCGCCGGCCGTGCGCCCCGGGTGTTGTGATAATCTTATGGAATCCCCGGCAGTTCATTCCATCGGGAAAGGAGGACGCCGCGAACCCGTTCGTTGGAGCACTCTTTCAATAAACCCAACGGTGAAAGGGGGTCTTGCAGCATGGCGAAGCTGATGGAAAAGTCGAACCTGAAGGAGAAGCTGTTCGAGAAGATCCAGGCCCATCGGCCGCGCACCACGAAGCTCGTCAAGGAGTTCGGCAAGGTGCTGATCGACCAGGTCACCATCGAGCAGTGCATCGGCGGCGCCCGCGACGTCCGGAGCCTGGTGACCGACATCTCCTACCTCGATCCGCAGGAGGGGATCCGGTTCCGCGGCAAGACGATTCCCGAGACGATGGAGGCGCTTCCCAAGGTGCCGGGGTCCGAATATCCGTTCGTCGAGGCGCACTGGTACTTCCTGATGACGGGCGACGTGCCGACGATGGACGAGACGCTCGCGATCGTCGAGGACTGCAAGGTCCGCTCGGCTGTGCCCCAGTACGTCTTCGACGTCCTCCGGGCGATGCCGCGCGACACCCACCCGATGACGATGTTTTCCGCGGCCATCCTCGCGATGCAGCGCGACTCCCTCTTCGCGAAGCGGTACGCGGAGGGGATGAAGAAGGTCGATTACTGGGATCCGACCTACGAGGACTCCTGCAACCTCATGGCGAAGCTTCCCTCGATCGGCGCCTACATTTACAGGATGAAGTACAAGGGCGACACCCACATCCCGGCCGACCCGAAGCTCGACCTCGGCGGCAACTTCGCCCGCATGATGGGGATCCCGAAGCCGTACGACGACGTCGCCCGGATGTACTTCATCCTCCATTCCGACCACGAGTCCGGGAACGTCTCGGCCCACACCGGCCACCTCGTCGCCTCGGCCCTCTCCGACGTCTACTACGCTTACTCCGCGGCGATCAACGGCCTGGCGGGGCCGCTCCACGGCCTGGCGAACCAGGAAGTGCTCGGGTGGTGCCAGGACGTGTTCAAGAAGCTGGGCGGGAAGCTCCCGACCGAAGACGAGCTCAGGAAGTTCCTCTGGGACACGCTGAACAGCGGCCAGGTCATTCCCGGCTACGGCCATGCCGTCCTCCGGAAGACCGACCCGCGGTACGTCTCGCAGATGGAGTTCTGCCTGAAGAACCTGCCGGACTACCCGCTCTTCAAGCTCGTCAACATGATCTACAAGGTCGCGCCGGGCGTCCTCATGGAGCACGGCAAGGCGAAGAACCCGTGGCCGAACGTCGACGCGCAGTCGGGCGTCATCCAGTGGTACTACGGCCTCGTCGAGTACGACTTCTACACCGTCCTCTTCGGCATCGGCCGCGCCCTCGGCGTCCTGTGCAACATCACCTGGGACCGGGCCCTCGGCTACGCCATCGAGCGGCCCAAGTCGGTCACGACGGCGATGCTCGAGAAGTGGGCGGCGGAGGGCGGCCGGAAGCTTTCGTAAGCCGGCGCGCATCCGTCCCGGAAGGAATGACGGCCGGGGGCGTCACCGCCCCCGGCCGTTCTTCTTTTTGGCCCCCCTCGCCCTCCGGGCCCGGCGCGATCCTCATCCCTGTGACCGCCTCATCCGGCCGAAGCGCGCAGATGCGTTCCCCGTAGGCGGCTACGGCAGGCGGCGGAGCGGACGCAGGAGGGGGGTCGCAGCGAAGTAAAGCGCAGCCGCACGGATCCATCGGGCGGCGAGCCATGAGCGGAGACCCCCCTCCGAGGCAGCGCAGCCGCAACCGCAGGCGGCGTAGCGTAGGCGAATGCATCGAGCGCGGGCCGGATGCTGGGGACTCCGGCGGGATCAGCGCCCCAGGGCCGAAAGGATCTCCTCGATCGACTCGATCGGCCCGGTCGGCATCAGGTGGATGCCGGGGGCGAACGTTTGCAGTTCCCGGGCGAGGTCCGCGGCGAGGCGGATCCCCTCCGGGGCGACCCGCCCCGGGGGGACCGCCGCGAGCCGGTCGATCACGCCGGGCGGGATCCGGATCCCGGGCACCTTCTCGTCGAGGTAGCGCGCGAACTCCACGGTCTTGAGCGGCATCACGCCCGGCAGGACCGGGGCGTCGGACCGTTCGCGGAGCGCCGCCAGGAAGTCGCGGGCGGTCCGCGACTCGAAGACCGGCTGGGAGAGGAAGAACCGCGCGCCCGCCCTGGCCTTCCGCTCCGCCTCGCGCAGCTCCGCTTCCGGCGTCTGCGAGGCCGGGCAGCAGACGGCCCCCGGGAACAGGTCGGTCCCCGCCGGCAGCGTCTTCCCCCCGTGGTCGACCCCCGAGTTGAGGGACGACACGAGGGACAAAAGCCCCGTGGAGTTGAACTCGTAGACCCCTTTCGCCTCCTTCCAATCTCCGAGTCCCGGGGGATCCCCGGTGACGCAGAGGATGTTCGAGAGGCCCAGGGCGGACGCCCCGAGAAGGTCGGCGTGGAGGCCGATCAGGTTCCGGTCGCGGCAGGTGACATTGAAGATCGTCTCGATGCCGGTCTCCCGCTCGATGATGAGGGAGGCGGCGATCGGGCTCATCCGCGCCTTGGCCATCGGGCTGTCGGTGACGTTGACGGCGTCCACCCGGCCCGCGAACCGGGCGAGCTTCGGGAGGGCGGAGGCGATGTCGGCGCTCTTGGGCGGGTTGTATTCGACCGTGATGCAGAACCGCCCGGCGGCGAACTTGTCTCGGAGTCGGGTCACGGTCGGTTCGGTCTCCGGAAGCGCTGCCGCTGGCGGTCGCGGCGGCCCCGGCACGGGGTCAGCTCCCGCTCCCCCCGCACTGCCGGCAGGCGCCGATGACGTGGAGCTCGAGGTCCCGGACACGGGAGATCTTCTCCACGCCGTCCCAGGACAGGTTCGCGACGGCGTCCGGCAGCGGGATGTCGTGGACCGTCCGGCAGACCTGGCAGTGGAAGTGGGCGTGCGGCTCGCAGGCGTCCTCGAAACGGGAGCAGACGTCGCTGTTCGACCGGACTTCCCGGACCAGCCCCTGGTTCCGGAGGAAGCTCAGGTTCCGATAGACCGTGCCCAGGCTGATGTTCGGCATCGTCCTGCGCGCTTCCAGGTAGATCGCCTCCGCCGTGGGGTGGCACCGTGTGTCGCGGAGGATGTCGAGGATCAGGGCGCGCTGGCGGGTGTTGCGGGATTTTTTCAGCGATGTCTCCATGTTACCGCCGTATCGTATTTTTCCGGGCCGGGAATGTCAAGCGCGTTGAACGACGGCGGATGATCCGTGGTATAAAGTAATATTTATCGTGATATGACTCGCTCGAACAATAATCGCGTCCGGAGGAAAGCCTCTTGATTCCAGCCCTGGGGATGACCCTTCCCGTTCTGCCGGCGGCGACGGGCCTGTTCGACACGCGCGTGTTCCAGCACGTCATGCTCGCCGGCCCGATCGTCAAGCTCGTCCTGATCCTGCTCCTCGTGTTCTCCATCGTCTCGTGGGCGATCATCTTCCTCAAGTTCCGCCTCTTCAAGGGAATCGAGCGGAACCAGGCCGACTTCGTCAAGGCGTTCGGCGAGGGGAAGAGCCTCTCCGCCCTGTTCGAGCTGGCGGAGAAATCGGCGCGAACGCCGCTCACCGAGGTGTTCCGGACGGGGTACCTGGAGCTGTCCCGGATCCAGCGGACCCGGGTCGCCGACCCGTCCCTTCCGGCGCGCGGGGGGATCCCCCTCCTGGAGAACATCGAGCGGGCGATGCGGAAGGCCGCGAACGAGGAGATCGCCCAGATGGAGAGCTACCTGCCGTTCCTCGCGACGACGGGGAGCGCGACGCCCTTCGTCGGACTGTTCGGCACCGTCTGGGGGATCATGAACGCCTTCTCGGGGATCGCCGCCGTGGGAAGCGCGACGCTGGCCACGGTGGCGCCGGGCATCGCGGAGGCGCTCGTCGCCACGGCCATGGGGCTGGTGGCCGCCATCCCCTCGGTCATTGCGTACAACTACTTCACGAACCGGATCCGCGTGATCGCCTCCCGGATCGACGGCTTCTCGGTCGAGTTCCTGAACTTCCTCGAGCGCAACGCGGACAAGGTGTGACGCCATGGCCTTCTCGAACGGGAACGGCGGCGGCCGGAGGATGATGTCGGAGATCAACGTGACGCCGCTCGTCGACGTCATGCTGGTCCTCCTCATCATCTTCATGGTCACCGCCCCGATGCTGACCCAGGGGGTGGACGTCAACCTCCCCCAGGCGAACGCCAAGGCGCTCCACTCCGAGGAGGAGCGGCTCGTCATCACCGTCGACGCGAACAGCCGGATCTTCATCGGGCGGCAGCCGGTGGAGTTCAACCGGCTCGGCGGAACGCTCCGGGCCATCCTGGAGCGGAGGGCCGACCGGCAGGTCTACTTCCGGGCCGACCGGACGGTCTCGTACGGCTTCGTCGTCAAGGTCATCGCGGAGGTCCGCAACGCCGGCGTGGAGAAACTCGGCATGGTCACCGAACCGCTCGAGCGGTAGGGGACGGTCGGGAGCGTGTTTCCGGCGGCCTTGGACCCGAGGGACCCTCTCTTCCGGAAGATGCTGGTCCTCTCCGGGGCCTTCCACGCGGCGGCCTTCCTGGTCGCAGGCTTCTGGGCCGGCTTTTCGCGCCCGCCCCTGTCCATCGCGCCGGTCGCCGTCGTCGACCTGATCGGGAACGGGTCTGTCGCGCCGCCGCCGGAGACCGCGGCCCGTGCCCCGGAAGAGCGGGGGGAACCCCCCCGGGCCGCGCGGCGCAAGGAATCCCCCGAATCGCGGAAGGAGGAGCGGTCCGCCGCGAAGCGGGCGGCCGCGCCGCCCTCCGTCGCTCCCTCCCCGAAGATGAGAGCCGCGGACACGCGACTCCTCGCGGAAACGATCCGAAAGATGCGCGAGGAGAAAGCGGCCGAGAAGGAGGTCGAGAAGGCGGTCCGGGGAGTCCGGCGGGAGAAGGAGGTCCGGCAGGCGGTCCGGGGAATCGGGGAGCGGGTCGCCCGGCGGGTGGACCTCACCGCGGCGCGCCCCGTCCCGCGGGGGACGACGTCGCCCCGGTCGCCGGCCGGGATCGCCGGCGGCGCCGGCGCGGCCCGGCTCCCTCCCGAGGAGCTGGCCTACTTCCGGGCCCTCGACGAGAAGGTGCGCGCCAACTGGACCGTCCCGGAGCTCGCCGTGAAGGATCGCGGGAAACTCTTTGTCCAGGTTCGCGTCGCGATCGAGAAGAACGGGCAGGTCTCGGAGGTCCGGATGGAGAAAAGCTCGGGGAACGTTTACTTCGACGACTCGGTGCGCCGCGCGATCCGGAAGGCGAGTCCCCTTCCCGTGCCGCCCGAGCGGCTCCGCGGCGCCGAGAGCCGCTACGAGGTGGGGTTCCGATTCTACGGCTCGGACGAAGCCCCGTGAGGCGCCCGGCGCATGCGGGGCTTCTCGCGCTGCTTCTTCTCCTCGCGGCGGCGTCGAGCGCCCACGCCATCCTCTACATCGACATCAACGCGCCGGGCGGGAAGAGGATGCCCGTCGCGGTTCCGGACCTCGTCGTGACGGAGGGCGACCCGGAGCCGGGCCGCTCCATCCCCCGGATCATCGCGGGCGATCTCAAGATGACGGCCCTGTTCGACGTCATCCCGCGCGACGCCTATCTCGAGAAGATCACCCCGTCCCATTTCGCGGGGAAGCCGCTGTCGTTTCCCGACTGGAAGCTGATCGGCGCCGAGGCGGTCGTGATCGGGGAGGTCGCGGCCCGCGGCGGCGATGTCTCCGTCGAGATGCGGCTCTACGACGCGACGCTGGGGACCATGATGGCGGGGAAGCGCTACACCGCGCCGCTGCGCCGCATCCGGACGGTCGCCCACCGGTTCGCCAACGAGATCCTGTACGCCTTCACGGGCGTCCGTGGGATCTTCGACACCGATATCGTCTTTACGGCGCGGGCGGAGGGGAGCCGGGGGAAGGAGGTCTACGTCGTCGGGCTCGACGGCGGGGATCTCCGGAAGATCACGGGCAACCGGAGCTTCAACCTCTTTCCCCGCTGGTCGCCGGACGGCGCGAGCATCGCCTACACGTCGTTTCGGACCGGCCGGCCGGTGATCTACCTCCGGCGGCTCTCCGACGGATCCGAACGGCCGGTCGTGACGTTCGGGAACGCCAAGACGCCGGGCTGCTTCTCGCCGGACGGGGCGTCCCTGTACGCGTCGGTGAGCGTGAAAGGGAACTCCGACATCTACCGGATCCGGCTGGACGGCTCGGCCGTCGAGAAGGTCGCCGGCGGGTGGGGTCTCGAGGTGTCCCCCTCCGTGTCGCCGGACGGGAAGCGGATCGCCTTCGTCTCGGACCGGAGCGGATCCCCGCAGGTCTACGTCAAGGAGATCGGGGGGCCGGAGGCGCAGCGGATCTCCCACGCCGGCTTCTATTCGACTTCCCCCTCCTGGTCCCCGGTGGAGGACCGGATCGCGTTCACCTCCCTCGCGAACGGGAAGTACGCCATCTACACGGTCCGGCCTGACGGGAGCGACCAGCGGCTCGTCGTCTCCGCCGACGGCGACTGCGTCGATCCGTCGTTCTCGCCGGACGGGCGCTACCTGGTTTACACCTATCAGAAAAAGGGCTATTCTGAGCTGCGGGTGGCCTCCGCGGACGGCCGGTGGGGGAGGGTGCTGGTGTCCGGCCGGCCGGGCGCAGGGTCGCCGTCCTGGTCTCCCCGGCGATGATTCCCGGATCCCACAGCGGATCCGATTATTCTTAAAGGAAAGGGAGGAGAGGGTGATGAGGGGAAGGGGAGCTCTGATGTGGGGCGCATGGCTTTTGGTTGTCGTGATGGTCCTTGCGGCGGGGTGCGCCAAGAAGCAGACGGTGCGCTCCGGCGAGCAGCCGGCAGCGGCCGCCGCGCAGGCGCCCGCCGCCCAGGCTCCGCCCGCGCCGGAGAAGATCACCACGGAAGCGATCAAGCCGGAGGCGCCCGCGGCGGAAAAGGCCGGGGCGATGACGGCCCGTGCCGCGGAGGCGGCCGTTGCGCAGGCCGTGACGGAGGAGCAGAAGTCGCCCTTCGCCGACATCCACTTCGATTTCGACAAGTCGTTCATCCGGCCGGACGCGAAGCCCATCCTGGAGGAAATCGCGGCCTGGATGAAGAAGAACGCCGGCGCGAAGGTCCAGATCGAGGGGAATTGCGACGAACGGGGGACGGCCGAGTACAACATGGCGCTCGGCGAGCGGCGCGCGGAAAGCGCCCGGTCCTACCTCGTCTCCCTCGGCGCGTCCCAGGCGAATCTCTCGACCGTGAGCTTCGGGAAGGAGAAGCCGATCGATCCCGGGCACACCGAGGAGGCCTGGGCGAAGAACCGGCGGGACCACTTCGTCCGGAAGTAGGCCGTCCCGGATGCGCCGCAGCGGCATCCTCCTCCTGCTGACATCCCTGGTCCTGGCGGGCGCCGCCGGCGGCTGCGCCGTGGCGGACCAGGGGGCGTTCGTCCGGCTGCAGGAGGAAGTCGAATCCGTGAAGAAGGAGGTGGCGGCCGTTCGGGCGACCGCCGCCTCCCACCCTGCCCCGCTTCCGCGCACGGAGGCGAGGGAGGTCACCGGCGTGGAGAAGACGGTGGCCGACCTTTCGGCCGACACGGACCGGATCAAGTCGGACCTCCTCGCGGCGACCACCCGGGCCGAGGAGAACAAGCTCGCCCTCCAGAAGGACATCGCAGACCTCGCGAGCCGGACGACCGACCAGGCGCAGGCGATCGCCGATCTCAAGGCGAAGGCCGCCCGGATGGACGAGCTCGAGCGCAAGGTGACCGTGCTCGAGGCGAAGGTCGAGAAGCTCGCCGAGGCGGTCCGCCCCGCGGCGGGCGCGGCATCCGCCGGCCCTTCGCCGGCGGCCCAGGACTGGAAGAGCCCGGAGGAGATGTACGACTACGCCTTGGGGCTCATCAAGGGGGGCGAGACGAAGAAGGCGCGGGAAATCCTCCTCGCCTTCGCGGCGAAATACCCGGACCATCGCCTCATGCCGAACGTCCTCTACTGGAAGGGTGAGACCTTCTACGCGGAGAAGGATTACGAGAACGCGATCCTCGCCTTCCAGGACGTCATCGACAAGTATCCCGGCGGGGACAAGACGCCGGACGCGATGCTGAAGCAGGGGATGTCGTTCCTGGGTCTCAACGACCGGAAGAACGCGAAGCTTCTCTTCGAGCTTGTCGTCTCGAAGCATCCCAAGTCGCCGGCGGCCGAGAAGGCCAGGGCGAAGCTCGCCGCACTCAAATGACCCCGGAGGCCGGATGATCAAGAATTTCGTGCTGGACACCAACGTCCTCCTGCACGATCCCCAGGCGATCTTCAAATTCCAGGACAACCGGCTCGTCATCCCCATCACCGTCATCGAGGAACTTGACCACTTCAAGAAGGACCTCACGATGCTCGGGCGCAACGCCCGGACGGTCTCGAAGTACATCGACCAGCTCCGCAGGAAGGGGAGCCTGGCCGAGGGGGTCCCGCTCGGCGGCGGGGGGCTCCTGCGCGTGGCGTTCGACGGGGAGGGGGCGGTGCTGCTTCCCGCGGAGCTGCACGGCCGGAAGGAGGACAACCAGATCCTGTCGGTCGCCCTCGGCACCCGCGAGCGGGAGAGGGAGGTGCCAGTCGTCCTCGTCACGATGGACACCAACCTCCGGATCAAGGCGGACGCTTTAGGCCTGCGGGCCGAGGACTACGAGAGCGACCGGGTCGAAATCGAGGAGCTCTACCAGGGGTTCCGCGAGGTCGTCGCCGGAAAGGAATGGATCGACGCCTTCTACGCCGCAGGGGAGAGCGCGCCGCCTCCGGGCGTCGAGGACCTTTTCCCGAACGAGTTCCTCCTGTTGCGCAACGGCCCCTCGAACTCCTCGGCGCTCGGGAAATACGACGTCCAGAAGCGGAAGGTCCGCCTCCTGCCGCCGTTCAAGGACGACGTCTGGGGTGTCCGGCCGAGGAACAAGGAACAGCACTTCGCTCTCGATGTCCTCCTCGACGATACGGTCAAGCTCGTGACGCTGGCGGGGAAGGCCGGGACCGGGAAAACGCTGCTCGCCCTGGCGGCCGGCCTCCGGAAGACTTCCGACGAGGAGGCGTTCCAGCGGCTCCTCGTGTCGCGTCCGGTCTACCCGATGGGAAAGGACATCGGCTTCCTCCCGGGGGACCTCGAGGAGAAGCTGAAACCCTGGATGCAGCCGATCTTCGACAACGTCGAGTACCTGTTCGCCTTCGGCCGCCGGAAGCGGCAGGGGGTGCGCGGGTACCAGGAGCTCATGAACCTGGGGATCCTCGAGATCGAGCCGCTGACCTACATCCGGGGCCGGTCGATCCCCAACCAGTACATCATCATCGACGAGGCGCAGAACCTCTCGCCCCACGAGGTCAAGACGATCCTCACCCGCGCGGGGGAGAACAGCAAGGTCGTGCTCACGGGCGACCCGTACCAGATCGACAACCCGTTCGTCGACTCGGCCAGCAACGGGCTCTCCTACATCGTCGAGCGGTTCAAGGGGGAGCCGATCGCCGGGCACGTGATGCTCACCAAGGGGGAGCGCTCCCCGCTCGCCGAGTTGGCCGCGAACATCCTTTAGGCGCCGGGCGTTCGGCCTCCCGCGCTCGATGCAATCCCCTACGGCAGGCCGCCTGCGATTGCGGCTACGCTGCCTCGGAGGGGGGTCTCCGCTCATGGCTCGCCGCCCGATGGATCCGTGCGGCTCGCTGTGACCCCCCTCCTGCGTCCGCTCCGCCGTCCGCCGTAGCCGCTCCGCGGGACGCATCTGTGCGCGTCCGGCCGCAGGGCCGGCCGGACGCCCAAAGTTTCCCGGCGTGATAAGGTAG
>JAMDBZ010000081.1:0-12017 GCA_023488945.1 Deltaproteobacteria bacterium
CTCCTTCTCGATCTTGAGGACGACGACCTCGACCGCGTCGCCGACCTTGAGCACCTCCGAGGGGTCCTTGAGCCGCTTGTTCCACGTCATCTCGGAAATGTGGAGCAGCCCCTCGACGCCCTGCTCGATCTCGATGAAAGCGCCGTACTTGGTGATGTTCGTCACGCGGCCCTTGATGCGGGCGCCCGGCTGGTACCGCTGCTCGATGTCGGCCCACGGGTCGGGCCGCATCTGCTTGAGCCCGAGCGAGATCCGCCCCTTCTCGCGGTCGAAGCGGATCACCTTGACGGTGAGCGCGTCGCCGACCTTGCAGATCGAGGCGGGATTGCTGATCTTGCCGTAGCTCATGTCGGTGATGTGCATCAGCCCGTCGAGGCCGCCCAGGTCCATGAAGACGCCGTAGTCGGTGATGTTCTTGACCCGGGCCTGGACGACATCCCCTTCCTTGATCGTTCCCAGGATGGTCTTTCTGCGCTCTTCCCGCTCCTCCTCCTGCCAGGTGCGCCGGGAAACGACGACGTTCCCCTTCTTGCGCGAGATCTTGAGGACCTTGAACTTCCCCTGGAGGCCGATGACGTTCTCGGTCTCCCGGACCGGCCTCAGGTCGACCTGGCTCCCGGGAAGGAACGCCTTGACGCCGACATCGACGGTGTACCCCCCCTTGACCTTCGCGACGATCGTCCCCGGGACCGGCGTCCCCTCGTCGTGCGCCTTCTGAAGATCGTCCCAGACCCGGATCTTGAGGACCTTCGATCGGGAGAGGAGGACGAACCCCTGGGTCTGGTCGTACCGCTCGACCATCACGTCGACGCGGCTCCCGGGTGCAAGATGCGCCCGCTCCTCTTCCGGGAGGTCCTCGACGGGGAGCATCCCCTCGGATTTCCGGTTGATGTCGACCGCCACGTAATCCTTCAGGACCTTGATCACCGTGCCGTGGAGGATCTGCCCCTCTTCGGGGACCTCAATGCTCTCCTCCCACAGCTTGGCAAAATCCTCCTCGGGTTTCTGGGTTGTCGACGGTGTTGCGCGGTCCGACTCGGCGTCGGGCCCGGTCTGGGGATGGTTCGGCTGGGTTGGATTCCCGTCCATTACGGCGCTCCTTGGGGAAACTGCGGATTAACGATTCTCTTTTTGGATATATATCACAATGGATCCGGCGTGCATACTCCCATCCGCGGCTAACCCTCTATTGATAATAAGAAACCCCGATTTTCTCCCCCGCCCAGACCTCCCGGATCCTGGCGACGAGCTCCTCGATGATCCACTGGGGGGTCGAGGCGCCCGCCGTCACGCCGACGCGGGAGACGGAGGCGAGCCGGTCCGGCGGGAGCTCCACGGCCGTTTCGATGTGGATCGTGTTCGGGTTGACCTCCCGGCAGATCTCCGCGAGCCGCCTCGTGTTCGCGCTGTTGTAACCGCCCAGAACGATCATCAGGTCGGCCCGGCCGGCGACGGCGGTGGACTCCTTCTGGCGCAGGACCGTGGCGTTGCAGATCGTATTGAAGACGCGCACTTCGGAGAAGCGCTTGAGGGCCGCGGAAACGAACCGCATCAGGTTGTCGAACGACTGGGTCGTCTGGGCGACGATCCCCGCCTTCCGGATCCCCGTCGTCTTCTTCAGGTCGGCGAGCGAGGTGATCGTCGGGACGCCCGGCTCGATGTAGCTGATGATGCTCTTGACCTCGGGATGGTTGGGGTCCCCCACCACGACGACGGCGTATCCCTCGCGGGAAAGCGCGCGGGCATGCTCCTGCGCCTTGTTCACGAAGGGGCAGGTCGCGTCGATGACCGTCACCCCCTTGCCGGAAAGCGCCTCGAGGTCCGGCCGGGTGATGCCGTGGGACCGGATGATGACCTTCCCCCCCCGGAGCTCATCCACGGAGCCGGCGACGCGCAGGCCCTTCCTCTCGAGTTCGTCGACCACCTGCGGGTTGTGGATGATGGGCCCCAAGGAGTGGATGGGGGCGCGGTCCCCGCACGCCTCCCCGTTCCGTCGCGTCGTCTCGTCGGCGATCGAGATCGCCCGCTTGACGCCGAAGCAGAAGCCCGCGCTGCGGGCGATGAGGATCTCTTTCACTGTTTTCCCATTCCCGGGCTCCCGGCGCCGGCTCCTCCCGGAAGCCGCCCCCGGACCTCCGCCGGGAGCGACCGGAGCATCTCCCCGATCACCTCGTCCACCGTGCGGGTCGTCGTGTCGAGGTAGATCGCCCCTTTCGCCACCCGCAGCGGGGAGTGGTCCCGCGTGGAATCCTGGACGTCGCGCCGGATCACGTCCGCGAGGACCTCCTCGAAGGAGAGTCCCTTCTCCGGACCCCACTCGAGGTACCGGCGCGAGGCGCGGACGGCGGCAACGGCGTCCAGGAAATATTTTACATCCGCGTCCGGGAAAACGACCGTCGTCGTGTCGCGTCCTTCCGCGATCACGCCCCCCTTCCCGGCCATCCGCCGCTGGAGCGCGACCATCGCCTCCCGTACCCCGGCGTGCCGCGAGACGTCGGACGCCCCCATGCTCATCTCGGGGGTCCGGATCGCGTCGCTCATGTCCTCCCCGGAGAGCAGGGTCCGCATCGCCTCGCCCGTCCCCTCGAAGCGCAGGTCGAGCCGGGCGCAGAAAGGACCCAGGGCGCCGGCATCGGACCACGGGATCCCGGCCCGGCGGGCCGCCAGGGCACAGGCGCGGTACATCGCCCCGGTGTCGAGCCTCAAGAGGCCGGTCCGCTCGGCGAGCCGCTTCGAGACGGTGGTCTTCCCCGCGCCGCTCGGCCCGTCGATCGCGATGACCGGGCGTTCCCTCACCGGGTCACCCCTTCGAGCAGGGTGAAGAACGCCGGGAACGAGGTGTCGACGCACGCCGTGTCGGTCACGGCGACAGGGACCCCGGCGGCCGCCGACAGGACCGCGATCGACATCGCGATCCGGTGGTCGCCGTGGCTGTCGCATGTCACCCCTTCCGCCACCGCCGACGGTCCTTCGACCCAGATCCCGTCCGGGGACTCGCCGCACCGCACGCCGAGGCGGGACAGCTCCGCCGCCATCGCGGCGATCCGGTCGGATTCCTTGACCCGGAGCTCCGCCGCCCCGCGGATCTCGGTCCGCCCCCGCGCAAGCGCGGCGGCGGCGCACAGGACGGGCACCTCGTCGATGAGCGCGGGAATCTCCTCCGGCGCCACCTCGGTCCCGGCAAGCCCCCTCCCCGCGACGGCGATGTCGGCCACCGGCTCGCCCCCTGCGATGCGTTCATTCCGGAAAGCGAGATCGGCACCCATCCGGCGCAGGACCGCGACGACCCCCGTGCGGTGCGGGTTCACCCCCACGCCCGGCAGGAGGAGCCGGCTCCCCGGGACGCAGGCCGCCAGGACGAGGAAGAAGGCGGCCGACGAGATGTCGGCCGGGACGTCGAACACGAGCGGCGTGAGCCGCTGCGCCGGACGGACCGTGACCGCGGTGTCCGCCCGCTCCACGGCGGCCCCCATCGCCTCGAGCATCCGCTCCGTGTGGTCCCGCGACGGGAGCGGCTCGACGACGGTGACCGGGGAATCGGCGTAGAGCCCGGCCAGGAGGACGGCCGACTTGACCTGGGCGGACGCGACCGGCATCTCGTACCGGATCCCCTTGAGCACTCCGCCGCGGATGCACAGGGGCGGCAGAGTGTTCTTCGCCCGGGCCGAGATGGCGGCGCCCATCGCGGTGAGCGGCTTGACGACCCGGCCCATCGGCCGCCTCCGGAGGAACCTGTCTCCCGTGACGATCGAGAGGAACGGCTGGGCGGCCAGGATCCCGGATCCGATCCGGATCGTGGTGCCGGAGTTCCCGGCGTCGATGACGTCGTCCGGCTCGGACAGCCCCGCAAGCCCCCTCCCCGTGATCCGGAGATCCGTCGGCGGGTCCTCGTGAACCTCGATCCCCAGCGCGCGAACCATCCCGACCGTGCGCAGCGTGTCCTCGGCGCGCAGGAACCCGCGGACCCGGCTCACCCCCTCGGCCAGGCTGCCGAGCATCACCGCCCGGTGGGAGATCGACTTGTCGCCCGGGACGCGGACCGTCCCCGAGATCTTCGGCGCCTTCTTCATCGGCTCACAGCCCGTCCCGCGTCCTCTTCGCCGCCCGGAAGTACCGGATCAGCCCGTCCGCGTCCCGGCGGCGGACCAGCGACTCGAGGAGGCCGAAGTTTTTCCGGTAATGCCGCGCCGCCCGGAGGACCTCTCCCCGGTTCTGGAGGACGATGTCCTTCCACATCTCGGGGTTGCTCGAGGCGATCCGCGTGAAGTCGCGAAAACCCCCCGCCGAGTAGCCGAGCGGAACCGGCGAGTCGAGCGTCGCGACGGCGTGGACGAGGGCGTAGGCGACGACGTGCGGCAGGTGCGAGACGTAGGCGAAGACCCGGTCGTGGGTCGCCGTGTCCATCCGCAGGAGCCGGGCTCCCGTCCGCTTCCAGAGCGCTTCCACCCGCCGGAGCGCCCCTTCCGTGTTCCGCCGCGTCGGCGTGAGAATCACGCTCCGTCCGCGGAACAGGTCCCCGTCGGCCGCCGGGTAGCCGGAGTTTTCGGTCCCGGCGATCGGATGCCCGCCGACGAACTCGGCGCCCCGGGCCATCGCCGCCTGCCCCGCGCGCACGACGTCCCGCTTGACGCTCCCGGCGTCCGTGAGGACCGAACCCGGCCGCATCCGCCCCCCGATCCGCCTGATCAACTCCACCGAGCGCAGGACGGGGATGCAGACCACGACGATGTCGCAGCCGGCGATCTCCCGTTCCGTGCAGGCCCGGGCGATCGCGCCGTCCGCGAGCGCCATCCTTCGGTACTCCTTGCGCCGGTCGCACCCCCACACCTCGGGGGCGCCGCGCCTCCCCCGAAGGGCCCGGGCGAGCGACCCGCCGATCAGCCCGAGGCCGACGATGCCGACCCGCTCGATGCTCACGCGTTCCCCAGCGTCCTGCCGACGGCCTGCGCGATGCGATGAAGCCGCGGGACCATCGCGCGGAACACCTCCGGCTTCTGCGACTGCGGCCCGTCCGAGAGCGCCATCTCGGGCCGGTGGTGGACCTCGACCATCACCCCGTCGGCGCCCGCCGCGATCGCCGCGGCGGCCAGCGGCTCCACGAGGTCGACCTTCCCCGCCGCGTGGCTCGGGTCGGCGATCACAGGCAGGTGCGAAAGGCTTCTCACGAGCGGGATCGCCGAGACGTCGAAGGTGTTCCGCGTGGCCGACTCGTACGTCCGGATTCCCCGCTCGCACAGGACGATCCGGGTGTTCCCTTCGGAGGCGATGTACTCGGCGCTCATCAGCCACTCCACGATCGTGGCGGAGAGCCCCCGCTTGAGGATGACCGGCTTGTCGAGCCGGCCCACCTCCGTGAGGAGCCGGAAGTTCTGCATGTTGCGCGCCCCGATCTGGATCACGTCGGCGTACCTCGCCACGAGGTCGAGGTCCCGCGGGTCCATGAGCTCCGTGACGACGGGGAGGCCGGTCGCCGCCCGCGCCTCGGCGAGGTAGCGCAGCCCCTCCTCCCCCAGCCCCTGGAACGCGTAGGGGGAGGTGCGCGGCTTGAACGCCCCGCCGCGCAGGAACGAGGCGCCCGCCTGATGGACCATCTCGCCGATCCCGACCATCATGTCGCGCCCCTCGACGGAGCAGGGGCCGGCGATGAGCGCCACCGTGCCGCCGCCGATCCTCTGCCCCATCACCGTGATGACGGTGTCCTCCTTCCGGAACTCCCGGCTGACCAGCTTGTACGGCTTGAGGATCCGGACGACCTTCTCGACGCACTCCATCCCCTCGAAGGCTTCGACATCGACCTTCCGCTCGTCGCCGATGGCGCCGATGAGGGTCCGCTCCACGCCGCGGGAGATGTGGGCGGTCAGACCGTGCGCCCGGATCTTTTCCTCGACCAGCCGGACCTCCCGGTCGGTCGACCCGCCCTTGAGAACGATGATCATGAGCGCTCCTCCTTCCGTGTCCTTCCCCCGCGCCGCTCCGGTCCCCGGGAGCCGCAAGGCCCCGGGGCGCCCCGGGGCGTCAGATGGCGCGGGGATACGACCCGAGGATCTTGAGGTACTGGGCCCGCATCCGGAGCTCGTCGAGCGCCGTCTTGACCGGCGCGTCCGTGATGTGGCCCGCCATGTCCAGGAAAAAGAGATACTCCCACGCCTTCTTCTTGATGGGGCGGGACTCGATCTTCGTGAGGTTCACGTTGTTCCGGGCGAACGGCTCGAGCATGAGATAGAGCGCTCCCACCTCGTCGCGCGCGGAGAACAGGATCGAGGTCTTGTCGTTTCCCGTCGGTTCCGGGGCGATCTTCCCGATGATGATGAAGCGGGTGTGGTTGTTCGGATTGTCCTGGATCCGCTTCCGGACCGCCTTGAGTCCGTAGATCTTTGCGGCCGCCTCCCCCGCGACGGCCGCCGACGACGGGTCGTCCGCCGCCAGCTCCGCCGCGCGCGCCGTGCTTTCCACGTCGAACACCGGGACGGCCCGGAGGTTCCGGTCGAGCCACTCCCGGCATTGTGCGATGGCGTGCGGATGGGAGTAGACCTTCCGGACATGCTCGATGGCGCCGGTGACGGAGAGAAGGTCGTGAGCCACCTCGACCATGATCTCCCCGCAGATGAGGAGGTTGTGGTCGACGAACATGTCGAGCGTGTTGCTCACCACCCCTTCGCTCGAGTTCTCGATCGGGACGACGCCGAAGTCGGCCAGGCCCCGCCCCACGGCGTCGAAGACCGCCGAGACATTGATCTGCGGAACGTAGTCGGCGCTCTCCCCGAAATGCTTGAGGCAGGCCAGGTGGGTGAAAGTCGCCTTGGGGCCCAGGAACGCCACGGAGAGCGGCTTCTCGAGGGCAAGCGAGGCCGAGATGATCTCGCGGTAGACCGCCTTGAGCGCCTCGCCGGGGAAGGGCCCCTCGTTCGCCTCGGTGAGGCGCCGCAGGATCTCCACCTCCCGCTCGGGGACGTAGAACCGCAGGTTCCGGTCCGCCTTGATCCGGCCGACCTCGACGACCGCCTTCGCCCGCCGGTTGAGGAGGGCGACGATCTGGTCGTCGACGGCGTCGATCTCGGCGCGCAACTCCTTCAGCCGGTTCTTCGTCGTCACGTTACGCGCCGCCCGCCTTCCTCTTCATCTGGCCGATTCCGCGGAACTTGCCGTACCGCCGCTCGAGAAGCTTCGGGATCGGGATCTCCCGGAGGGCGGCGAGCGATTCGACGAGGGTGGAGCGGAGGGCGTCGGCCGCCGCCTTGTGGTCCCGGTGCGCCCCGCCCGGCGGCTCCGGGATGATCTTGTCGATCACGCCGAACCGCTTCAGGTCCGGCGCCGTGATTTTCATCATCTCCGCGGCGGTCTCCGCCCGGGCCGTGTCGCGCCACAGGATCGAGGCGCACCCCTCGGGGGAGATGACCGAGTAGATCGCGTACTCCATCATGAGGATCTCGTCGCCCACTCCGAGCGCGAGCGCCCCGCCGCTTCCCCCCTCCCCGATGACGGCGACGAGGATCGCGGTCTCGAGGCGCGCCATCTCGAGCAGGTTCCGGGCGATCGCCTCGGCCTGTCCCCGCTCCTCGGCCCCGATGCCGGGGAATGCGCCGGGAGTGTCGATGAACGCGATGACGGGGAGGGAGAACTTCTCCGCCAGCTTCATCGCCCGGAGCGCCTTCCGGTACCCTTCCGGGTTGGCCATCCCGAAGTTCCGGCGGATCTTCTCGGTGGTGTTCCGCCCCTTCTGCTGCCCGACGAGCAGGACCTTTTCGCCCTCGAGCTCCGCGAAACCGCAGACGATGGAGGGGTCGTCCCGGAACGCCCGGTCGCCGTGGATCTCCAGGAAATTCTTAAAGCAAAGGTTTACATAATCGAGCATATAGGGGCGATTCGGATGGCGGGCAAGCTGGGTAATCTGCCAGCGGTTGAGGTTCGAGAAGACCTCCTTCCGGATCTTTCCGATCTTCTTTTCGAGCTTGGCGATCTCCTCCCGAAGATTCTTGTCGGTCCCGTCGTCGACCATCCGGAGCTTCTCGAGCCGGTTCTCGAGATCGACGATCGGCCGCTCGAAATCGAGATATTGGAGGATCATGCGATCTCCTGTAACGAACTCAATCGATAAATTCTTAATTTAGAACAAGATATATATTCATAACAAGAAGTTTTTCGCCAGTTCGGCCCCGCGGGAAACGGCTGAATCGCGTTCAAGCCACACGACCCCCGGCTCGCGGGAGAGCCATGTCATCTGCCGCTTGGCATAGCGGCGGGTGTCCCGCTTCATCTCCTTCTTTGCCGCTTCGAGCGGGAGCCCCCCCCTCAGGTGGGCGACCGCGTGGCGGTAGCCGAGCGACGACATGCTCTTGAGCTCCGGGGCATACCCCATCGCGAGAAGCCGCTCGACCTCATCGAGGAAGCCGGCCGAAAACATCGCCTCCACCCGCTCGTCGATCCGGCGGAGCAATTCGTCCCGTGGAACGGCGAGGGCCAGGAACAGGACCCGGTACCGCCCGCCCGTTCGCTCCCACGACACGCGCCGGGCGCTCGGCGCTTCGCCCGTGATCCGCACGATCTCGAGCGCGCGCACGACCCGCCGCTTGTCCCGCGGGGCCGAACTGGCGACCGCGGCCGGGTCGAGCCGCCCCAGTTCCCTGTGGAGCGCCGCCCCGCCCTCCTCGTCGAAGCGCCGCGCGAGGACCTGGCGCACCCGCGGGTCCGACGGGAGCGGGTCCAGACCGCGCAGCAACGCCCGGAGATACATCCCGGTGCCGCCCGCAAGGAGCGGGAACCGGCCGCGGCCCCGGATCCCCTCCATGGCGCGCCCGGCATCCTCCACAAAGCGGCCTGCGGTGTAGTTCTCGCCGGGGTCCGCCACGTCGATCAGGTGGTGGGGCGTCCCGGCCCGCTCTTCGGGCGAGGGCTTGGCGGTCCCGATGTCCATCCCGCGGTACACCTGCATCGAGTCGGCGTTGACGATCTCGAGGGGAAACCGCTTCGCGAGGGCGATCGCGATCGCCGTCTTGCCGGAGGCGGTCGGTCCCGAGAGGACCAGGAGGCGGTTCTCGCCCATCAGCTCCGGCCGAACAGGCGTTCCATCTCGGTGCCGCTGATCTTGACCCAGACCGGCCGGCCGTGGGGGCAACTGTGCGCGCCGACGGCGCGGTCGAGCTCCCGCAGGAACAGATTCAGCCCCTCGAAGGGAAGGGGATCCCCTGCCCGGGCGGCGGCGTGACACGCCATCCGCCACAGCTCGCGGTCGGCGTCGAAGATCCCCTTGGGGGCCGACTCCTGGGATTCGAGGAAATCCCGGAAATCCTTCCACCACCCCTGGACGTCGAACCGCCCCAGGATCGCCGGGCCTCCCGTGAGCCGAAAGGCGCTCTCTCCGAGCGGCTCGAACGAGAAGCCGGCGCGTTCGAGGAACTCGGCGATCATCCCCCGCTCTTCCGCCGCGCACCCGGAAAGCGTCACTTCCTGGGGGACGAGCCAGTGCTGCAGCGGCGCCGATTGCCCGAGGTACGCGTCCTTGAGCCGCGAGAAGACGATCCGCTCGTCCGCCGCGTGCTGGTCGATGATCACGACCTCACCCGGACCTTCGCACACGACGTAGGTCCCCAGCATCTGCCCGACGGGCTTGAGCGCCGAGAAGCGTCGCCCCGGCAGAGGCGACTCGCCCGCTCCCGGCGGCGGGAGCACGATCGGCGGCTCGGGGAAGAGCGGTTCGATCCGTCCCTCGGGGGGCCGGGGTATGATGCGATGAGCGGTCTCGCCGCCTCCGGCCGGGAAGGGAATGACGTTCTCGGGACGGCGCGGGGCCTTCCCGCCGAGCGCTTCGCCGACGGCGTGCCGGACCAGCTCGAACAGCTCGCGGCCGTACCGGAAGCGGGCCTCGGTCTTCGCGGGGTGGACGTTGACGTCGACCTCCGATGGATCGCACGCGATGAAAAGGTACAGGAGCGGAAGGCGCCCCTCGGGCAAAATTCCGCGATACGCCTCGCGGACGGCGGCCATGAGCCCCCGGTCCCGGAAATACCGCCCGTTGACGAAGAAATGGAGCCCGGTCCCCGCCGCGCGCGAGACCTGGGGAAGCCCCGCCCACCCCGTCAGCCGGAAGAAGGGAGAGCCGGCCCGGAGGGGGGCGAGATATTTCCCCTCTTCGCCGGCGTGCCGCGCCGCGCGCTCAAGCGACGTCTCATTCGGCTCATAGGCGAACTCCGTGCGCCCGTCGGACATCCGGTGGAGTATCCCTTCGCGCGGAATCCCCACGGCGTGGAACACCTCCCACAGGCGCGCAAGCTCGGTCCGGGGGCTCTTGAGGAACTTCCGCCGGGCCGGGACGGACCCAAAGAGGCCGGAGACCTCGACGGTCGTGCCGGAGCGCGCCCCCGCTTCCCGGAAGAGGCGGGTCTCGCCACCCTCCACGATGATCTCCTGCCCCAGGGGGCTGCCCGGCGGCCGGCTCACGATCCGCAGGCGGGAGACGGCCGCGATCGACGGCAGCGCCTCGCCCCGGAACCCGTAGGTGGCGATCCTCTGGAGGTCATCGGCCGAAAGGATCTTGCTCGTCGTGTGGCGCCGCACGGCCAGGTCGAGGTCCTCGACCGTCATCCCGCATCCGTCGTCGGTCACCGCGATCGTGAAGGGAAACGGCCCCGAGACGGCCGCCTCGATCCGGCTGCTGCCCGCGTCCACGGCGTTCTCGAGGAGCTCCTTGAGGACGGACGCGGGGCGCTCGACGACCTCCCCCGCCGCGATCTGGTTGATCACCCCCTCGGGAAGCTGGCGGACCGGGGCGGTCATGCCGCTCATCGCCTTCCCTCGCCCCGGGACCGGCCGGCCGACGCGGGGATCGTTCCCCGGACCTGCATCTCGGCGCGTTGCCGTCCCCGGAGATCGGCCAGGAACGTCCTGCGCTGCCCGCGGTACGCCCGGTCTCCCATGAGCGCGCGGGTGATCACCTTGCTCGCCTCGACGCCCGGCTGGTCGAACGGGTCGATTCCGGCCATCGTTCCGACGAGCGCGGTCACCCATTCCCAGAAGTGGAGCAACGCGCCCACGTGCTCCTCGTCCCGCCGGCCGATCTCGATGGTCACGATGGGACGCCCTCCCTTCCAGAGGGCGCCGACCGTCCCCTCGGACTCGCTCCGGAACAGGAGCGAAAGCGGCTTGCCGCCGAGCGTCTCCATCCCGGGAGCGACGCCTCCGCGGGGGATGGCCCGGTCGTGCCGCGGCTCCGCCCAGGTCACGAACGTGAACACCTTGTCGGCCGGGCCGTCCTGGTAGAGCTGAAGCTGGGAGTGCTGGTCGGTGACCCCCATGGCCCGCGCGGGAGTCTGGCCCACCGGCGCGCCGCCGGGGCGCCGTTTCCCGAGGCTCTCCGCCCACAGCTGCTGCCACCATTCCGCCACCCGGTCCAGCCCCGCGCCATAGCTGAACCAGACGTGGACCGGTTTCGGATTCGCAAGCATGTAGTGGGCGTAGACCGCGGCGGCGTGAAGGACGGGGTTCTCCGCCCCCGGCCGCCGGAGTACCGCGTCCATCCAGCGGGCGCCGGCCAGAAGCCGCTCGGGCGAGATCCCGGCGGCGGCCAGCGGGAACAATCCCACGGGGGAAAGGACCGAGAAGCGCCCTCCCACGTTCGGCGGGACGGCATAGGAGACGAACCCCTCCGCCTCCGCCAGCTTCCGGAAAAGCCCCTTCCGCGGGTCGGTGACGACGACGACGTGATCCTTCCAGGACCCGCCGCTCGCCTTTTTCAGCGCCTCGGCGGCGATCGCAAGCTGGGCGTTCGTCTCGGCGGTGCCTCCCGACTTGCTGATCGCGACGACCAGCGTCCTGTCGATGGGGAGGGAGCGCAGAAGCGGCACGAAGAGGTCCGGATCGACGTTGTCGGCCACGGAGAGCCGAAGCCCGCCTCGCCCTCCTCCGCCGACCGCCTCCCAGACCGCCTTCGTCCCGAGCGCGGACCCGCCGATGCCCAGCACGAGGAGATGGTCGAACCTTCCTTTGAGCGCCGCCGCGCGGCGGTGCCTCCCGACTTGCTGATC
>JAMDBZ010000081.1:12027-19987 GCA_023488945.1 Deltaproteobacteria bacterium
GTGAGCTTGCCGTTCCGGACGCTGAAGGCCAGGGCCGAGACGATCGGCGGGCCGTCGAAGAAGGAGGTCCCGGTGTTCCGCAGGACCGGCATCAGCGCGCCGCCTTCGTCCCGAGCGCGGACCCGCCGATGCCCAGCACGAGGAGATGGTCGAACCTTCCTTTGAGCGCCGCCGCGCGGCGGGCGATCGCCCGCGCATCCCGCTCGAAATACGGCAGGTCGGAGAAGCCGATCTCGCCCCGCTCGCGCCGCCGGTCGAGCGCCCGGACCGCTTCTCTTGCCCTCCGGACCGCCCGCGCCAACGCGGGCGCCGTGAGCCCTTCCCCGTTCCCCAGGTTCTTTTCCAGGACTCGCGAGAAATCGAACCGGAACCCGATCGCTCGTCCCAAGGCGCCTCCTCGATGTCGTTAGAAAAGGGGGCGGCGCGGAGCGCCCGCCCCCTCATCGTAGCATTTCGCCCGCCGCCGTGCTCGCCCGCCCTGCGGCGACAGGGGTGCTACGCCGTAATCCCCGTGCCGGAGACGACCCGAAACCGCTTGTCCATGTTCCGCAGGCGTTCCACGATCCCGCCGTATTCGAGCTCGCTGTAAGGAAGCATCGCCGGGCCGAAGAACCCCTGCTTCCGCAGTTCCTCCGACTTGGCCGCCACGCGGGTGCGGACATACTCCCAGTACGGGTGGTCGAACACGTCGGCCGGATCGGTGAGCTTGCCGTTCCGGACGCTGAAGGCCAGGGCCGAGACGATCGGCGGGCCGTCGAAGAAGGAGGTCCCGGTGTTCCGCAGGACCGGCATCAGCGCGCCGTGGTGACTTCCCCGCATGAACCCGGCGACGTAATGGCCGATCGTGAACGGGTGCAGGACCTCCCCCGTGGCGGGGAAGTTCCCCTGGACCCGGACGAGCATCACGGGGTCGTCCTTCCCCGTGTATTTCCCGGCGATGTTGTGCAGGCGGGTCGTGCTCACGGACACGGCGATCTCACCGGTCGCGCGGGACCGGATCGACTCCACGACGAACCGCTCCTGGTCGCGCAGCAGCGCGGCGAGATCGTAGAGATCCTCGGGGGCGTTGAGGTCGATGATCCGGTCCCCCTCGGTGTGCTCGACGTCCATGATGCGGAACGTGTAACCGGCGCCGATCTTGGGCGACAGGATCAGGCCGGCGTTGTACATCGGGTCTGCGAAGGCGAGGTAGCACGGAAGGTTGTAGGCGCCGGGGTCGGTCTTGTCGGCGGCGAAGACGAGGAACGCCTCGTTGGGCCGCTCCTCGATCTCCATCTCGGCCACGGCGGGCCCCATCCCCTTCACGTTCCCCGAGAAGGCGTCCTTGAGCAGGTCCTGCCCCGCCCCGTAGAGCCCCTGGGACTTCGCGACGTTCGTCCCCGCGATGAAGGCATCCCAGGCGAGCCTGTGCACCTTCTCGTCGAGGATGCCGTTGACGTGCGTCATCAGGATGGCGATGTCGTCGCCCGTGTACCCGATGTGCGAATCGATGACGAGCTTCCCCCGCTCCGCTTCGATCTTCTTCCGGACCGTGTCCACGACTTCTGCGCTCGGGCGGATGTGG
Source organism: Deltaproteobacteria bacterium (assembly GCA_023488945.1). The sequence continues at coordinate 13,592 of JAMDBZ010000081.1, forward strand.
CCCCCGATGGAGCCGATGTCCGCCTTGATCACGGAGAGCGTCATCTTCATCTGTCACCTCCCGGAATCAGGATTTGATGTGGCTCAATTGGTCTCGATACCATGCGACGAAGCGCCGGATCCCCTCCTCCACGGGAATCTTCGGGTTGTAGCCGATCTCGGCGCGCGCGCGGGAAATGTCCGCGTACGTTACCGGGACGTCCCCCGGCTCCGGGGGGAGGAACGCCCGCCCCCCCTTGCGTCCGGTCTCCCGCTCCAGGAGATCAACCAGCGCCGCGAGCGTCGTGGTCCTCGATTCGCCGAGGTTGTAGACCCGGTACCCCGGCGGGGCCGCGAGGGCACCGAGGACTCCCTCCACGATGTCGTCGATGTAGGTATAATCCCGGCGCGACGTCCCGTCCCCGAAGATCCCGATCTCCTTCCCTTCGAAAAGCCGCCGCGTGAACTTGTGGATCGCCATCTCGGGCCGCTGCCGCGGGCCGTAGACCGTGAAGAAGCGGAGCGCGACGATGTTCATCCCGTACAGGCGGCAGTACGTGTGGCAGAGCAACTCCCCCGCCTTCTTGGTCGCGGCGTAGGGACTCACCGGGTTGTCGACGCGGTCATCCTCTGAGAACGGGATCTTCTCGTTCCCGCCGTATACGGAGGACGAGGAGGCGAACAGGATGCGCGGGATCGACCGGTCGTGCGCCCAGGACAGGACACGTGCGGTCCCGGTCACGTTGACGTCCGCGTAACCGGCGGGGTCGGCGACGGACGGCCGCACTCCGGCCCTGGCCGCCAGGTGGATCAGCGCGTCGCCCCGCTCCCCTTCCTCCCATCGGGCGAGGGCCGCCGTGTCGCGGATGTCCGCCTCGAAAAATCGGAACCGCCGCCGCCCCGCAAGCACCGCGAGATTCCTCTCCTTGATGGAACGGTCGTAAAAGGGATCGAAGTTGTCCAGTCCGAATACGCGGTCGCCGCGGTCAAGGAGGGCCTCCGCGACGTGCGACCCGATGAAGCCGGCCGCGCCCGTGATGAAGATGGTGCGGGACACGAACCCTCCGCCTGGGCTGGAGGAAACGGGGAACCAGTGACAATAGTATACCCCTCGCGCCTCGCTGCCAAGACGGCAGGGGAACAATTGAAGGGCTCGCCGGGCCGCTCCGCGCCGCGTCGCGCCGGGGCTCCCTGGTCCGGGCTCCCCGGTCTTGACACCCGGCAGCCCTTCGGCCGACAATACCTTTCCGGTGGCGGCATAGCCAAGCGGTAAGGCAGAGGACTGCAAATCCTTCATTCCCCGGTTCAAATCCGGGTGCCGCCTCCATCCTTCGCTCCTCATCGCAACCATGAAACCGAGATTTCGGAGCTACGGATGGCTGCGCCATCTGCGCCAGCCCCCTTGTCTTGCGCAATCCGTTACCCGATCGGTTTCTCCCCCGCCGTATGACCGGCGCGACGCCTTCGGTCGGCCGATCCGCCGGAACTGTTCAAGCGCAGCTTTTCCCTCAATGTGGTATTTTCCAGGTGTGCCCGGGTGGCGGAATTGGCAGACGCACGGGACTTAAAATCCTGTGGCCGCGAGGCCGTGGGGGTTCGATTCCCCCCCCGGGCACCAGGCATTTCTCATGCCCGCCAAGGGAATCGAACGGGCGACGCCGCCGACCGAACAGGGAGGACGAGCGCTCCGGCCAGGAGCGCGGCAGGCGGCGCCCCGGCCGCCACGCCGAGTGCGGAAACCAACCGCGAGCGCACGAGGCTCATCGGGCGATTCCCCCCCCGGGCACCATTTATTTTCGAGCAGTTACGAGTGCAGGCTCCGGGGTAGGAGGGGCATTTTCGCCCATGTATGAAGCAAAGTATGAAGTTGACTCGGCCGGGGCCGTCATCGCCCGGTCGATCGCCGCGACAGCGTTGCGCAGGTGGCCCGGCGAGAGGTGGGAATAGCGCAGGGTCATCTGAATCGTCTTGTGACCGTGAATCTTGCGCATGGACAATCTCTCCGTCGGCATCCTTGGCCTCCCCCGGGATTGTTGGGAAAGACCAGAGGATACGCCGACAATCGGTGTCCAGCGCCGGATCGGGCTACGGAAGGATCGTCAGGGGAAATCGGCTGTGCCATTCCGGCAACATCGGCCAAAGTGGCCGGGATGCCACCGGATCAGGCGGCCGACTTCCACCGGAATGGGTGGCCGGGATCGACCGGAATCGGTGGCCGGCTTCCCACCGGAATCAGAGGCCGGAATGGACCGGAATACGCAGAAACTGAACTTCCGGATGGCATCGAGTTCGTTTTGTGCCCGCCGGAAGTGTTCGAGAGCGGTGTCCAGCGCGCGTAGTTTATCCGCGTGCCCGAAAACCATGTCCGGAAAACGAGGGCCCGCCATCAAACGCACCTCCCCGGGCCGTTATGGCCAGCTCGCAGCCCGCGCGGTGTTGTCCTACCCTTTCCCATCAAGGCTTGCGGACGAGAAGAAGGGCCGAGAGGGTGGAGAGCATCAAGAGCGCATCGTCCCGAGTGAACTCTTCCGCACCGCTGTGCGCCGCAAGGTGACTGAACTCCCGCAGATGCCAGCGAATATTGTCGAGGCGCTGGTCAGTCGTCCGCTTCTTGAGATCACTGATGTCAGGCTGTTTCCATCCAGGCCCCATGTCCTCGGCCTCGATCTTGCGCCAATGATCGAGGGCCAGACGCACTGCACTGATGCAACCCTTCCAGCCAGTCTTGCCGCCGCGTTCAAATGATGCTTCGGCTTCCCCGACCGACTGCCACACCGCGTCCCACGGACTGGGTGGACTGGGTGGACTGGCTGGAAGCGGGACCTCAATGAGCACCGGATGTGAAATACCCAAGTCACGTACCAACCTGACCCACACCTCAGTGGGATACGAGACTTCCGCATTTCCGTGGACCGCGAAGGGCTCGGTGCGCTTTCTTGGCCCCCCTCCGAAGGAGGGCGGCACAAGCTTGCTGAGCTCCGCTTGCAGTGCGATTCTGAAGCGCGGCCGTCTTCCTTCTCTGAACCGCTCGTATGCAGCCATGGCGGTGCGGGTATCAGTCCAAGTCAGTTTCGACTCCGTCGATGATTGCGGAATTGCTCCAATGGCCCACCCGTAATGCAGGGCACGCCCTACTGTGAGTTCCTTTCCGTCATCATTCACTGCGGTGATAACCGCCGAAATATTGCTCAGCAACGGGCACGGATCGAGTGCGCTGGCAAGTTTCAGTTGGACGATCATCGGCAAGTGGAGTTCGAAGCCTACTGCTGTTCTATGCGCGGTGAGTTGCTTCGGTGCCTGCTCCAACGTGATGGATCCAACCTTCCCCCCACTCGCGTCGCTCACTTCAATTACATTACTCATCGCTTTTCTCCATGCCTCCATGCGAATTGACGACCGGCGCTCCCTCGATGGGTCAGATGGTTCCCAGCCGCAAGCGCGTTCTCATCTCGGATAACCATCCCTTTGTGAAATGATTGCGATAGCCGATTCGGCGCCGCACGCCCACAGCCTGTCCGAGCTCCTCGAGGGAGACGAAACGATCAAGCAGCCCAAGTGCCTTGCCGCCGCGAAGGCACCCGAGATCCTGTGACGAAAGAAACCATTCGCCTTCCTTCGCTCGAACGAGAGCGAGGAGTTCCTTCTCGCCCGGATGGAGCCCGGCGATATCGCGCCCGCCGGCCAGTACGGCTTCGATGAGGGTCTTTTGATCGACCGCGTGGACCGATATTTCGCGGCGGATCCCCGCGATGTCGACCACCACCCGGCCGCCTCCGGGTCGGTTTCCGGTTGCAACTTCTTCAAGACATTTCCCCGACGTAGCAAGCCTGAACCCCGCGACGAGGGGTCGCCAGATTCCGATGGCGTGCGCCTCTATAATCGCCGTCGCATCGAGGAAGACAATACTCCCCGGTTCAAGCCCCATCGCCTGCCGCCTGAACCGGCTCCGGGGCCAAGCCGTAGGTCTCCATCAAGCTCCCCATCTCTTCCAGCGAGAGTCCGAGCAGACTCGCGGCTCGCCGCTCGGAAAGGAATCCTCTGTCCAGGGCCTTTCGGACTCGCCGCATGTACTTCGCCGAGAAAAGGGGAGGCAGGCTGCCCACGGGAGGAACACGGCCGGTCCAAGTCAGGCGGGCTTCAGTGATCGAGGCATGTTCGGCGGCGGGGATCAGATCCAACGCCCTGAGCCGATTGTAGAGCGCGAGCGCGGTCACTCTGAACTCGGCCGCCGTCCTTTTGATCCAGTTATGGATTTCCGTTCTTCCTCGCTGGTTCCAGCGGTCAATGATCGCGCCCCCGGGCATGAGTAAGGCCCCCGCGAAATTGTTGGCGAGCAGCTCGGTCCGCTTTGCCTTGTACCCCGCAGGGCTCTCCGTGTCGAGGCGATCAGGGGGCATAGTGGGCCAGGTCAGAATGTGAAACAGTTCATGGGCGAAATCGAATGCCCGCCGGCCTTCATGATCGCGCCGGTTGATGAGGATCGTATCGAACTCGGGCAGGTGGCAGGCCGCCCCTGAAATGGGGAGACCCTCCATGTCGACGTGGAGGACCAGGATGTCGAGCTTCTCCTCGGCGACGCGGGGCAACGTGGCAGCGGGCCGGGCCCCGAGTTCCCACGCCCGATTCAGTCGCTCGGCGGCGTCCCATGCTTCTTCAAACAAGCTCCTGATGGTCAGCCCGAGCCGTGGGGCCAGAGGATTGAAGGTTTCGTCGAGGTCCTCGCCGAGAGCGCGATAGGCGGCGATCCAGCCCCTCGCCTTCTCCTCGAAGGATTCCAGTTCGGCGGGGCCAGCCTGGGCCCTCCAGCTGAATGCGCCCTCGCCGACCAGTCGGAAGGGATCTGTGAAAAAGTCGAGGTCCTTGGCGAGGACGCGGATCACGCCGAGCAACTCCTCTGAGGTGACCCTGCGTTCACCGGTCTCGATGGCGGAGAGCGTCTGCCGGTCCCGAAATCCGAGGCGATCGGAAAGTTGTCTTTGCGTGAGATCGGCCGCCTCGCGCGCCACCCTGATGCGGTCTCCGATCATCCTGTGGAAGTCCTTCTTCCGTCCGTCACCCATGCGCGCCCTCCCAAGGAATATTATCTCATGGACTTTCCCGCCATAATAGTTTGCTTTTACGTAAATGCAAGAAATATACGCTTATAGACATTTTTTCTCGATACCGGCATTTTGGTGCCCAAGAGGGGGCGTGGCGAGCATATCATCCGTCGCCCGGACCTCCTACCGGCGGTCGGCGGAAGGGAGGTTCTGTGGAACCAGGCTCACCCGACACCTCGGGCATCGTTGCGGCCCGCGCAGTTGATTGTGCGTCTCGGTCGCCATCCCGATCGCCTCGTCCGACTATGAAGTAAAGCATGAAACAGACTCCGCCTACCAGAGCCGAAAACGTACAAAGAAAGGGGGAGCCGGTCTCCCGGTTCCCCCTGTTCTTTCCGGTTTCTTCCTGATTTTGCCTGTCTTTTCAGCTACTTACAACCGAGTCTTAAAATCCTGTGGCCGCGAGGCCGTGGGGGTTCGATTCCCCCCCCGGGCACCAGGCATTACCCCACTGCCCGCCAACGGGAATCGAACGGGCGACGCCGCCGACCGAACAGGGAGGACGAGCGCTCCGGCCAGGAGCGCGGCAGGCGGCGCCCCGGCCGCCACGCCGAGTGCGGAAACCGACTACGTGAAAAGATCCGAGTGCGTTCCCGTCCTCTCGAACAGGATCGAGTCCGATTCGATCTTATAGACCAACAGCCAGTTCGGTTCGACGTGGCACTCCCGGCGCCGCACGTAATTCCCGACGAGGACGTGATCCCGGTGTTTCGGATCCAGCGGCTCCTGGCGGGCGAGCTTCTCCATCACCCCGCGGAGCTTCGCCATGTCCTTCCCGCGCCGCTTCATGCGCTTGTAGTCCTTCTTGAACTGCCCGGCTCGACGGGGAGCCCGCATCAGGACTCAAGGTCCTCGAACATCTCGCCGAGGCTCCGGAAAGTCTTGATGTCCTTTCCGCGGTCGGACTTCTCGAAGGTCCGGCGCGTCTCCTCGTTCGGGATCTCCACGGCGAAGGGAAGCCCCTTGCGGAGGCGGACCTGAGCGTAGAAAAGGTTGATCGCCTCCGAGCTCGACATCCCGAGCTTGTGGAAGATCCGCTCCGCGTCGGCCTTGAGCGCCGGCTCGGTCCGCGCCCGGATTGTCGCCGTCCTTGCCATTGCCTTCACCTCCCCGGTGCTTCTTTCGGAACAGTGTAGCCCGTCCGGGGAACATCAGCAAGCCCCTGGCATCGTTCCCACGTGGCCAGGGACGGTCACTCCCGGGAATCACCTTGATCGAACGGGCGATGCTATTTCTTATCGCACCACGCCCGGGCGTTCTGGAACAGCCGCAGCCAGGGGGACGCCTTGAGGCTGCCTTTCCACTCCTCGGGCATCCAG
>JAMDBZ010000028.1 GCA_023488945.1 Deltaproteobacteria bacterium
CGCCATAATTCGCCAGCAATAGCGGCATTCCCATCAAAGCGGGCACTACGGACAGCGATGTAGGCTCAACGATACAGGCGCAACATCTCTGAAGCCGGGACAAAAAATCTTGGTTGGAACATATATCAACGCCTGCAGCAATCAGGTCGGAAAGAATGTCATCATTCATCAAATGCTGAGGATGTGGCTTGAAGATGAGATGCCTGCCCTGCTGTTCGAGCTGGTTTTTCGTATCGACCATGTGCTGGACAAATTCTTCCTTGGATTGGAATGCAAATCCTCCCACATATACGAGTCCTGTATCGACATACATTACGTCGGATCGGTCAACTAGTGGCAGCGCTAATTTTGAACCGATCATATCTGTGGTCAAGCCAAAGTGAATCAGATCAGGATTTCCCACCACAAAGACTTTTTCTCTCGCGTAACCGTACCGTTGGACTGCATTTTCTATGTCTGCAGCAGCATATATGCAACACCCGTTCGTTCTTGCATCATCAGCGACCGTTTTTGAGTGCATCCCCATGGCACCCGAAACAATATCGTACCCAAATCGCGACCACTCTCCAGCCGTTGCCCCGGTTTCCCATAGAGCACGCGCATAGGCTGGCCAAACATATTTCAGGGCCCGCGGCAATTGGCTTGTTGCGAACTTTAAACGATGAATAAGATTTGGCTTATAAGGTGAGTCGGAACCCACAACAGCCTGCACCCGGACGAGACCATGATACAAGTGGATGGAAGGAATATTACGATATCGGATATATCGATTGAAGGCACGATGCGAGAATGTGTGTGTCGACAAAAATATAACGGCGGACGGGTTTTCGGACTCAATAATCTCCGAAAAACTCTTTCTGTTGTAATATGCTATGTCTCTAACTTCGAGGTTTCCGATCATTTCCTTTTCCGGACGACCTTTTTCAGTTCCCCAGGAACCGAGATGAATCAGGATTAATTCGATCCCTTTCGCTTTGAACGTATCGACTAATCGCAGGTAATGATGCGCGCCTTGCGTCCAGCTATCAAATCCAATGACTTTCATTATTGGTTCTTCCATGAGGTTATCAGTTTGATTGGATCGTAATTGCACACTGGAAGCCACTGCCTCCCCGGGAATCCACCCTTCTTGTTTCGTCCACCTCTCCTGCCGAAAAGGAGAGGCGGTAAAAAAAGGTGTTACCAACCTTCCGGTATATGACGAACCCGATGAGCGAGCTTTCCGTCTTGTCCAGGGAGACGCTCAGATAACGCGTGGCGTCTCCTATTTCAACGATGCCGTCCGTCACGCCGATCCCGTACGCCGCCGATACAAGGAACGAGACGGCGCTGCCATGATCGACGTTCTTGTCGGAGAGCAGAAACGTTTCCTTTCCGTACCCGCCGTTATGCGTTCGATAGAATAACGTGCTCCTGTCGAAGGCCTCCGGATTGAGGGTTACGTGCCCTAATCGCAACGATCCGAGAGGGATGGTCTTCCAATCGAGCGCATACCGGATTCCTACTTGTGCCGTCTCGTTCGAAATCGTTATTGCCTTTTTAATGTCGCCGAAGGGGGTGCTTACAGAGCCACAGATGACCAGGCCATCCTTGTCGTTCTGAAGCGTCGGAGTAACGGGATCGAGGTCGGTTACCTTGGGTTTGCCGGGGGAATCCAAGGTCAGGTGTCCCGTGTAGTAATCGGCGCTCCAGTTGATGTCGTCGTAATAACCGTGGTGAAGCGTGCCGCACAAGGGTATGTCGGCTTCCCGCTTGAACCACAGGGCGTCAATCGATAGCCCCCTGCGGCAGTTCACGCGTATCTTGACCAGATCCGTTTCGGCCGTGATGAAGCGGCCTTCGTTCCTGACTTTTGCGTTCGACGAATGCGAATTCGCCGCGGCGCGGAGTTCGTCTCCCTCACGCGGGCCGGACCGAGGTACCGGAGCAGTCGCCCTGGGGCCGAGTTGCCGTCCGAACTGCGCCAGTCGCTCCCGATAGGCCATCCACCGCTTTTCCGTGATGTGGGTGCGGAAATCGCTGCTCCACAGGTAGCACAGCTCGCGCCATTCGGCCTCGCCGGGGTCCCGGCTCGATTTCAGCGCAGCGTATATCCGCCAGCAAGCGGTATTGATCCCCAGGTCGTCCTTCCCGGTCACGGCCCACCGCGTGATGTTGTACTTGCCCTGTTTCTTCACCGGGATGGGCTGTTCCGGCGACTCGAGGCTCAGCCGGTGACCGGCACCCTGTGTGTTCATCAGGGACAAGACCTGTCCCGGAGGGATGAACCGGAAACGCCCGTCTGACAACAGGGCATTAAAAAGCCGCCCTATTCGCTCCCACTCGCTCCCATCCTGAAGAGCGGCCTCCGTGTGGTAGCGGCCGGGCCTGAAGTCGAAGATCTCCACGTCGTTGCCGTACAAGGGCATTGCCCGGGGGACATCGGCGACATGTTTCCCGAGGTAATCCAGGTACTCCTCCAGCTCCATCTCCCCATGTGCGTAACGCTGAAACTTCTGAAAGACGATGGACTTGTTCCAGATCAGCGGGATCTCCTCGCCTTGCTGCCCGCACGCGTATTGCGGCAGGTACCGCCACTCCGGGTTCCATCCCGGGTTGTAGCGCGCCGGATTGTCCCACTCCATGACAATGGCGTGGTAGCCGGCATCCAAGTAATGTCGCACGAGACCTGAGGCATAAGCCTGCTCGTTCACAAGGGCAATCGCCGGACGGAATCCCAGAAGCTGTTCATAGGTCCGGTTTCCGAGGCGCAGGTTGGCAGCGTTGACCTCGGCGGGCACCAAGGGCCCGATGATCTGGGCATAGCCGCTGCCGATGAACTCGCATGGGCCATCCGCGGTCAGCCGGCGCAGTTCGTCGACCCAGTCCGGATCGATGGCCGCAATCGTTTCCAGCGTATACCCCGTTGCCTCGATGCCGAGCGGGAGGCCGAATTCGCGAGCCAGGCGCAGCAGCGGCCGATAACAGCGACGGATTACCTCGGCCCGCTGGTCTTCCTCGATGGAGGAGTACGCCAGGTTCAGGTGAAAGACGGCGTAAAGCCGCAAGGTCGAGGCGCTCACTTCACGAGCCCGAGCTCAAGCTTTCGGGTTTCCCATGCTCGTCGTCCACCCGCCGTCGACGACGATCGTCTGGCCGGTGACGTACCCCGCGGCTTCGGAGGCCAGATACAGCACTGCCCCTGAGATGTCGGACGGACGGCCAAATCGCCCCATGGGGATGCGGCCCAGGCCGGAATCTTTCAGACGTTTCTCTCCCATCAGGTCCCGGGTCATCCGCGTGACGATCCTGCCGGGGGCGACCATGTTCACGGTTACGTTGTACCTTGCCAGTTCGACGGCAAGGGATTTGAGGAACTGGGCCATTCCCCCCTTGCTGGCTGCGTACGCGGAGATGTTCCGGATCCCGTACTCGGCGGTAAGAGACGTGATGCCGATGATCCGGCCGCGCCTTCTCTCGATCATCGGACTCGCGAAATACTTACACGCCAGGAAGGTCCCGCCCAGGTTCGTCCCCACTATGTCGTTCCAATCGGCCCACGAGAAATCGCGGAAGGGCTTCCTCAACTGGATCCCGTGAGCAAGAACAAGGATGTCGATCTGCCCGTGCTCGCGTAGGAAAGTTCGCGCCAAGCTCCGGACGCTTTCCTCGTTCCCCATGTCCGCCGGGAAATACGTCATCCTCTTGTCGGCCCCGAGCCGCCTGCCCAGCTTCGGCGAGATGGTCTTCTTCGAGCGGCCCGCAACCGCAACCGTGGTGCCGGAGTCTCGGAGGGCAATCGCGATCTCCTCGCCAATCGAGCCGGTCCCCCCCGTCACGAGGGCGACCCGGCCGGAGAGATCCGCCCGGAGGTCCCGATCAATACTTCTTTTCATGCTTGCCCCACCAGGCACACTTCGTCCACCCGCCATCGATGACGATCTGTTGCCCGTTGATGTGCCTGGCTTCCTCCGAGACGAGGTAGCCGACCAGAGATGCCACGTCTTCGGTCTCGCCGATCCGCGCGTTCGGGGTCCTGCCTGTCATCCCGGCCGCGACGTCGGGGCTTTGAGACAGAAACCAGGACGTCCTTGGCGTCCGGATCGGCCCGGGGGCTACCGCGTTCACCGTGATCCCGTAGCACCCCCACTCCACCGCCAACGCCCGGGTCAGCCCCTCGACGCCCGACTTGGCCGCGTTGTACGCGGCGCGGTTCGGATAGGTGGCGATGTTGTGGAAGCTGGTCAGGTTGACGATCCTCCCGTATCGATTGCGGACCATTCCCGCGCCAAATGCCCTGCAGCACAAAAAGACCCCGTCGAGGTCCGTGTCGAGGACCGCCTTCCAGTCCGCGAACGGAAGCTCCTCCGACTTGCCGGCGGCAGCCGGCGCCGCGGCGCAGGTGACCAGGATGTCCACCTTCTTCCTCTTCGCGAGGATCGCGTCCCGGACTTTCGTCACTTCATCCTCGTTCCGGACGTCGCAGACGTAATGGTCCGCCCTTCGTCCACGGGAATCCAGCTTCGCCGCGATCCTTCGCACGTTCTTTTCCGTCCGGGCAACGAGCAACACACTCGCTCCAAGGCGGAACAGTCCGCCAACGACTGCGGCCCCGATTCCGCTCCCCGCTCCCGTGACCACCGCCACTTTTCCCGAAAGGTCGACCATGCGGGCGCTCCCCGTCAGATTTTTTCCCATTCCTTCTTCTTCGCGAGGTAGGCCCAGACGTAGGAGACGTGAACACCGGGCTCACCGACGACCGGATGATAGCCCATCGGGATCGTACCAAAACTGCGATCCTTCACGTACCAAGCGGCATCGACAGGCGACAGGTCGTGCCAGACGCCCCTGCCAACCTGTACCGCCGTGTTCGTGGCCCCGTCCAGCAGGTAGAAGAAGACCTCTTCGAATCCGGGCTCGGGATTGAGTTCGAACGGGTGCGGCAGGCTCGACCAGGTCCCCCGCCCGCGGTGCTTCGTAATCCCCAGCCGAAGCTGCGGCGCGGGGCCGCCGGGTTTCAAATAGTGAAAGACATCCCGCTGCGCGTTCCCCTCGCCCACCACGATGTGGTGCGCATCCTTCCTTTCGAAGATCGTCGTTTCCCCGCCCACGCGGCAGACGACCTTCGCGATGTCCCCGTCCTTCAAGTACACCTCGGCCCGCTCGGCCGCCGTCTCATAGACCAAGACGTCGTCCTTGCCGTCGACCGTGAGCGTCTTCAGTCGTTTCGGGTTGCACCATGGGTACGACATATCTCTCCTCCAAAAGGTTTGCCAGCGTATTCCGGATCGCGTTCTCCCTCTCGTAATCGGAGCCGATCGAGAACATCCTCCCGATGCAGTCCGTCGCTCCCTCCTCGATCCGGGCCAGCACCGAGACGAACCGCTCGGGGTCCTTGTATTGGTAGTACCGGTGCCAAGCATCCAAAGTCAGCCGCTCTCCCAGCGCGAGGGCGATCGCGCCCCCCGCGAAATCCGCTCCCCGCGCTGGGGTGCTTGCCGAGCTGTCCCATCCTCCCGAAAGTCTCGGAGTGACCTCCAGAACATACGGCCCGTTTCGGGTCAACATGATGTCCGCCTTGAAGATGTGCCCGCCCTTCTCTTTGTGCATCCCGACTGCCAGACCGGCGCGGCGGACCAGGTCGGCGACCGCCGCTTTGGTCCCGTAAGGGTGAACCGCCGGGTTGATGTGCCCGAGCTCCACACCCCAGGAGACGTTCTCGTAGATCCCCGTCTTCAGGCTCTCAAAGAAAAGAAAATCCTTTCGGAAGAGGCGGTCGACCCAGTTCAGCCAGTACATTCTCCCGTTGTGCCAGAGGGTTTCGACGGACTGCTCCGCGATCTCGTCCTCAACGGGTGAAAGCATCTCCTCGACAACCGCAAGTCCCGTGGTCCCCGCGGAAACAGCTTTTTCGAGAGCCGCCTCCGTTAGATCCCCCGGTTCTCGGACGGCTGTGAAGCCGCGGCTTCCCGAGTTGTCGGTCGCCTTGACCACCCCCCGGCCGCCGATCTCCCGAAGGAACTCTCTGGCCTCGCTCACAGTGCGCACGCTCCGAAACCTGGGCTGCGGGATCCCCGCTCTCGAAAGCACATCCCGCGTCAAGTTCTTGTATCGGCACCGCCGCGAGACCCCGGGGCTGATTGCTGGGAGCTCCAGCGCTTTCCCAACGAAGGCAACGGACTCGTGGCAATCCGCGGCCGGGGCGAGGACCGCCTCGATCCGGTACTTCTTCCCGAGGCGGGGAGCGACCTTCAGGTTCCCCTTGATGTCGAAGGTGTCCAGCGGGACGACCTCGTCCGCGTGGGCGGCGCAGACGCAGCCTGGGTTCCGGTCCGTCACCAGGAGCTTGTAACCCCGCTCGAGCACCTTCCGCGCAGCGATCTCTTGCATCGGACCGCCGGCGAAGATCCAGATCGCCCTCTCCTTCCTCAAGCCTGCTGCCTTTCCCCTCTGCGTCTCGACACTCACCCTCTTCTCACGGCAAATACCACCGCCTCCCGTCCGATCCCGTTCCCCGCGAAGGCACGGTATAATGCGCGCCGCACTTCATTTTGGCCCGCCCGCGCCAGGTTGAGCTCCAGGGCCTTCCTCTTCCCGTGGCACTGCCTCCCCAACGCGTCGTTGCCCACGTAGTTATCTCCCATCAGGAGAAACAGGTCGATGGGAAACGTCGCCTCCCGCAGGACCGTCTCGAACCCGCAGGCATCAAGAAGGCGGGAGATGGAGTCGAAGTCGAAGTAGTTGACGTGGTGCGGTGGCGCGACCCACCAGGGGGCAAAGCCGCAGGCGCTCCGCAAAGCGCGCTGGAATGTGCTGTAGTCGTTGGGGACCACGACGCAGATCATCCCGCCGGGGGAGAGGAGTGTTTTCGCCAGCCTGAGCATCCCCGCGGCGTCCGGAATATGCTCAAGAACCTCGCTCATGTGGATCGCGTCAAAATGGCCGAGCTTTCCGACGCACTCCTCCGTCAGGAACTCCTCAAATACCTCCAGCCCAAGGCCCCTGGCGTGCGCGGCAGCCTGCGCTGAGGGCTCGATTCCCAGCGTCGCCCACCCTCGGTTCTTCCCGCAGAGCATGAAGAAGCCCGGCCCGGAGCCGATGTCCAGGATGCGCCTGCGGCGCGGCGGGAGCCGATCCTCGAAGGTATCGTACCTGTCGCCGTACGCCAGGTTCCACCACTCGAGATCTTCTCGGTGACGCTCCAAGTAGAGCGGCTTTTCTTTCGTGTAATATTCCTGCCGGTATACCCCCTCAAGCTCCTCTGTGGTGGGCAGCGGCACGACGTGTCGGAACCCGCACCTCCCGCACGCGATCACGTCGAACCCCTTAGTCGAGTCGAGGACCGGGCCTTCATGTCCCTCCCACCGGCGGGAGACACTCATGCCGCCTCCTCCTCCATCCCGTTCGCGATGACCCGGGCTATGCGCCTCGCGCCGCATCCATCGACACGACTTCGCCCCACCTCCCCCATCGCGCGGCGGGTTGCCTCATCGGAGAGCAGCCTCGATACCTCCCCGGCCAGGGCTTCTTCCGTCACATTGCCCGCCGCCCCGAGGGTCACCGCCATCCCTGCCCTGGTGAACTCCAAGGCGGACTTGGCGTGGTCGTCCGTGAGGCACAAATGGATTGCCGGCACCCCCGCCGAGGCTAGCTCATAGGCGGTGACGCCGAAGGAGGACACGGCCAAGTCCGCCCTGGCCATGAGCGTCGCCATGTCGTCCACGTTCCGCAGGAGTTCGAAACGGCGCCGGGCGCCGGCAAGTCGGGCCTCAAGCTCCTCGTGACGGGAGAACCCTCGCCCCTCCACCACCACCGCATCGAAGTCCTCCCCCAAGCGGTCGAGCGCCGCGACGGCCATCAACGTGAGACCAGCCGGATCGCTCGCTCCCATTGTCACCAGGACCGTCGGCCGGCCGTGCGATGTATGCGACGGGATAGATGCGAACTGCCGGCGTAGCGCAACCCATTCCCAACCAACGAACAGCTTTCCGGTGAATCCCCCCCACTCCAAGCGCCGCACCTGCGGGATCGGGGGGTAAAATGCGAGATCGGCTGAGAGCCGCTTTTGCCCGAGGTCGTCGAGGAGGGCAATCCGAAGGCCCTCCTTCCGCAATCCCTCCACGGTTTCGCGGGAGAGATCGTCCCGCACGTCGAGAACCAGAACCTGCGCCCCTACCTCCCTGACCGCATCCCGCAGCCACCTCGCGTAGTCGAACTGCGAATGGTCCTGGGATGGTGTTCGCACAGGGTATCCCCTATCCCGAACCATCGAAAACCCCGGTTCTCCCTTGCGCATGGCGAAGCTGACCCGGAATCCGTGCGATTCACGGAGTTCTCCAGCGATCGCCAGGCAGCGTACTACATGCCCCAGGCCAATCTCCGGGAAACCATCGCAGCGGAACAGGGCGGACGGCGTTGTTTTCATGCCGCGGGCCAGCGGGACGGATTGAGGAGGCGGTCGTCGGAAAGCGCAAGCCTCGCCGCCCTCGCCAGCAGTTCCTCCGGCAGCGGACCGGCGGTGGTTGCGGCCAGGGAGCGAGAGAGTTCCTCCGCGGTTTGCGCCCCGGCGAGTATGGTGGAGACGCGGCGGTCCGAGAGGCAGAATCGCAGGGCAAGCTCGGGAAGGGAGTCCCACGATACGCCAAGATCCCTCGCCGCCCGTTCCGCCGCCCGCCGTAGGGGGGCAAGCTCCGACGGCAGCCACTGCGCTTTCTCCGTCAACGCCCCCTTCAGAAATGCGGAGCGAACGATTATTCCGACACCCGCCGCATTCGCCGCCGGGAAAACATTCTCCGCCATCCGCTGGTCGAGCAGGTTGTAGGGGACTTGAACGACGTCGAAGCAGCCGGCCGAGATCACGGCGAGCGCCTCCTCCCCGGTGTAAACCGAGGCTCCCAGGAAGCGGACCTTTCCCTGTTGCCTCGCGGAAAGCAACGCCTCCGCGAACTCCCCGCGGGAGACCGTTTCGACTGTGGCGTTGTGGATCTGGACGATGTCCAGCGTGTCCCGCCGTAGGACGCGCAGGCTGGATTCCAAAGATGCCTCGACGGCGCGATGCACGGCGGCTCCATGGAGGAGGACACCGGACGCGTCTTTGGGGGCGGGGACCTTCGTGGCAACGTAACAATGGTGCGCCTCCGGGAGAAACCGCCCCAGCAGACGCTCGCTCTCACCGTAGCCGGGGGCCGTGTCGAAGAGGTTGATCCCCGCGTCCACGGCCTGCCGTACGAGGGCTAGGGCTTCGGTCTCCGGCGGACGGCCGAAGTCGCCAGGCGCCCGGATGCCGTAATCGAGCCCGAGCGCGACCGTGCCGAGTGAGATCGCCGAGACCCGCAGGTCCGTCCTGCCGAGATGCCGGTACTCCAACGCCCCTATGTCCCGCTTCGCATCGCCGTCACGTCAGACGGTAGAACCCGCTGCGAGCCGTCGGGCCGTAGAGGCGGTTAAACACATCCCCCTTCTGCACCGCCTCCGCAATGACCGTGAATGCCTCCTCCACCGCCACCAGATAATTCCTCACGTGCTCCTCCCTGTGGGCGAAGGAGGGCTTGAACTGGTTGAAGGCCAAGTACCCATTCTCAAGCATGAGCTGGTCGAATAAGGTGACCAGGGCCTGCGCGTCACCGTGCTCCAGTCTGAAGTGGTTCAGGCTCGGCAACCCGTCGGCGTGCAGCTTCACGCCGGTCTTCTCCGCCGCGAGCATCCAGCCTTCCATCACGAAAAGGCCGATCCTCTTAATATGGTCCGCCACGTTTTCGCGTCGGTACTTCCGTATGGTCGCCAGCGCCGCCGCCGGTCCGATCCGCTCGGTCCAGTTCGTGCTGCTGATGAACGTGGACTGGGCCGCCTGCATGACCTCTTCGCGGCCAATTACTGCCGCCATGGCATAACCGTTCGCCATCGCCTTTGCCAGCACCGCCATGTCGGGATCAACTCCGAGGAGAAGGTGAATACCCCCAGCCGTCATCCTGAAACCGGTTGTAATCTCATCGAAGATAAGGACTGCACCGATCTCGCTCGCAATATCCCGCACTTCTTCCAAGAAACCCGGCGCCGGCGCCTGACCCCGCTGCGGCTCCATCACGATCGCCGCCAAGCTCTCCCGATTCTTGTCGACAATTTCCTTGAGTTGATCAATCCGGTTGTATTGGAACGGCAACGCCGATCCCCTGAGACTGCGCGGTACCCCTGCCGGATCGAGTCCCGGCATGAGATGGCCGTCGAGGGCGTTATCCTCGGCAAGGTTCGCTGCCAGATACCAGTCGGCCCAGCCGTGATAGCCGCAAAAGGCGATTTTGTCCCGCCGGGTATGGGTACGGGCAATCCTGACCGCCATGGACATGGCCTCGCCGCCCGTCCGGGCATAGCGGGCCATGTTTGCCCACGGGTGCAACTCGCACAGCAGTTCCGCCAGTTCAACCTCTTCCGGAGCGTTGAGGGTACACATCACCCCGTTGTCGATAGCGGCTCTGACGGCTTGATCCACGTCCGGATCGGCATATCCGAGGATGCAGGCCCCCACGCCCATGATGCTCATGTCGACGTAGGTATTGCCGTCCAGGTCGACCACCTCGACCCCCTGCGCCTTCGCATAGTAGGATGGCCACAGATCGGGGAGGAACATCTCCGGCCGCTTGGAGAGAAGCTGGGTCCCTCCCGGGATTCTTCTCTTCGCCCTCTGGTAGAGCTCCTGTCCCTTCACGAAAGTTTCCCTTTGTCCTTCCCGTTACTTATTTCTCCTGCCTTCCAGAGCTCGGCGTACCCCTCCTTCCCGATGAATCCCCGGTTGGACTCCGAGAGCTCCGGGTGACCGTCCAGGAACGCAAGGATGTCCGCCATGAGGAACGGCGCCTCTTCCCGATAGAGCGCCGCGTAGACCTTCTCGACCATGGAAAAATCGGCCTCGTTGTCCACCGTCCAACGCAGGTGGGGGTAGTCCTTCGCCCCCCGCAGATGACCGCAGCGGAACAGGTTCTTGTTGCGCCAGATGTATGGCGTAACGTGCTCCCGGTCGCTCATCTCGGTCGCCTCGCTCCAGGCGCGCGCAAGCGCGGAGAACCCGAAGCACTCCGCATCAAGACCGTCGGGGAACCTCCCGCCCGCAAGATAGAGGGCGCCCGCTCCAGTGGCGACCGCCACGTGGTCGTACCCGCCGCCCCCGTACAGTTCGATGAGCCGCCCGACGAGGTCTGGGTCCACGAAGGGACAGTCGCCAGTGATGCGCAAGAGCGGGTCGCCGTCTTCCTTTTTTGCTGCCCGATAGAAGCGGTCAAGCACGTCCTCCTCGCTGCCGGCGAACACAGGGATGTCGCTCTCCCGGCAGAATGCGCGGACCGGCTCGTCCCCCGGGCGGCCTGACGTAGCCACGATCAGGCCGGCCAGCCCCGGGACGTAACGGAGGCGTCGGACGATATGCCACAGCATCGGCCTCCCCAAAATCGGCTTGAGCACCTTCCCCGGCATGCGGGTCGACCCCATGCGGGCCTGGACGACGGCGACCGGGCGCATCGTCATGGCTTCAACGCCTCGCGCGTCCCCCGCAGTGGGCGCAGGCCGTCTTCGGGATCGGCGCGCCACTCCCGGTCCTTCCGCTCGCTCGGTGCCGGCACCTTTTCCCCCGTGCCGTCGGTGCGGAAGGCAACCTGCACCGACTCGATCACCGGCCGAATCTGGCCGGGGAGCCAGCAGTGGCCGGAGGAGAACTCTTCGCCCCTTCCCTCGAGATCCAGGTGGAACTCGATCATCTCTGCCCCCCACCGGTGGACGGCACGGTGAATCACGGCCGGGTCGACGCTGTGGTCGGACCAGCCGAACTTGAGGAACGATTCGAAGGGGGAGCCGCGGAAGGAGGAGCGCAGGGTGTCGATCGCGGCAAGGTTGCACTCCTCCGGCGGGACAGGATAGCCGGAGACGCAATGGAGCAACGTCAGGTCCCCGCAGCCGGCATCCGTAAGCGTCCGGACGGCTCCCCTGATCTCGCCGAGATCCGCCATCCCCGTAGAGAGGACAACGGGCTTGCCGGTGCGGGCGCAAGCACGAAGCAGGCCGTCCCACAGCAGTTCGTAGGAAGCCACCTTGTAGAAGTCTACGTGGGGCTTGAGTTCCTCCACGGCGTCCAAGTAGAAGGGGGTGCAGGCGAACCGGATTCCGGTCTCCCGGCAGCGCGAGGCAAGCCTCGGCAGGAAGTCGGGCGGCAGCTCCCAAGCCTCCCTCCTGCGAAGGTCCTCCCGTTTTTCGAGGATCTCGGGGGCAAAGAGATCCCGGACCCGGAAGAGCTGGAACTTCACCGCGTTGCAGCCGATCGCAGCAGCCGTATCGATGAAGGCGAGACAGCGGGAGAGATCGCGCTGATGGTTGCTGGAGACCTCGGCGACGAACGTCACGGGCATCGGCCGCCCCCCTGCACCGCCCGGCGCACCGCCCCGATAACCTCCTCGACATCCGGGTCGCGCATGCCGGGGTACATCGGCAGCGAGAGGATCCGTTCGTACGCTGCCTCTGCGACGGGGCAGTCCCCGGGGCCGGTGCCGAATCGCCGGCGGTAGAAGGGGTGCAGGTGGACCGGGATGTAGTGGACGTTGACCCCGATCCCTGCCTCCCGTAGCGACCGGAATACGGCGGCGCGGTCCTTCCCCGGCTCCCGCGCCTCCAGGCGGATCACGTAGAGGTGGCAGGCGTGAAAGACATCGGGCCGGACGGCGAGTGGCCGGACCCCGGGAGTATCCGCGAAGGCTGTGTCGTAGTGTGCTGCGATTTCCCGCCTGCGGCGGACCCAGTCCGGAAGCTTCCTGAGCTGGCTCGCCCCGAGGGCGCACTGGATGTCGGTCAGCCGGTAGTTATACCCCAAGTCAACCATCTCGTAGGACCAGGATCCCAAAACCTCCCGCTGGCGGTGGTCCGTGGTGATCCCGTGGTTCCGGAAAAGCCGCATGCGCCTCGCCAAATCCGGATCATCGGTCGTGACCATCCCCCCCTCGCCTGAGGTAATGTGCTTGACCGGGTGGAAGCTGAACGTGCTCAGGTCCGCCAGCGACCCCACCGGCTTTCCCTTGTACATCCCCCCCAGGGCGTGGCAGGCGTCGTCAGCCAGGACCAGCCCATTCCGGTCCGCGAGAGCGCGCAGAGCGTCGTAGTCGCACGGCTGGCCGGCGTAGTCAACAGCTATGATCGCTCGTGTCCTCCGCGTAATCCTCGCCTCGGCCGAGTCCGGGTCGAGGAGGAGCGTTTCCGGGTCGACGTCTGCGAACACCGGCGTCCCCCCCTGGAAGACCACGCAATTGGCGGTGGCGGCGAACGTCATCGCGGGGACAATCACCTCGTCCCCCGGGCCGATGCCCAAGGCGCACGCGGCAACGTGCAGCGCCGCAGTACCGCTGCTGACCGCCACGGCGTGAGAGGCCCCGACTTTCCGCGCGAACAACTCCTCGAATTCCGTAACCTTTGGGCCTGTTGTCAGCCAGTCGGAGCGGAGCACCTCCAGCACGGCCCGGATGTCCTCTTCGTCGATCGACTGTCTTCCGTAGGGAATCATAGAGCGCCGATCATCGACCTCATCCGGTCGATGGAGAGCTTCCAGGGGTTCGTCCCGGAGTTGTACTCGAAATCCTCGGCGACCGGCTTCCCGCCGTTGTTGCTGAAGCGCCTTCCCCAGAACGGGAAGTCGGGCTGGATGATATAGTGGTCGCCGAACTCGATCGTGGTCCGGGCGTCGTCCCTCGGGATCATCACTTCGTGGAGTTTCTCCCCGGGGCGGATCCCGACGATCCGAGTGGAACATCCGGGTGCGATGGCCTCGGCAAGATCCATGATGTTCATGCTTGGGAGCTTGGGGACGAAAAGCTCGCCTCCCACCATCCGTTCAAGGCAGGAGAGGACGAAATTCACCCCTTGCTCGATGGTGATCCAGAAGCGGGTCATCCGCGGATCCGTGATGGGGAGGCACCCGTCCTCCCGGCACTTGAAGAAGAACGGGATGACGCTCCCCCGGCTTCCCACCACATTTCCGTACCGGACCACGCTGAATTGGCTGTGGTCCCTGCCCACGTAAGAGTTTCCGGCGATGAAGAGTTTGTCCGAGCACAGCTTCGTGGCTCCGTAAAGGTTCACCGGGTTCGCCGCTTTGTCCGTGCTTAGCGCGATGACCTTCTTCACCCCCTGGTCGATCGCCACATTGATGATGTTCTGGGCGCCGAGGATGTTGGTCTTCACCGCCTCGAACGGATTGTATTCCGCCGCAGGAACCTGCTTAAGAGCCGCGGCATGGATGACGTAGTCCACTCCCCTGAACGCCCGGTACAGCCGCTCCTTGTCCCGGACATCGCCAATGAAGAAGCGAAGGCATTCCCGCTGCGACTCCGGGAACCGTTGAGCCATCTCGAACTGCTTGAGTTCATCGCGACTGAAGATGATGAGTCTTTTGGGCTTGCACCGATTGAGAATAATCTCCGTGCATTTCTTCCCGAATGAACCCGTTCCACCCGTAATGAGGACCGATTTGCCATTAAGCATCTGCTCTCAACCCTCCAATATCGCGGTAATCACGGCAACAGCTTCAGGCCCATCGTGAGCCTGGGTGGAAGGCGCTAATTACTATTCTTGGGGGGATGCGACTGAGGAAGTTCTCTCTTCCGCCAAACCAGGAACGCAAACGTAAGAACAAGGAATGATAGAGTTGTCGCCAAGAGCGAGGTTTTCGCCCTATGGGGTCTTGATTTTCGGTCCGGCACCCGGGGAGAGTCAATAGTCCGGAAACCGAACTGCTCCCGGTTTCTGGCCATCATCTCCTTTTCGACTTCCTGTCCGTACAACGAATACATGCGGTCTCGCGTCAGCGCGTCGCTCGTTCTCCCGATCTGCCCCTCGATGAACTTCTTGTTCTTTAAGGCCCTATCGAGCGCCTCCTCTTGGAGACGGCTTTTCGCTTCCTCGAGATAGTAGCGGACAATGCTCGCGGAGCCTTCGGGAGACCTGGTCTCAAAGGAAATGGACAGATTCCCGTTTTTCCTGTTTATGGAAACGCCCAGCGCATTCTGGGCCGCCCTGACTGCATCCCAGTCCCCCGGCGGCTTGGACGTGGATTCCCTGCCGAGCAGACGATCCAACCAGCCGATCTTCAACTTCCCCGTCTTCGGGTCAAAGCGGTCGGGCATCACGGTCGGCCAGAGGTCATACTTCTTGAAAACGCGAATGGTAAGATCGTTGCTTTTGAACAGAGCCTCCAGATCCTCGACTTTCGTGGGGCCGCCTACGGAAACGCCGAATGAAGCAAGGGCGCCAAGAGACGGGCTTTGCTTCCCTTCATCGGCAGCGGGAGTAATGGTCGCTGACGCCAGATAGTAATTCGGTCTCTGCAACATCCAGAGAAGTGTCGCGATCCCTATGCCGACAGAGATTGCCACAATTTTCCACCACACGGTCCGGAGTGCCGCGAACCACTCCCCAAGATTGATCTCGTCTTCCTCGAATTCTTCCTGGCGACCCGCTTCCATCGATAATCCTTAGGTAGCTATTGTTCCGCCGTCGTTCGCTGGGAAGATCCTCAGAACACCACGATCAGCACGCCGGCCGTGACGGCGATCTGGTAGAGGATCTGGGTGATGTCCTTGACGTCCTTCATCAGGCGCGTCTGGACCAGTTTCTCGGGGACGACGATCGAGTCGCCGGGTTCCACTTTGGCCGACATCAGCCCTTTCTCGCCGAAGACGAAGAAGCCGCTCTCGGCGCTCTCGCGGGAGACCACGGAGCCGTTGGCCTTCAGGACGAAGATGTGTTCCCGGTCCGCGCTCTCCATCGGGCCGCCGACCGTCCGCAGGTAGTGACCCACGGTGTCTTTCGCCGGGTCGAAGACGACCCCCGTCGGGTTGTAGACGCGGCCGACCACGTTGACGACGTTCATCCTCCTGGGGACTTCGAGGCGGTCGCCGTCCTCGAGGAGGATGTCGTCGCTCGATCCCTTCAATTTCTCAAGCGCTGCCAGGTGGATGACCACCCGGCCCTTCGCCCTGACCTTCCGGAGCTGATCGAGGACTCCCCGCCGCGCGGCCATCTGCTCCTTGTTCGCCTCGACATCTTCCTTGTCCAGCGACCCGCCGATCATCTGCGCCCTCTGGGCGATCTCCATCTCGAGGTCGGAGATCAGCCGGTCGATCGCCTCCTGCTGCGTCTTCTGCGTGGAGACGCGCGTGAACTGCGCGGCCTTGAAATACGCATCCTTCGTGAAGCCGCCCGCCCGCGCGACGACGGAGGAAAGCCGCTCCCCCTTGCGCGCCGTGTACGTCCCCGGGAACCGGACTTCGCCGGCAAGCGTCACCTGGATCTTCTCCGCCCAGTCGGGGATCGTGCGGATCACGAGGAGGTCGTATTCCCGGAGCGCCACATCGTAGTTCGCGTCGCCGGACAGGACCCGCTCCGGGTAGACGGTGATCGTATCGGTCTTGACCAGCTCTCCGCCCGGCGCGATCTCGCGACGGACGAGCTCGGCTTCCCGGACGTAGGCGCTTTCCTTGAATCCGCCGGCCTTGAAGAGCAGGTCGGATAATTTCATCCCTTCGGTGAGGATGTAGTCGCCGGGTGCGTTGACCTCTCCTGCCGCGGTCACGATCTTTTTGTAGCGGGTTTCCCAGATCGAATGGATCCGGACCTGGTCCTCGTTTTCCAGGTGGACATTCTCTTTCGGATCACCCCCCACCGCCTTTCCGAGATTGAAGTAGATCGTCCGGAAATTCCGGTTGTCGTCGACGCGGATGATCTCGGCCCGCTCCAAGTAGGCAAGGCGCGTCAGCCCGCCCGCGAGCTTGACGAGATCGGCCACGCGCATGCCCGCCTTGAGCTCGAACGACAAGGCGTTGTTGTCGGCAAACGGATCGAAACCCGGTCTTGATGCGGCTGCCTGGTTGTCGGCCGCATACGTTCTTGCAAGCGCTTGGTTGTCAGTCGAAAAAGCCTTCACACGCGCCGCAATCAGGCGGACCTCGCCGGAGATCGTCGCCCTCGGCGCATCGCGGAAGGCGCTGCGCGGGAAGACGGTCAGCGTATCCCGGGCCTTAAGGGGGATATCGGCCTCCTTCTTCTTCTCGAGGACGATCTCCCGGAGGCTGACCGGGATGACCTCCTTGCGCATGTCGGGCGGCACGAGCCGGGTGAGGAGGGCGTAATCGAAATAGGTCTCCGGGAGGAAGGCGTTGATGTCGGGGAGCAGGGCGCTGATCGTCATCCCGGGTTTCAGCTCGTATTTCCCCGGCCGGACGACGTTCCCTTCGAGCGTCACCGCGTTGACGTCGGCGAAGACGATCGGCAGGACCCGGACGATGTCGCCGTCCGACAGATCGAACTCCTTTTTTTCCTTTTCGAGCTCCTCGGCGTCGGTGTCGAGGACGATCTTCGCAATATGTCCTTCGAGCCGCTCCACCTGGACTCTTTTCTTGTAGGCCGACGGGGCGAATCCTCCCGCCATCTTCACGAGATCGGCAAGCGATTTTTCGTCCTTCAATTCGTAGATCGCCGGGCGGCGCACTTCGCCGGTAATCGCGACAAGTTTTCCGACGACCGGGACGAAGACCGAATCCCCCTGGAGCAGCGTGGTGTCGGAGCGGGTTTCCCCTCTCAGGAGGAAGTCGTACAGGTCGATCGTCTCGACGGCGCGGCCGTTGCGGCGCAGCTCGATCCGCCGGAGCGACCCGATGTCCTTCACCCCGCCGGCCAGGAAGAGCGCCTGGAGCGCCGTGTGAAGGGAGCTGACGTTATACCAGCCGGGCATGCGGACCTCGCCGATGACGGAGACGCGGATCCCCTTCATCTGGCCCATCGTGACGTCGGAGGAGACCTCGGCGATGTTGGAGACCTTCCCCTTGAGGAACCCCTTCAGCTCCGAGAAGGTCTTGCCCGCGACGTAGAGGGAGCCGATCTTCGGGAAGAAGATCTTGCCGTCGCGGTCCACCGTCATCCGTTGCGTCCCTTCCATCCGGCCCCACATCTTGACGACGATCTCGTCGCCCGGGCCGATGACGTAATCCGGGGCGACCGGCATGTTTTCGAGGACCGCGAAGCCGCCCGGCTTCGGGGAGAACAGCTCGTGGCCGAAGTGGGACATCGTCCGGATCTCGGCCTCCCGGAGCCGCTTGGAGAAGAGGCCGCCGACGTAAACGGAGGTCCGCCAGTCGTAGGGCGGCAAGGTCCCCGCCTGCTCCGGCGTCTTGGCGCCTTCGGGCTTCGCCGGCGGCTTGCCCTTCTCCGCTTCCTGCTCCTCCAGCTTCTTCCGGATCTCTTCGGGCAACTGGTTCTTGAGGTCGGGGCGCGACTCGAGGAGCTTCTGCGTCTCCGGCGACAGGGGCGCGCCGGACTGGATCGCCTGCTTCGCCGCGTCGAGCTGCTGGGGGGTGACGCCCGGGGGGAGGGCGGACGGGGATGCGGGGGCGGCCTGGGCCAGCGCCGGACCGGGGAGCGGCTGTGCGATCGCCGCTCCGGCCGCGGTAGCCGCCTGGGCCGACGGCGATGCGGCGCCGAAAAGAACTCCGATCGTCAAAGCGAGGATCATGGCGGCCCTTCCGGCCGCGCGGACTGTCGGTATCATCATCACCTTCCTGAAAGGACGCAGGGAATCGTCAAGACCTGCACAAGCGGGGAATCTTCCGAGTTTCACGCCACAAGGCGTATCTTCCGGCGCAGGCCACCGGATTCCACAATCAATGCGCCTTGGTCTCCGGTCAGTTGCGCATTTGCGTTCAGCAATTCGATACCGTACACGGTCCCGTCCGGGGCGATATCGACATTCATGTCATCACTGATCTTGATAG
Organism: Deltaproteobacteria bacterium; assembly: GCA_023488945.1. The sequence continues at coordinate 18,771 of JAMDBZ010000028.1, forward strand.
TCGTCACCTGGCCCTGCTTCTCGTGAAAACGTATGTATGCGACGTTATACTTCGGATCGAAACTAAGCTTCATCACAACTCCTCTCTCAAAAGAAGTTCACGATTGCGGTTATCACCAGCCAACCATCTTCCGCTTCAACGGCATACGCTTCAACCTGTCTTGTCGAGTATCGCCTGTAATTCCACTCGCCTTCAAACGGAAAGTTGCGGCGGAACCCCGTTCTGCCGTGTTTGGCGGCAAAACGTTCTCCACCCTCGATCGTCGCGACAACCTCGCCTTCCGTCGCCCCGCGCTCCCGCAGTCGCTCCTTCGCGTGGGGGTGCAACTTGATCTTCACGCGAGATCGGGCCCGCAGTCTCGCAACAGGGCGACTCCGCCCTTCCGGGAGACCTTGCGGCAGTATGATTCGTCCGCGGTGACGAACGTGCCGTTCCGCCGAAGCGCGACGGCATGGTAAGCGGCGTCGTAGAACGTCACCCCGAAATCTCTCGTCAACCCGAAGGCCGTCCGGCACAGATCGGGCGTCGTCTCCTCCTCGGCGCACCGGTACCCGATCAGAACGTCCATCAGCTCGCCGGCGCGCCCGGGATCCTTGAGCGCGATCACGTTGCCGACTTCGAAGGCCCAGTGACGGGGAAGGACGATTTCCAGCCGGCCGTCCAGCCACCCCGACCGGATCGCATCGGCCTGTTCCCTGTCCTTCTCCTCGGCACCGGTGAAGACCCATTTCAGGATGACCGAGGCATCCGGCACGATGATTCGGCTTGCCAGGACCTTAAC
>JAMDBZ010000050.1 GCA_023488945.1 Deltaproteobacteria bacterium
ACATGGTGGGGGAAGTTTCATCCGTCTGCTCTCGCAGCGCCGACGAACCTTACCGCCACCGCACTCTCCTCGTCCCAGGTTCAACTGTCGTGGACCAATCAGTCGACGGGCACGGGGATCCGGATCGAGCGCAAGGACGGCCCCGTCGTCGATTTCGCGCAGATCGACCAGGTCGGGTCGACCGTCACGTCGTACACGGACAACTCGGTGACCGCGGGAGCTACCTACCGTTACCGGCTTCTTTCCTTCGATGCCTCGGGCGGTTCCTATTCGGCCGAAGCCCAGGTTCAGGTTTCCGCAGCGTCCTCAGGGGGGGGAGGTGGAGGCGGGTGTGCGGTCGCCTCCGGCCGCAGATCCGGGAACATCCCGTCGGAAGCGGGGGCCGTTTTCCAGATCCTCGTCCCGCTTCTGGTCCTCGTCCTCCGGAAATGGATGCGCACCGGGCCGGGATAGGGTATCTTTTCGGCATCCCGTTTGCTGTCTTTGCCCGAAACTCCCGGAGGGTAACCGGATGATCCTTGCCGAGAACACGGCGAAGCTGTCCGTATCATTGAGCAACGGGATGGGTGTGGAAATCCGGCTGGGGCTGAAAGAAGTCCGGATCGGCCGCGGCCGCGACGCCGACCTCCTCCTCCCGGATCCCTCGGTCTCCCGGCTTCACGCACGAATTTTCCGGGTCGGCGAGCAATATTTCCTCGCGGACACGAGCCGGAACGGGACGTTCGTCGGCGAAAAACCGGTCAAGCAGCTCCTCCTCGAGGACAACCTGTCGTTTCGGATCGGGCCCTACCGGATCCATTTCCATCGGAGCGGGCCGACCGCGGCATCGTCGTCGGAGCCGCCGACCGTGCCCCCCGGCGATTCCTCGGAACCGGCCCATCGTGCGCCTGCAAAACCCAGAAGGACCGAAACCTCATCCGATTCATTCGGTATCATTGGGCAATCATCGAATATCAAAAAGCTTATCTATTCCATTGAAAAGGTGGCAAAATCGGAACTCCCCGTCCTCATCGAGGGAGAAACCGGCAGCGGCAAGGAGCTCGTCTCCCGGGCCATCCACGACACGTCGGACCGGAGCGAGAAACCGTACGTGGTGGTAAACTGCGGCGCGATCTCGCCCGAGCTGATCGAGAGCGAGCTGTTCGGCCACGAGAAAGGCGCATTCACCGGGGCGACGGCCCAGCGCCGCGGAGCTTTCGAGATCGCCCACACGGGGACCATCTTCCTGGACGAGATCGGCGAGCTTCCGCTCTCGCTCCAGCCGAAGCTCCTCCGCGCCCTCGAGCAAAAGGAAATCAAGAGGGTCGGGGGAAACGAGACGCTGCTGGTGGATGTCCGGATCCTCGCCGCCACCAACCGGAACCTCCGTGAGGAACTGACAAGGAAGACGTTCCGGGACGACCTCTATTTCCGGATCGGCGCCGTGTCCATATCGGTCCCTCCCCTCCGGGAACGCCGGGACGACATCGCGCCCCTCGCTCGCCACTTCCTGTCGGACATCGCTTTGAAACTCGACAGATGCGACCTCGAGATCGCTCCCGCCGCGGAGGAACTCCTCCTGGCATATGCTTGGCCGGGCAATGTCCGGGAGCTGCGCAACGCGATCCAGCGGGCCGCCGTCATGGGATCGGGGTCCACCCTTCTGCCGGAGGACTTCTCGTTCCTGATCCCGCAGACGCCCGGCTCATCCGCGTTTGAAGTCCCGGGCGACGGCGCCTTCTCCCGCTGGGAGCAGGCCGAGAAGAACAACATCCTCGCGGAACTCTCCCGGCAGAAATGGAACAAGACGAAGACGGCCAGGGAGCTCGGGATCGCCAAGTCGACCCTTTTCGAGAAGCTCAAGAAGTACGGAATCCGCGCCCCCGGGTTCGACCGGGGATAGGACTGAAGGACCTGATTTCGGACCGTTCAACGGCGCCCTTCCTTCCAGCGCACCCAACACGAAACACAACCATTTGATCTTCCGGAGTTTTCCGGGATCCGCGAGCCACCCCTCCTCCGGAACACCCCTTGCGTAACCGTCGGCCATTCCAACTTCCTTGAAAGGAGGATCGGCATGGCTACCAAGGGGAGGATCGGCAACAGGAAGGGGCAGGGGTTGACCGAGTACATCATCATCGTCGCCCTCGTCGCGATCGCCGCCATCGGAATCGTCAACATCTTCGGGAATCAGCTCCGGAACCAGTTCCACGCCATCATCGCGGCTATGTCCGGGAGCGCCACCGGCCAGGTCAAGTCGCTCGCGACGAAAGCCAAGTCCGAGACGAACATCAAGACGCTCTCCGACTATGCGGCTTCGAAGTGAGCGGGGGTCCGCCGTGGTAGAGTTCCTCGCCGCCGGGACGATCCTGGCCGTTCTGCTCTTCGCGACGATCCAGCTGGCACTCCTCTGGGCCGGCCGGGGAGCCGTGGAGACGGCGGCCCATTTCGCCGCCCGGAAATTCGCGCTCAACGCCCGGACGGACATCCGGACGGCCCAATCGGCCGCCCTGGCCGAGGCTTCGCTCCTGTGCCGGAACCGTCCGGGCGCCCGATGGGCGGATGCCGCGATGACAAAAATCGATTTTTCCCGGAACGGCCGCGCCGGGACACTTCGGCACGCCGTAGCCGGCGAAGCCTTCCAGGTCCGCCTCACCCACTGGTTCGAGCTCGTCGTCCCTTGGGTCGACCGGGTCCTCTACGCGGTCGCGCCGGGGGAAAAGACCCAGATCGGAAACAGGTATTACCTGGCGCTCAAGACCACCCGCTGGGTCACGGTGGAATGACGATGATGTCGCTGTTCCCCGGCCAAATCGCCAGGCTCCGAAGCGGAGAACGCGGCCAGGCCGCGCTCCTTCTCGTCACGACCGTCGCCGTCATCCTGTCGCTCATCTTCGCGACGGTCCGCTTCTGCCACCTGGGAAGCGAGAAGGTCGGGATCGCCAACGCGGTGGATTCGATCGCACTCTCCGCCGCCACATGGGAAGCGCGCGGGCTCAATATCATTGCAACCCTGAACAACGGGATCCTCCAGTGCCTCGGCGCGATCCGCTGGATCTGCGCTATCTGGGCCGCGCTGGCTATCTCCGCTCTCTTCGGGGGATGGCCGGCTTTTGCCGCCTATTCGAAACGGGCGCCCCGGCTCATCCGTTCCTACTGGAAATGCGCCCGTCAATTCTCGGAGTGGGCCGATACGATCAGGAAGGCCGTTCCCTATCTCGTGATCGCCGAGACGGCAACGCTTTCGAGAAAACAGGGGATCGTGGGCTCGCTGTACCCGTTCAACCCGGCGGGAAGGCACGACGCGGAGACCACACTCGAGCTTCACGTGAAGCCCGGGCCGCCGCTGACCCTCGCGGACGCCTTCGGCCCCCTGTCCAGGGTCCGCAACTACCCCCATAAAAAGTGGATCGCGAAGATCCTCCGGCGGGTCCTGGGGGTCCTCGACGGCGCAACCTCTTCTCTCCTCCGAAATTCGGGAGGACCGGTCCGGTTGCTGGTCCCGGAGGACGATTTCCCCCGGCGGCAGAAAATCCGCTTCGCCGGGGGGAAAACCGCCGAGACCTTGCCGGTCCCGATGGCCGACTGGATCGGGAAAGTCCGCTTCGCCTCGGAAGCGACCGCCGAACCGCACGGCGGGGATGCCGCCGCAATGACATGGAAGTCCCGATTGACCGATGAAAGGAAGCACCCGTGAGACTGTCCGGAAGAAGCGGGCAGGCACTCGTGGAACTGGCCGTATGCCTGCCGGCCATCGTCCTCCTGGTCGTATATGCCCACGCGGCCTGCCGTGCGGCCCACCTCCGCTCGGCCGCAGGCTCGGCCGCCCAGTCGGAACTCCTCCGCGCGGGCCGGCGCCTCGGAAGCTTCGGGCCCTGTCCAGGGTCCGCAACTACCCCCATAAAAAGTGGATCGCGAAGATCCTCCGGCGGGTCCTGGGGGTCCTCGACGGCGCAACCTCTTCTCTCCTCCGAAATTCGGGAGGACCGGTCCGGTTGCT